>DATAGU010000279.1:0-51647 GCA_036263495.1 Polyangia bacterium | reverse complement strand
GCTCCCTCCCCTCTATCTTCCGTTCCCCCCCAGCCCCCTGCGCCTGCTCCACGAGCCATCATGGAGATGGCGTTCTTGGCCCGACCACCGGCCGGCGCGACGGATGTCACGACGACAGCAGTTCAAGCGTCGCTGTGATGTTACGACACGATGAAAAGTATTCAAGCGACACTGCCAGGTTACAATGAAACTAGAGCATTGAAGCGCCGCGTCAGTGTTAAGATGTTAAGGGAACCGACTGTGTTTTCCGACGAGGACGGCATTGTGACATCTACCGGTTCAATGCTCTTTCTGGTTGACGCATTCCGCTCTGCTCTAGTACGGTGCCGGACCGTACAATCCTGAACACGAAAGTAGTCAGATTGTGGGCGGGATTGATACGGGGCGCATCGTTCACGTCCGCGTCGCACCGTCGTCGGCGTTCATGAGTCCACGACCTTAAGAGGAGCCTCCCCATGAAACGGACCCCTATCGCAGCACTATTGTCCTTGTTGGCCCTTGCGTTCCCGACGTCGTCTTTCGCCGGCAAGCAAGCCGGCGGCATCATCATCGGCGGGGAGCCCAACTTCAGCACCTACGTCGTGCCCGAGCTGCAGACCATGCGCGCCGACGTGGTGAAGTTCCACCTGAGCTATGACGGCAACTGGTCGGGCGGCTATCCGTCGACCTTCGCGGTGCCCGCCTCGTACCTCAATTCGGCCATCAGCGCCGGCGCCCGCGACCTCATCGTGCGCACGCAGGAGACCAAGCTCGGCGTGAGCGAGCTGAATCACTTCATGGCGGGGATGCGCTTCAGCGACACCGGCGAGCGCCTCATCGACTACATCTACAATCATCGCGCCCAGGTGCACGTCTGGGTCGAGGTCGGCAACGAGCCCGACAATCATGGCGCCGATCCCTATGTCCAGCGCTACTGGCTGATCCAGATCGCCAACCAGGTCGCGCCCCAGTACACCTACCTCTTCAACCTGCACTGGATCGCCTCGCTTCCGGCCGCCGCCTCGGGCTCCTACGTCGACATCTTCTACAGCACGGCCAGCGACGGCAACGTGCAGTCGAAGTACGAGTCCCTCGGCGCGCACGAGTATGCCAACCAGAACTTCAGCTACGCGGTCATCAATCGCGCGCTCAGCGTGCTCCCGGCGGGTCACACGATCTGGGTCACCGAGGCTGGCATCAATGACAACGTCGACTGGGGCACCAAGGGCAGCCGGTACAAGACGGCGGTGCAGCGCTACGCCGCCGACGGCCGTATCCGCGGCTGGACCTTCTTCCTCCTGTCGCAGACCCTGTACTGGAACTACTGCGTGAACTCGGATGGCAGCTGCCTGCGCTACGGCATCGACCTCTATTACAACTCGACCACCCAGGTGCCGGGTCGGCCGTGTGCGGCGCAGCTGTCGACGCGGTAACAGGCCAAGGCGAGATCTAGCGCTCTGATCAGGGCGCGGTAGGACGAAACGGGCGGCCCTCGGGTCGCCCGTTTCGTTTCATGTGGATGAGCGATGAGCACAGTGGAGATAACGCCCGCGGCGCCGGCCGGGGCGGCCTGGCGCCGCGAGGTCATCGGCGGGATCACGACGTTCCTGACGATGAGCTACATCATCGTCGTCAATCCGGCGATCCTCTCGACGCCGGGCACGGGGCTCCCCGCGAGCGGTGTGCTGACCGCCACGGTGATGCTGGCGGGGGCGATGACGCTCCTCATGGGCCTCTATGCTCGGCTGCCGTTTGCCGTGGCGCCGGGGATGGGGCTGAACGCCTTCTTCACGTTCCATGTCATCCTCGGTCGGCACGTGCCGTGGCCGACGGCCCTCGGCCTGGTCACCTGGGCGGGCGTCGTCTTCCTCCTGGTGAGCGTCACGCCCTTGCGGGTGGCCATCGCACGTGCGGTGCCCCATCACCTGCGCCTCGGTGCGTCCGCCGGGATCGGGCTGCTCCTGAGTTTCATCGGCCTCAAGGCCGCGGGGCTGGTGGTGGCGCACCCGGTGACGCTGGTGACGGCCGGCTCCTTGGGTAAACCGGCGCTGCTCTTTGGCCTGGGCCTGCTCTTCACTCTTTTTTTGTGGCTGCGGGGCAACCCGCTCGCGCTCCTCGGCGGCATCGTGGTCACGACGCTCGTGGGCGCGCTCCTCGGGGAGGTGCGGGCCCCGGCGGCGCTCGTGAGCCTGCCGGATCTGTCGCTCGTCGGACGCGCGGATCTCCTCGGCGCGCTTCGCCTCGGCTATCTGCCCATCCTGCTCGCCATCGTGCTCACCGATCTCTTCGACTCGCTCTCCACCTTCGTCGGCGTGGCCCATGCGACCGGGCTCGTGGATGAGCGCGGGGAGCCGCGTCAGCTCGGCCGCGCGCTCATCGTGGACGCGCTGGCGACGCTGTGCGCGGGCCTGGTCGGGACCTCGGCCGGCACGGCTTATATCGAGAGCGCGGCCGGCATCCGTGCGGGCGGGCGCACGGGGCTGGTGGCGGTGGTGTGTGCGCTGTGCTTTGTGCCGTTCCTGTTCCTGGGGCCGCTGGCGGCCCTCGTGCCGCCGGCGGCCACGGCGCCTGCGCTGGTCCTGGTGGGCGTGTCCATGTTCATGTCCGGGGTCGCGGCCGGCGGGCCGCGCGAGCGCATCGAGGAGGCGCTGCCCTCCTACTTCACGCTGCTCCTCATTCCGCTCACCTCCTCGATTGCCCAGGGCATCCTCGCCGGCTTCGTGCTGCACGTGGTGGCCTTCACCTTGGCGGGGCGGCGGCGCGAGCTGTCCGCCACCATGTGGGCGCTGGCCGGCGTGGCGGTGCTGGCGCTCGCGGTCGAACAGGGTACGCGCTAGCCGGAATGCAAGCGATCCTGCGGGTCGAGTTGCGAGGCGCTGTACGATCTCGATGAGATATTGCCCCGGGGCCGGTCCCCACCTACCCTCCGCCTGTGCGTCCGGCCCCCTCGGCCTCTTCCGCCCCTGCCTCCCAAGCCGCCGACGGTCGTGTGGCCGGGATCGATGAGCTGCGCGGTTTGGCCATCCTGCTGGTCGCGATCTATCACGCAGGGCCACTCGCCTGGCGGCTCGCGCCCTACGGGGCGGACGGTTGGCTCGCCTGGCCTCGCCTCCCGCTGCACCTGTGGCTCGCGGTGCCCTTTCTCCACTTCGGGTTCACGGGGGTGCACGCCTTCTTCGTGCTCTCGGGGTTCTGCATCCACCTGCGGGCGGCGCGGGCCCGGCGTCGTGGGGAGACGCCGCTGCCGGCGCTCAGGCCGTTCTTCCTGCGCCGGTTCTGGCGCATCTATCCGCCCTACTGGATGGCGCTGGCGCTGTTCGCCGCGGCGCCGTATGTGGCGCAGGCGCTCGGCTGGAGCACGCGCCATACGCCGCCTGATGCGGGGGACGTCGCGCTCCACGCGGTCATGTTGCACAGCCTGGTGCCCTCCTCGATCTTCTCCATCAACCCGGCCTTCTGGTCGCTGGCCACGGAGGAGCAGTTCTATCTCGCCTACCCGCTGCTCGTGCGCGCGCTCTCGCGCTGGGGCATGGGCCGCGTGCTCGGTGTGAGCCTCGTCGTGTCGCTCCTCTGGCGTGCGCTGGTCCTTGCTCTGATCCCGCCCACGGTCGAGCACTTCCTCGAGTACCGGGTGCTCATCCATGCGCTGTTCCTGCCGCGCTGGTACGAATGGATCCTCGGGTGCTGGCTGGCCGAGCTCTGCCTTGCGCCCTCGCCGCTCGTGGGTCGGCGCCGCCCGCTCGCCGTGCTGGCGGCGCTGCTGCTCTTGGCCGGGATGGCGACGCGCGTCCATGTGGCGGTCGACAAGCTCCTCAGCGATCTCTTCTTCTCTTCGGGCCATGCGGCGCTGATCGGCGCCGTGCTGGCGGGCGGCGCATCGCGGGGTGGCGGCTCGCCCACGTTGGGGCGGCTCCGGGGGATCCTCGGTCGCGCGCTGGCGGCGCTCGGGCGACGGGCCTACGGGGTGTATCTGATGCACCAGCCGATCCTCGACCTGCTCGACCTGCCATGGCTCGTGCGGAGCGGTCTGGCGGCGGCGGTATCGGCGGTCTTCAGTCGGTTCTGTGAACGGCCCTTCGAGGAGCGCTCACGTCGCCTCAAGTGAGCGGTGCCACCTCTCCCGAGCGCCCGAAGGGATTTCAAAGGAGCAGTTTGAGCTGGGGATCCTCGCGCCGGGCAGGGCGCGACAAGGCGATGCTTCGCTCGATCAAACCTTCGTCGATGTCCTGCACGAAGGGCGAGAGGGGCTGCTCGATGCGCCGGCCATGCCGCAGCCGTTCGCGGGCGTGCACGAGCAGGAGGCGATCGCGCGCACGGGTGAGGCCGACGTAGAAGAGGCGTCGCTCCTCGGCGAGGTCCTCGGGAGGGAGGTGGGCGTCGCCACCAAACCGCAGCGGCACGAGCCCCTCCTCGCAGCCCACGATGAACACCACCGGGAACTCGAGGCCCTTGGCTGCGTGCAAGGTGAGGAGAGAGATTCGTTCGGCGCGCGGGTCCCAGACGTCCATCTCGACCTCGAGAGTCACCTCGAGGAGGAACCGCCCGAGATCGCCGCCGGCGCGTTCGACGAGCGGGGTGAGGAGTGTCATGGCTTCATCGATCTTGCTCTCGCTGAGGCCCTCCAAGTCTTCGACCTCGCTCGTTCGTTCATCGGGTCCGTCCGGGTCCTCCCGTCTCGATCTGGGAGAAGGTCTTGGGGCGGCGTCACCTGGCGGGGGATCCGGTGGAGCCGGAGGTTGCGCCACGGCCTCGCGCAGGGTCGCGCCCGCGATCTTGAGCCGCTCCCCGAGCGGCTGTGATCCGGGCAGTGGGCGGATCGCTCGCACGAGCGCCTCCACCGCTCGGCTCTCGGCCAGGCGACGATGGGAGCGCCGCTGAAAGGGGAGTCCGGAACGCGCGAGCGCCTCGCAGAGGGCCTCGGCCTGGCGCTCGGTCCGATACAGGACCGCGAAGTCACCGAAGCCATACGCCATGTTCCGGTCGCTCCAGCCAGGGGCGCGGCCGCTGTCCAAGGAGAAGAAGGTGTGCCCGCCGAGGAACTGCTCGAGCGTGTGGACTACGAACTCGGCTTCGGCGCGATGGCTCCCCGCCTCATGAAGGACGAGGCGCATGGGCTCCGCGGCCCGGGTCATGGCCTGGAGGGAACGCTCTTGCCCATCCCCGGCGGCGATGACCTGACGGGCAGCCTCCACGATGAAGCTCCGCGAGCGGTAGTTGCGCCACAGACGCACGGTGCGTGCGCCGGCGAAATCCTCCCCGAAGCGCAGGAAGAAGCCCACGTCCGCGCCACGGAAACGATAGATGGACTGATCCGGATCGCCGATAGCGCACACCTGCTGGCCTGGAGGAGCGAGGAGGCGCACCAACCGGTACTGGCGCTCATCGATGTCCTGGTACTCATCGATCGAGAGCCGCCGATAGCGCTCGCGATAGCTCGCGACGAGGGCCGGATCCTCTTCGAGGAGTGCTACAGCGAGGAGCACGAGATCGTCGAAGTCCACCCAGCCACGCTCGCGCAGCGTGGCATGGTACTCGTGCCAGGCTTGCTCCATCTCACCTTCAATGGGTGGGGCGGCGATCCGCTTGCACCGCGAGATCTCCTCCAGGAGCCGGCCCGCACGGCGCTCGCTCATGCCCATCGTGTCGATCACGAGCTGACGGCGCTCCGCCTCACCAGCCACCACGAAGTCGCGCGCCACACCAAGCCGGGTCTCGAGCTCGACGGCGCACTCGCGCAGGATCTGGAGGCCCAGGGCATGGAAGGTGAGCGCCGGCACGTTCTGCCCTTCCCTGCCGAGAAGATGTACGAGTCGCTCGCGCAGCTCGCCGGCGGCGCGTCGGGTGAACGTGATGGTCAGGCAGGCCTCGGGCGGTATGCCGTGATCCCTCACGAGATGGGCGATGCGATAGGTGAGCGTGCGGGTCTTTCCAGTCCCGGGACCGGCGACGATGAGCAGCGGCCCCTCGATGATCGAAGCCGCGGCGCGCTGCTCGGGATCGAGCTGGCCGAGGAGGCCCTCCCCCGAGGGAGGGGAGGGATGGACCGTCATGTGATCTCTGGCAGAGACCGCCGCAGCGGAGGTGGGCGCGGACACACGCGGTGCCGGAACGTGCGATCCCCTCAACGCACTCCCGGTGGGTATCCGCTTGCCGTGTTCCGGGCCCTCATCCCCCTCGATGGAGCCTGGCGCTACCGCGCCCACCCCCGTTGCGACAACCAATGAACCTTCTTCCCCCTCGGCAGGTCCGGCCGGCGCCACCTCGCCTCCTGGCCCCGCCGGACCTGCCATGTCCCCCCCCGGGAACAACCATCCTACCGCGGTGCGGCGCCGCAACTCGTCGGGCTGGAAGAGATGGATGGAGCCGTACTCGCCGTCGTATCCGGCGTCGCGCACAACGCGCCCGGCGCGCATGCGCTCCACCGCTTCGGCAACGAGCGCGCCGCTGCTCTGCCGCAACTCGTCGAGCGGCGCCTCCTCCAGGATGAACAGCTCCGGCCCGAGTCGTCCGAGGAGGCCCTCGTAGCTGCGTCCTACGGCCCGGCTGCTCGTCGAGGTGCCGGCGATCTCGGCCAGCACCTCAGGGAGGGGCACGAGGTTGTGGAAGGCGGCGGCGCTGGAGGGCGTGATGCCCTCAGGGCGGTCGGCCAGGGCCTCCACGCGGTGCAGCACACCCACGGTGACCGGATGACCGCAGACCGGGCACAGCTCGCCCCGCTCGCGTGTCTCGCTCGGTTCGAGCCGCACGCCGCACTTGCGGTGGCCATCGAGGTGGTACTTCCCTTCCTCGGGAAAGAACTCGATCGTGCCGCCATACCCGGCGCCGGTCTCGAGCGCGCGGCGCATGGAGAAGTAATCGAGCTCGCCCTCGAACACAGAGGCCTCGCGTCCGAGCTTGGGTGGCGAATGCGCGTCCGAGCAGGAGATGAGGCGGTAACGATCGAGCGACGAGAGCCGCCAGTTCATCGGTGGATCCGACGAGAGGCCCGTCTCGAGCGCGAAGACGTGGGGCGCCAGGTCGCCATAACACTCGTCGACGGCGTCGAAGCCTGCCTTGGAGCCGAGCACCGAGAACCATGGGGTCCAGATGTGCGCGGGGATAAGATAAGCGCCCGGGCCCGCTTCGAGCACGAGCTCGAGGAGGTGTCTCGAGTCGAGTCCGAGGATGGGCCGGCCGTCGGCGTTCAGGTTGCCGATGCGTCCGAGGCGACGTACGAGACGATCCACAGTGTCGAAGTCGGGCGCGTAGATGAGGTGGTGGATCTTCCGCGTGCGCTCGCCCTTCTTGTAAATGGTCGAGATCTCCACCGAGAGGAGGAAGCGCACCGGGCCGCGGCAGGGAGGTTCGAGCCGAGCCTCCACGGCCCGCTCCACGTCCTCGCGCAGGCGGAAGAGGCCGGGTTCAGCAGGCACGAGCTTGTCCCCGAGCTCCGCTCGCCAGGCCGGATGGGTGAAGTCGCCAGTGCCGAGCACCGTGATGCCCTTGCGCCGCGCCCATAAGGCGAGATGTTCGAGGTCACAATCGCTGCTCGTGGCCCGCGAATACTTCGAGTGGACATGTAGGTCGGCGTAGAAGCGCATGAGATCCTCTGCCCGGGCAGAACGCGACTTGCGGGTGACGTCTATCACATCGCGTGCTGCATTGCCAAGCAGAACGATATGCGTAGTTCATGCCGGGGACACGGGAGCGTCCACATGCTATGTCGGTGGTCGGCGGCGCCCGGCGGCTCCGGGGGCGAGCAGAGCTGCGAGGGAGAGCTAGAAGGAGCTAGGAGACGTTCGCCTTGCGTGTGGCGATGGACTGAAAGTCGATGCCCAGCTTGGAGACCGTGGCCAGGCGCTTGCCGGTACGCACCATGTCGATGTTGTCGACGAACTCCACGGCGATCTTCATCTCGGCGCCGAGGTAGCGGTGCAGGAGCGTGATCACTTCGGTCAGCGCCTCGTCGCTGTAGCGGCGGCCCTTGACGACCTTGAAGGTGATGGCGTCGGGATCGGTCTGGAGGATCTGGAACTGCCGGATGGCGTGGTCGTAGTCCTTGAAGACGTGGGAGAAGAAGGCGCCGGGGACGTAACGCCCGTCGGCGCCGAGGATGATGGACTGCACCCGCCCTTCGATTCGGCCGATGCGCGGGAGGCCTCGGCCGCACGCGCACAGCCGCGTGGGGTCCATGGCCTCGGCGAGATCGCCGATGCGGTAGCGGATGAACGGGAGACAGTAGTTGTTGAGGTCGGTGATGACGACCTCGCCCACCTCCCCCGGTTCGGCCGTCCGTCCGTCCTTCAGGATCTCGACGATGTAGCCTTCGCCCACGACGTGATGGCCCTCGTGGGCTTCGCACTCGTAGGCGATGCCCGAGAACTCGCGTGAGCCGTACTTATCGAACACCTTGCAGCCGAAGGTCTCCTCAATGATGCGCCGCGAGGTGTCGGGCAGGGTCTGCGCCGAGGACATGATGCCGCGCGGCTGGATGCGCAGGCGGCCGTGTTCGCGCAAGTAGCTGGCGAGGAAGTTGAAAGACTCGGCGTAGCCATCGAGAAGCACGGGCTGCCACTCCTCGATGAGGCGCACGAACTCGCGCAGCGTCGCGTCCGACATCTCATAGGCAGGGATGAAGCGCCGCCGGGACAGGAGGGCGTCGGCGTGTTCGCGCGCGATCTGCGAGCGCGACATGCCGAGGGTCTGGTGCCAGAGGCGCACGCAGCGGTCGCCGAAGCGATAGCCGGTCCATTCCTGTGAGCGCAGGGTGGCGGCCCAGCGGAACTCGAGCTGTGCCCGATCGACGTAGCAGACGAACGGCTCGGCGGTCGAGCCCGAGGTGGTGACCTTGAGCACCTCGGACTTGTCGTGGTTATCCGACATGATGTCGAAGTAGAGGTGGCGCCGCACGTCGTCCTTGGTGAGGAGCGGCAAGTGACGGAGGTCCTCGAGGCTGCGGATGTCGTCGGGCGCCATGCCGACGGCCTTCATCCGCTCGCGGTAGTAGGGCACGTGCCGGTGGGCATGCTGGACGAGCTTGCGCAGCTTGGCGAGCTGGAGCTCGCGCATGCCCTCGAGCGAGAGCCACTGGCTGTCGTCGAGGTCGGCGAGGTGGGTGCCAACGTCGCGGGTCATCATCCAGTGGGTCAGGCCGAAGGTGGCGACGTAGCCGCCGAAGTAGTAGCGGCGGATCGCGGACCGCGGGGGGGAGCGGTTGAGGGGGCGCGACTCTTCGAGGAAGGGGCGCAGGTCAGAGCTGCGCGTGGGGCGCAGTCGGTACTCGACGAGGGCCCGCCCGACGTCGACGAACGAGCGCAGGATGGGCTTTACGGGGGTGTTGGCGAGGAACGAGGTGCCGGCGCGGCGGTTCTCGAACAGGGTCTCGATCTGCTTGTAGGTGTAGCCCTTGGCGTGCGCTGCCACCATGATGAAGGACTGCCAGTAGGCGTAGTTGCCGCGGTAGGACAGGAGGTCGATGAAGACCTCGCGGGCGCAGAGCACGAACCCGGACTTGTTGTCCTTGAGGTTCATGCCGAAGGCGGTGTTGAGGATGACGTTGAAGCCGCGCGAGTACCAGTAGCGCGGCCCCTTGTCGCGCCCTACGGGAGACCGCCAGCCCTGCACGATGTCGACGTTGGAGGCTTCGAGCTCGCGGCGCAGGCGCAGGATGTCTTCGGGCTGGTACTGGAGGTCGGCGTCGATCACGCACACGAGGCGTCCGCGCGCGGCGCTCACACCGCTCTTCCAGGCGGCGGCGATGCCACGGTTCTCGGGGTGGCGCACGCCGACGACGTATGGGTGGAGCGCGCGCTCCGACTGGATGACCTCCCAGGTGCGGTCGCGCGAGCCGTCATCGACGAGGATGAGCTCGGCGCCCCCGAGGCGATCGAACTCGCCGACGCGGAAGGTTTCCCCTACCCGCGCGACGAGTTCGGGGATGTTGGTTTCCTCGTTGAGGCAGGGGACGATGATGCTCAGCTCGAGGTGTGCGGGCTGCTCGCCGACGCCGGAGCCGGCGCTGGCACGAGCAGGACGATCCGAAGAGACTTGGGCAGGCTGCATGGGGGCGGAATCTAGCACTAGTCCATTGCGCCGGCGCGTCACTGGGAGCCCGGCGCGTGGGGGCGGCTTGCGCCATGGACTTGACGGCCCGCGCCCGTCCCCGTACAAGCATTGCATGGGTGCCCACGGAACACGTTCCGACGTCGAGCTCTCCACCTCCCTCACCACCGCCTTGTCCGTGTCGAGCGATGCGCAGAGTGTCCTCGATGCCTTCCGGCGCATCGTGCGGCAGCTCCGCCTGTCCGCGCGCGACGCCGAGAAAACCGTAAAGTTGAGCGGGGCGCAGCTGTTCGTGCTCGAGCGGCTAGCCGAGGCGCCGGCCAGCTCCATCGCGGAGCTGGCCACGCGTACGCTCACCGACCCGAGCTCGGTCTCGGTGGTGGTGCAGCGGCTGGTGGCCCGCGGCCTGGTCTCCCGCCGCCGTGCCTCCAAGGACGCGCGGCGCGCCGAGCTCACCATCACCGCGGCGGGTCGGCGGCGTCTGGCGCGGGCGCCCGAGCCGGTGCAGGCGCGACTTGTGGAGGCGCTCCTGCGGCTGCCAGAGCGGGAGCTGCGCTCGCTGGCGCGCGGCCTTACCACCTTGATCCAGGAGATGGGGGCCGAGGGCGAGGCGCCCACGATGTTCTTTGAAGAGGAGGCGCCCGCGCGCCCCGCCAGCGCCCGGAGCTCCCGCACCGCTCAGACCTCGCGCCGCTCCCGCAGTCCACGCGTGAGGGGCTGAGCCGTGTCCGAGCACCAGAGCCGCGATTCGTCCACGACCGAAGGGTTACCCGTCGCCCCGTCGCTCGGACCGACGCTCGAGGAGCTGCGTCTGCCGCGCCAGCGGGCGGCGGTCGATGGTCGCGTCATGTATCTGTGCGCGCTAGCGATCGTGCTGGCCGCCGCGGCGGCGCTCACGGCCCAGGTGCTCACCAGGCTCATCGCGCTCGTGACGCATCTGGCGTTCTATGGCCGCCTCTCCAGCGAGCCGGTCACGCCCGCGGGTCATCACCTTGGCCCCTGGGTCATCCTCGTGCCGGTGCTGGGCGGGGCTATCGTCGGCCTGATGGCGCGTTATGGGTCGCAGGCCATCCGTGGCCACGGGATCCCCGAGGCCATGCAGCAGGTCCTCCTGGCCCGGAGCCGCATCCCGGCGCGCGTCACCCTGCTCAAGCCGCTATCGGCCGCCATCTCCATCGGCACCGGCGGGCCCTTTGGCGCCGAGGGGCCGATCGTGGCGAGCGGCGGGGCGCTCGGTTCGCTCCTCGGGCAGCTCCTCGGGGTCACGGCCGATGAGCGCAAGACGCTGCTGGCGGCGGGGGCAGCGGCCGGCATGACCGCTATCTTCGGCAGTCCAGTGGCGGCCGTGCTGCTGGCCGTCGAGCTGCTCCTCTTCGAGCTGCGGCCGCGCTCGCTCATCCCGGTGGCGCTTGCCTGTACCGTGGCTACCGGGATCCGTATCGCCTTTGTCGGTGGTGCGCCGGTGTTCCCCATCCCCGAGGTCATGGCGCCCGGCGGGGGGGCGCTGGCGGTCTACATCACCATCGGCGCGCTGGTCGGCGTGGCGGCCGTGGGCGCCACCAAGGCGGTCTATGCGGTCGAAGATGCCTTTGACCGGCTGCCGATCCATTGGGCCTTCTGGCCCGCGCTGGGGGGGCTGGCCGTGGGGCTGGTGGGTCTCGTGGTGCCCCGCACGCTCGGCGTGGGCTACGACAACATCGAGCAGATCCTCGGTGGCACGCTGGTCGGGCGGGCGATGCTCATCCTCATCGTGGCCAAGTTTGTGTCCTGGGCGATTGCGCTCGGCAGCGGGACCTCGGGCGGTACGCTGGCGCCGCTGTTCACCCTCGGTGGTGGCCTTGGCGCGCTGCTCGGTACGGCCTTGGCTGGCCTCGCCCCCCACCTCGGGGTGGACCCGCGCATCGGCGCGCTGGTGGGCATGGCCGCCATGTTCGCTGGGGCCTCGCGCGCGCTCCTGGCCTCGGTCATCTTCGCGTTCGAGACCACGCGCCAGCCGCTCGGCCTCTTGCCGCTGCTAGGCGGCTGCAGCGCCGCCTACCTCGTATCCTGCCGTCTGATGCGGCACTCGATCATGACCGAGAAGATGGCACGCCGCGGGGTCCGGGTGCTGACGGAGTATGTCGTGGACTACCTCGACCAGGTGCTGGCTCGTGATGCGGCCTCCAGTGAGGTGGTGACGCTGCGAGCGGACCAGACCGTGGCCGAGACGCGTGCCTGGCTGGAATCGCGGGTTGCCGGCTCGCAGCACCAGGGGTTCCCGCTGCTCGACCGCAATGGCACCCTGGTGGGCGTGCTGACCCGCCGCGACCTCCTCTCCCAGGACGCGGCGGTCACGCAACGCTTGCGCGAACTCGTGCGCCGGCCGTCCGCGGTGGTGTTCGAGGACTCCTCGCTGCGGGAGGCGGCCGATCTCATGGTGAGCGAGGGCATTGGCCGTTTGCCCGTTCTCACCCGGGATGCGCCGTCGCGACTGGTGGGCATCTTGAGCCGCAGCGATCTCCTCGCCGCCCATCGCCGCCGCCTCGAAGAGGCGGAGCACATCGAGGAGGGTGTCCTGCCGGTCGGACGCCTGCGCCGCCGGCCCTCTCCCACACCGCGTCCAGGAGTGGAAGCGACAGGGGGCTGAGTCGAGGGGTCGCGACGCGGCGCGGCGGGGCCTTATTTGCTCCCCGTCGCGGCCGCGTGTTACGTAGGCGATGTGCCTCGCGTCATCGGTCTCACCGGCGGTATCGCCAGCGGCAAGAGCACGGTCGCCGCGCTCCTTCGCTCGCTCGGCGCCGAGATTGTCGATGCGGACCTGCTGGCGCGGGAGATCGTGGCTCCAGGACAGCCGGCGCTGGCGGAGATCGTCGGTCTCTTCGGGCCCGAGGTTCTGGCGCCCGATGGCACGCTGGATCGCAAGCGCCTCGGCGCCCGGGTGTTCGCCGACAACGCGGCCCGCTGCCGCCTGAACGCCATCACGCACCCGCGCATCGCCGCCATGAGCGCGCGTCGCATCCAGGAGGCGGAGGCGCGGGGGCACCAGGTTGTAATCTACGAGGCCGCGCTGCTCGTGGAAAACGGCATCCATCACGCCATCGATGGGGTGATCGTGGTGGCGGTCGCGCCCGAGGTGCAGCTCACCCGGCTCATGGCGCGCGAACACCTCGACGAGGCAGAGGCGCGGCAGCGGCTCACCGCCCAGGCATCGCTCGATGCCAAGCTGGCGGTGGCCGACTACGTCATCGACAACAACGGCTCGCCCGAGGTGCTGCGCCCGCAGGTGGAGGCCGTGTGGCGCGACGTCCTGGCGGGCGGTCCCAAGGTGCGTCGGCGCGCGCTCCGCGGCAAGGATCTCGAGCCTCGGTGACGGCCGATCCTCGCAGAGGCGAGCCTCCGCGACCGGTAACCTACCCGGTGACCATCGCGTTCCCCATCCACTGGGGCGACATGGACACGCTCGGGCACGTCAACAACGTGCGGTACTTCCGCTGGTTCGAATCGGCGCGCATCGCCTGCTTCGAGCGCATCGGCGTGAGCACGACCGGGCGCGGGGTGGGACCGATCCTGGCCTCGACGAGCTGCGATTTCCTCCGGCCGCTCGTCTATCCCGCCGATGTGGTGGTGGGCGCACGGATCGTCCGGGTAGGCGAGACCAGCATGACCCTCGAGTACGGGCTCTGGCGCGCAGGGGCGGAGGAGGAACTCCACGCTCGCGGCGCCTCGGTCGTGGTCCTGGTCAACTATGACACCGGCGTGAAAGTGCGCGTCCCTGACGACGTGCGCCAGGCGATTGCCCTGCTCGGCAGGCATGCCGCCGAGCAGGCGAGCCAGCGTTAGCGCCAGCGCATCCGGGTCCGGCGCAGGCGCAGGGGGAGCTGCTTCATCATCTGGCGGCGCAGGGGGCGGCGTTGCAGCGCGAAGAGCCCCCAGGCACCGAGGCCCAAGGTGAGTGACACGGCGCCGATGGCAAACCAGGGGCGCGCCTGACGGTACCAGGGCAGCGGCAGCGGCAACGGCGCCTGGCGCTCGACGTAGGCGCCCGAGCGGCCGCCCTCGTCGGCCATGGACGCAGCGCGTTCCTCATCCAGGGCATCGCTCAGCCCCGGCGGTGGAATGGAGGCGCCTCGGACCTCGGGACGATTCTCGACATCGGGCGGGAGCGTGGGTCTTCCGGCCATGGTGGTGACCTCCCAGTTCGTTTTCCCGTCAGAGGGGCAACCTCCGTACCAGGAGCTGCTTCCCCGACCGGCCGGGGCCGCCGCCGTAGGCGGTCCGATGGAAGAGAAGCGGCGGTCTCCCGATGAGGGCGTTGGGAGGCTTCTTTTCCCCGCAGCCGTTCCGCTATTTGCGCAGCTTGCGGAGATCGCCGATGCGCAGGGTGACCTTCTCGGCATCGAAGTATTCGGCCAGTGGGATGGTGTACTTGCGCGTGGCGCCCACCAGCTCCTTCCACTCTTGCGGCGTGATCTGCCCCTTTTCGCGCAGGAAGGCCACGAGCCGGAGGCGCAGGCCGTCGACGGCGCCGCGATGGAACACGAGATCCTGGATGCGCACGAGCGCGCCCTCGCGCACGAGCAGATCGCAGGCGTTCTTGAGCGCCTGCGCATCGGTCTTGAGCGTCACCTGCGCCTCGGCCAGGCGCGGCGGGGAGACGCCCGCATCGCGATAGAGGACCATGAGCCGGTCGGCCAGGGGCGTGATCCCCTGTGCTTCTTGCGAGGCCGCCACATCATGGGTGGGGCGCCGCACGAGGTCTTTCTCCAGTACGATCTCGTGATCGGCCACCAGCCCCTCGACCACGAGGTGGAAGAGGCGTGGGCTCATGGTGGCCGGCAGCTTGGACCGCAGCTCCTCCCGGGAGAGGCCTGGCTTGAGCGGCGAGGCGGCGTGGTAGTCATCGACCGCGGCCAGGGCGCGGGCCCGCTCGGCGGCAAGGACGTCGGCATGGACCACGCTGCCGCGCTCGCGGTCGAAGCGCACCACGCGGCGGCGCCCGAGCAGCTTGCCGAGCGCGTCCTCGGTAGCGCGCGGCGTGAACGGGACGCGTGCCCCGAGCTCCTCGGGCGTGAGCCCGGCCACCCCCGCCCACTGTACCTCGAGGTCGATGCGCGCGAGCGGATCGACGGCGGCCTGCCCGGCGGCCTTGAGCTGGGCCACCACCTCCGGCGTGCCGCGGCGGTGGCGTGGGCCGAGCACCCGCAACACCACGCCGCCCCCTACCGTGGTGCGATGCTCCTTCTGTAGACCAAAGCCGCGCAGGATGAATCGGTCGCCCGGCAGGGACACCATGGGTTCATCGAGATGGACCTGCGCCAGCGCCTCGCCGCCCGGCTCGAGCTCGCCGCGGTCGAGGAGGGTCACCGTGGCCAGGGATTGCGCCGTCCCGGCGTGGAGCAGCACGCGGGCATGCCGCTTGAGCGGCTGGCGCGAGGTGGGCAGCCAGCGCAGCCGGGCGTCGAGGAGCTTGCCGGCGCGCAGCGTATCCGCGAGGACCAGGGTCTCGCCGCGTTCGATCCCCTCGCGGGCCACCGCCAGGTTGATGGCGGTGCGCTGCCCCGCGCGAGCTTCCTCGACGGTCTCCCCATGAACCTGGATGCCGCGCACCTTGGCGGTGGTCCCCCCGGGGAGGGTGACCACGTCGGCGCCCACGCGTAGGCGGCCGGCCCACAGCGTGCCGGTCACCACGGTACCGAACCCCTTCATCGTGAAGACGCGATCGAGCGGCAGGCGCACGAGGCCCTCGGGATCCTTGACCGGAGCCCCTCGCAGCACCTCCGCCAGGGTGCGCTTGAGCTCGCCGAGCCCCTCGCCGTTCACCGCGGAGCAACCGACGATGGGGGCGCCTTCGAGGAAGGTGCCCTTGAGCGCCTCGGCCACGTCGGCCGCCGCCAGCTCGCGCAGCTCGCGGTCGACGAGGTCCACCTTGGTGAGCGCCACCAGGCCACGCTTGACGTCGAGGAGGCGGCAGACGTCGAGGTGCTCACGCGTCTGCGGCATGACCCCCTCGTCGGCTGCCACCACCAGCACCACGGCATCGACGCCCACGGCGCCGGCCACCATGGTGCGGATGAAGCGCTCGTGGCCGGGCACGTCGACCACGCCCACATGTCCGAGGCCCTCGGCGGTGAGGTCGAGGTGGGCGAACCCGAGCTCGATGGTGATCCCGCGCTCCTTTTCCTCCTTCAGCCGGTCGGTGTCGATGCCGGTGAGCGCCTTGACCAGGGAGGTCTTGCCATGGTCGATGTGACCGGCCGTGCCGATCACCCAAGCTGGTGGAGACGTGGACTTCATGGCGGCGGCGGATTGGCTCTCATGTCCAGGAGGAGCAGGTCGGGGTGAGCGGTGAGCTCGGCCTCGATGAGACCCAGGCGAGATACCACATCGAGGGCCTTGGTGAGGAGTGTGTCCGTGCCCGGCAGCGCCAGCTGGCGGAGACGGACGCCTCCGAGCCGTGCCCGAAGAAGGATCGGCTCGGGCCAGGGGGGCGGTGACGGCCGGCGGGCCCTGTCGGCCCCATCGTCGATGGCATAGATGCCGTGCCCGGCCAGATAGACTTCGCCGCCGAGCACGTCGGCCCTGTCGCTGGCCGCACAGGCCCAGTCCAGCGAACCCGGGGAATTGGCCAGGGTCAGGAGGAGCCGGTCTCCAGAGAGCACCTCCAGAGCGGCTACGCCACCGCCTGGTCGGGCCAGCGTGGAGGGATAGAGCACCAGGCGGCGGCGGCCTCGCTCGAGGAGCTCGGGGGGCGCCGTTCCGGTCAAGGACACCTCGAGGACAGGCCGGATGGATGCCGGGAAGGTCGCGGCCAGGGCATAGCTCACCTGCCCGCCCTCGGTCCCGCGCACCAGCACATCCAGGTTGCGCAGCCGCGTGCGGGCAATGTCGAGGAGGGGCGCGAGCGCCTTCTCCTCCACGAAGCTGCCCGGATCGAACAGTGCCCCGAGGGCCTGGGGCCAGTGCCGCACGGCCACGAGCGCGGGACCGAGGAGCGGGCACTGCTCGAGGGACTGCCGGAGCCTGGGGAGATCCTGCAGGAGACCGTCTCGACGCAGGTCGCGGAAGGGGGCGAAGGAGGAGAGACGCAGGGACAGGGTGGCGGCGGTGTCCGCGCCCAGGCGGGTGGGCTCGAGCGCCGCATCATCGGACACCGGCAAGGACAAGAGCCCCTGTCCCAGGACGCTCGTGCCCCAGCCGATCCGCAACCCCAGCCCGCGCGCGTGCGGCTCGAGGACCAGGGCGAGATCATCGAAGACCGCAGGCGCTTGCGCCCAGGCCGCCTGACACCGCAGGTCCGAGGCGCGAGAGGGCCACGCTGCGGACCTCTCCCGCCCACCCCGGCGCGCCACCGTGCTGGCCGCCCAAGGAGCCAGGGATGACAGCGCGCGTCCGTCGACATACAGCGCCGCGGCCGCCCCCTGGAGCAGTCGGCGTGCTCCCTGAGGCCGATCCGGAACATAGAGCATGAAGGGGACCCGGGCCCGCGGGGGAAAGAGGCGGGCGAGCTCGAGCGTCGACGGCAGCCGCCCTCCCGCCGAGGTGACGACATCGACGATGAGCAGCTCCTCGGTGAGGCGCACGAGAACGACGATGTCCTCCCCGCTGTAGAGCGCGTAGCCCCCCGCCACCGCCAGAGGCGACCCCTGCGGGACGAGGTGAAGCGGGATCTCCTGCGCGGGCATCGCTTGCGCTAGGAGCGCCGAGAACCGCAGCGGCGCGGCCAGCGGCACCGCGAGCCGGTGATGCAGACACCCCCGGCCGGGCATGGGCTCGAAGGCCGAGAGCCACAACTTTCCTTCCGTCTCGAGGCCGGCGAGCGCGAGCACCCGTGGATCGAAGAGGTCGACACGCAGGCGCCGCTCAAGCTCGCCGATCCCCGAGAACCAAGGCCCTCCGGCACCGAGCAGCCGGCGTACGAGCTCGTGCGCATGCTCCACCTGCGCCATGAAGTAGACCGGCGCCCCCTCGGTGAGAGCCGAGAGCGCAGGTTGCTCGTCCTGGACCGCGGCCCAGGCCAGGTGCGGCACGGCTATCGCCAGGGTGAGCGCACACACGAGCGCCATGCTCCTGCCGGAGCGGGGCGGAAAGGGAGCCCGGGACGTCATGACGAGGGAATCTCGGCGTCCCCCATACGCCCCTCGGCCTGTGCCTGAGCGCGGGTCATGTACATCGCGCGCAGCTCCCGCTTGAGCACCTTGCCGGTGGGGTTCCGCGGCAGCTCGGGGACGAACAGCACCTGGCGCGGCTTCTTGTAATCGGCCAGCACGGCGCCGACGTGCACGCGCAGCTCCTCGGCGCTGGCCGCGCGGCCGGGGCGCAGCACGACATAGGCGACGAGCGACTCACCCCATTCGGCGTCGGGCACACCGACCACCGCGGCGTCGGCGACCGCGGGGTGCTCGTGCAGGCGCTGCTCGATCTCGAATGGGTAGATGTTGACGCCGCCCGAGATCACCATGTCGGCCTTGCGGTCGGCCAGGTAGTAATAGCCATCGGCGTCGCGCCAGGCGAGATCGCCAACGGACATGAAGCCTTCGCGCTGCGCCGCGCGGGTGGCGGCCTCGTCGGCGTGGTACCCCGCGACGAGGAGACCGCTGCGGACGTACAGTTCGCCGACCTGGCCGTCGGGCACGGGGTGGCCGGCCTCGTCGAGCAGGCGCAGCTCGTTGCCCACGAGCGGCCGGCCGATGGTCCCCGGGCGCGCGGCGTGCTCACCGGGGCAGGCCAGGGTCACCATGCCGGTCTCGGTGGCGCCATAAAAGTTGTAGAGGATGGGGCCGAACCCCTGCTCGACACGCCGCGCGAGCTCGGTGGGCAGCGGCGCGGCGCCGGACATGAGCCAGCGCAGCGAGGAGAGATCGTGGCGGCGTAGCGCCTCCGGACCGAGGTCGACGAGGCGCTGGTACATGGTCGGCACCATGAACGCCGAGCTCACCCGCTCGCGCTCGATGATGCGCAGCACCTCGTGGGGCTCGAAGTGCTCCAGCACGACCACGCACCCACCCACGAGATAGGTCATGACGGTGAAGAGCTGGGCCGCCGCATGATAAAAGGGGCACACGACGAGGTGGCGCTCGTCGTGGCGCCAGGGCAAGGCCGCCATGAAGTGGACCACCACCTCGAGGCGGCTCTCCTTGGCGCTGCGCTTGGCGCCCTTGGGCCTGCCGGTGGTCCCCGAGGTGTAGATCATCGTCCCGTAGTCGTCGGCGTTCACGGCCGGAGGGCGCGTCACCGCGGCGCCATCGAGCAGCCGGTCATACGGCACGAAGGAGGCCAGGCCGGTGTCGGCCGCATCCGCGGTCCCAGCCGTCGTCCCGCTCGTCGCCCCGCTCGTCGCGTCGGGGGCCACGACGCAGCGTTCGCGCACGAGTGTCCCCCCCGCGATCTCACGGAGCGCCGCCTCCACCGTGGCCTGGAACTGGGCGTGAAAGACCAGGACCTGGGCGCCCGAGTGGCGCAGGATATAGGCCACCTCCGTTCCCTTGAGACGGTAGCCGATCGGCACGAGGATTGCGCCGAGGAGCGTGCAGGCCGCGCCGAGCTCCACGTGCTCATGGCCATTGTGGAGGAGCAGGGCGACCCGGTCCCCGGGCCCCACGCCCAGCTGGTGGAGCCCGTGAGCGATCCGCAAGATGCGGGACTCGAGCTCGCCATAATCGAAACGGAGCTCCCGCGGCCTCTGCAGCCGACCGGCGGCCTGCGACGTCCCGGCGGGCATCCCGTACACATGGGCGGCGTGCCCCTCGGACCTCACGGACACGAGGGCGGGCCGGCGCGGATCCGCCAGCGTGTGCAGGTGCAACAAGGCCGGCACGCCCCGCTGGCCTCCGACCAGCAGATCGCGCGTGAACCGGGCCATGGTGAGCGGCGAGACGGTCCCGAGGAGACCGCTGCGGCGCGCGAACCCAAGCCCCTCGGCCAGCGTCGACCACGCGAGCTGGAGGCTCATTCCGGGGGCAGACCGGGCAGGGGGCGTCATGGTGGAGGAGCCTCGAGCAGCTGTAGGGCCCGCTCGGCATCGCGTCGCATCGGCGCGTCGATCCGCGGGGTGAGCTCAAGATACTTGCGGTACGCCTGGATCGCCAGCGCGCGATCGGGCCCTGGTTTGCCGGGCCGCACCAGCGCGCGATGGGCCTCTCCGAGGAGGAGATAGGCCTCGGCGCTGAAGGGCCCGCGCTCGCCGTCGAGCGCGATGACACGCTCGAGCGCGGGGATGGCCACCTTCAACTTCCCCTCGGTCTTGAGGAGGCGTCCGAGCTTGAAGGCCGCCTCTGCGTTCCGCACGTCACGCCGCACCGCGAGCTGGTAGGCCGCGTAGGCGCGGCTCCGCTGCCCGAGCGCCTCGTAGGCATCGCCGAGCAGGAGCTGCGCCTCGATGCGTTGCGGCTCGTGCTTTAGGACGTAGCTGAGATCGGCGATGCTCTCCTTGGCCGCACCGCGGCGGAGCTGGAGGCGCGCGCGCCCCATGCGGGCATCGATCCCAATCGAGCTCGCATCCATGGCCGCCTGGTAGTCGGCGAGCGCCTGATCTCGATGGCCGAGGCGCTCGCCGGCCTGCGCGGCCAACAGGTGGGCCCTCGGCCCGGCCCCGAGCGCCGCAGCCCGCTGGGCTTCGGGGATGGCGTCGGCGAAGCGCCCGAGCGCGAGGTCGGTCTGAGCCAGACCGAGCTGCGCCAAGGCACTGTGCTCGTCGTCCTTGAGCGCGTCCTGGAACGCGTCCCGCGCCGCTTCCAGCTTGCCGACCTTGAGGAAGATCTCGCCGGCCGCGATCCGCAAGGAGAGGCTCGGCGCGCCCAGGGAGGAATCCAGCGCCTGGGCGTAGTGGGTCGCGGCCTCATCGAAGCGGTGGCGCTGCATGGCCAGCTCGGCCCGTCGCGCCGCGAGGCCGGGCAACATCGGGTCGGTGTGCCCGAGCTCGTCGAGCACCTGGACGGCCTCATCGAGCCGCTGCAGGAGGACGAGGGCCTCGGCCAGGTGCAGCCGCGGACCGATTCGCCCCGGGGTCCCCTCGCTCGCCTTGCGGAACAGGGCCTCGGCGCGCCGCGTCTCTCCCATCATCAGGTAGCCGCGCCCGAGCTCGTCGGCGAGCGCGCTATCGCCAGCGGCGCGCCGTTCGATCTCGGCGAGCAGCGCCTCCCCCTGGGCCACGCGACCCATGCGCCGCCACAGCTGCGCCAGGGCGAGGTAGGCGGGCGTCAGGTGAGAGGCACCGTCGATGGCCGCCTGATAGTCGCGGCCCGCGCGCTCGTCCGCCCCCGGCCCCTTGCGGAGCTCGGTGAGGCGGCCGCGCCAGAGACGGAGCGCGGGGAGATCCGGAGCCAGGGCCGCCGCCTGGTGCAGCGCCTTCTGGGCCGCGTCGAGGTGCCCCGTTCTGATGGCGGCCTCGACGAGCACCAGCTGCGCCCCGAGGTGGCGCGGACGGCGCGCGAGCACACCTTCGAGCAGCGGGAGGGCCTGCGCGGCCCCCATCATACCGCTCTGCACGAGCGCCTGGGCCAACCCCACGGTCCCCTCCACCGAACGGGCATCGACCTGCAGTGCGCGCCGGAAATACCCCTCGGCCTCGTCCGTCCGCCCCTCGCCCAGCGCACGGCGGCCCACCATGGCCCAGGCCTCGCTGAGCAGCGCGGCGGGACGATCGGCGCTCCCTGGCCGGGCCTGGAGCGCGTCGAGTCTCCTCGCGACCGGCGCGGGATCCGGCTCGGACAAAGAGAGAAGACCGATCTCGGCGCCCGGGTGATGGGGATGCTGCCGCAGAACGCTCTGGTAGGCAGCGCGTGCCCCCTGGAAGTCTCCGAGCCGCCCGCGCGCCTGCCCAAGACCCAAGAGCGCGTCCGCGCGCGCCGGCTCGAGCGCCAGGGCCTGGTTGAACTCCGCCTGCGCCGCCTTGAGATCGGGGATCGCTAAGTCCGCCCAGCCGAGATGGACCCGGACGGCAGGGTCTCGGGGGGCCTCGTCACGGAGTGCCTGCAGGATCTTGGCAGCCTCATCCAGCTTCTCCGCGAAGAGGAGCTCGAGCGCCCGCGCCTTCCGCACCTCCATCGAGTCCCTGGCGTCCTGGGTCCCTGGGCCGGGCGAGGCCAGCACTGCCTGCGCCTGCCGGACCGCCAGCGCCTCTGCCTCCTTCCCCGGGCCCAGCAAGGCCAGGGTGAGGTGGGCCTGCGCCAGCAGGCCACGAGCGGCGTCTCCCTGAGGATCGGCCGGAGGAAGATTCTGCAGCTCGGCCACCACCTCCCGGCAAGCGGGGATGGACGCCTCGGCCAGGAGGCGGCGGACCTTGGCCAGGGCCGCGGGATCCGGCGCCGCCCCCGTGGCGGCTGCCGGCGGACGGAGCCATGAGCGAAGCCCGAACCACGCGCCGGCCGAAGCCACGAGCCCGAGCGCGCCGACCACGAGCCAGGCACGTCGGCCAGAAGCGGCCGGGGCAGCCTGCGGCACGCTCAGCCGGGTCGCGGGGGCGGTGGTTTCAACCGGGGGAGCCACCGGAAGGGCCGGCGCCTGCGCGGCCTCGCCGGACGCTCGCGCCGACGCCGAGGCCACGGCCACCCCATTCCCTCCTCCTTTCTCCCCCGGCACCCCGGCCGGCACCGAAGGCGCGCCAGCGCCACCCGAGGTCGCGGCGGCCTCCCGCTCGGCAGGGGCGGCTTGGGACGACGGCGCCACCGGCGGGGCCACGGGAGGTGGTTCCGGTGGCGGCGGCGCTTCCCGCCAGGAGACGGACTCGAACGCGCGCTTGGGGACCGGAAGATCGACGTCCCCCGAATCCGCCGAGCCCACGGCGAGCCCCAGGGGGCGCTGATGGGCCAGCGCCGGGCCCTTGGGCACCGGCAAATCCGCCAGGTGGTCCCCCTCTTCTTCGTCCACACTGGAGGACTCGGACACGGGAGGCGCCAGGAGGTTGGCCGGGATTCCGGTCCTGGGCGTCCAGAGGAGGGCACGCGTACCAGCAGGGGCCGGGCCAGGACCCAGATCACGATCACGGCCCGCGGGCGAACCCTCCGACGAGTCCGCGAAAGGGTCGACCAGATGTCCGGTCGCAGCCACCGGCTCGCCAAAGGGCGCGGGAGGCTTCGACAGGTACGCCGCGATGTCCTCGGGACGGCTCGGCAGCGGAACGTCGCAGATGCTGTGTTCCTCGTGCACGGCGCTCCGCGGGCCGTGCATCAAGGCGGAGGGCGGTCGGAGAGCGTAGGAGAGACGGAAGTCCCCCTCTACAGGAGGGAGGGGGACCGCCCGGGCGGGCCGCCGCTCCTGGGTCGTCTCCTCCTCATCCGCGGCATGTCCCGCGTCCGGCGGGCTCGGGACGGACGACCGCGGCGCGAAACCGGCATCGGGATCGGTCTCGTCCTTGGCCGACCTCGGGCGAGAGGGGGCCGCTTCCTCGTCCGTCACCGGCGTGAGCTGCCAGCACTTCGGGCACTGGAGGAGCAGCCCAGCCGGTACCTCCGGTGAACCGGCATACTCAAACTGGTGGCCGCACTTCCTACAGTGCACAAGCATCTCGCCCGCTGGACTGTACCATGTCGGCCTGTCCCCCGGACACGCCGGCCCACGTACATGGAGTCCGCAGAACTACCCGCCCGACCCCTACATCACAGCAAAATTCCAGCGAAATATGCCTTCACGCCCGGTGCCGCCCTGTCCCCACGACCCACACCCCCGCGGCGCCTTGCCACACCTGTCTACTCGGCCGGCGTTTCTTTCTAATGAGGATGGTTCAGATTCTCTGCCTGGCGCTTGGCGCTCCAGAGCGGCGGGACGTTCCACCGCGCGCGCTCCGCATCCGTGACCTCGGGCTGCACCGGATACAGGATCCAGGTACCGTCGACCTTCTTGAACTGGGTCCCATAGAGCTGCGACTTGCCCTGGTTCATGAGCGCCCGGTCCTTGGTGGCCGCGGCCAGCCATCGGGCCTTGTCGTTGCGCGGATCCAGCTCCACGGCGCGGAGCGCCAGCTTGTGCGCCTGCTCGAAGTCGGCGACCTCCTCGCCGTGCTGGAAGATGAGCGACGCGTGATAGTAGTCGTCCGACACCTTGGTGCCGCCCGCCGCCAGGATCTCGAGCACGCGCTTGCGCCGCTGCTGGTCCTGCACGGCCACCACCTTCCAGTCGATATGATCCGGCCCCCCTGCGCGGGCCTTCTGATCCTCCTCGTAGAGCGCATACAGCTCGGCGTTCAGCGTCTTGACGTACTGCTCCTGCCGGCTCCGGGTCGTCGCCAGGAACGCCGCCCAGCGCGCATCGTCGTGCAATGACGCCAGATCACCCTCGTTCTCGGCGCGGCGCAGCGACACGAAACCATGCGCGAGGGCGGCCTCGAGCGCGGCAAAGGCATGCTGCTTGTCGCCTGCGAGCGCGTAGCAGCCGGCCGCATTGAACAGGTGATTCGCCGCCCCGCCTCCGGGCGAGCGTGCCGCCGCCTGCTCCAGCAGCCGGGCGCAGCCGGCATAGTCCTTGTTGTCGTAGGCGAGATCGGCCTGGGCCGACAGCTCCTGCGGCGTGACCGTCGCATCGCCGGCCACCGGCGCGGTTGAAGCGGCCGGCGCGGTGGTGCCGGCCGTGTGGGCCGTGTGGGCCGTGTGGGCCGTGTGGGATCGTGCACCGGCGCAGGCGACCAGGGCGCACGCGGCCCACAGGAGGGCGAGCGGACGATGAGATGCACGTTGGATTCGGGAGATGCCAGGGACGTCGCTGTGCATGCGCCTACCTTGCCATGAATCGCCGCCGATCGACCGGCCGGCGAGGACGAGGGCGATCAATTCGTGAGCGCGGGCAGCGCCAAGGGCTCGCTCGCACCCCAGAACCACTCGATCCGCGCCGTGCGCCGCTTCTCGGCCAGCCACTCGTCGAAGAGGAGGCCGATGATCGTCTCCCGCGTCGCCGCGTCGAGCTCGGCGGGCACGTGCTGCAAGACCAGCACGAGATCATACCCCTCGCCGCTCGGCACGGGCGGGGCCACCTGGCCCGCCGGCGTGGCGAAGATCGACTCCGCCTGCTCCGGCTCGAGCTCCCCGCGCCGCACCGTCATCCACAGGTCGCCGTCTGCCCCCTGCTCGAGCCCCCGCTCGAGAAAGTTCGCCTGGGCCATGGCCAGGAACTGCTGCGGCTCGCGCCGCAGCTTCTCATGGAGCCGCTCGGCCAGCGCCGCATCGGCGACGTGGAACCGCGCCGCCCGCACCCGGTCGAACTCCTTCCGGTGGCGCTCGAAGTAGGCCGCCTCTTGCCCGGCCGTCACCCGCCGCCGCAGCTTGTCGCGCAGCACCTCGTCGCGCACGTGGTTCTCGAGCATCGCCTCCGAGGTGCCGTGCTCGACCAGCCAGCGCTCCACCTGCTCCACCGTGAACAGCCCCCGCTTCTGGCGGAAGCGCAGCATCGCCTCGCCCATCTCGTCGGCCGAGGCCTCGAGGCCGATCTGGAGCAGCTCCTGCTCGACCAGGCTCACATTGATGAGGTGGCGGCCGATGTGCAGCTCGCCCCACACATAATCGAGACAGCTCATGGCCTGGCTGATGCGCAGCGGCCGGTCGTTGACCCGCACCACCAGGGACTCGTTGACGCGCTGGAGACCGCGCACGGCCCAGGGCACCTGCTCGTCGGCGCAATAGCTCAGCGAGAAGGTTCCCTGGTCGGCCCCGAGCAGGATGTCGTAGTGCGGGTCCGCGCCATACGTCTCCTCCTCCCAGACGAGGTTCATCCAGATCCCGGCATGGCGCTGGCGCAGCGGCTGGAACGCGCGCCAGGCCGCCTCGGGCGCCACCTTGTCGCGCCGCAGCGTCACGAGCAGCGCACAGGCCTCACGGATTGCGTCATGGATGCGGTCACTCATGGGATCCTCTCTTGCTGGGCGCACCCGGGCAGGGCCCACGGCGGCGCGGAGGGACGGGACGGGCGGATCAGCGCCTCGCAGATCGCGTCGCTGATGGGCAGGCCCGCCTGCTGTTCGACCCAGAGCCACTGCCCGTTCGGGTTGATCTCGAGGAACACGTAGCGATCGTCGGGCGTCACGATCATGTCGATGGCGCCATAGCGCAGGCCAAGCTGCGCGACCAGGCGCAGGCACTGCTCGCGCACCTCGGCCGGCAGCGCGTGCGGGCGATACGGCGTATGGCCCCAGTCGTAGTGCCGCCAATCGAGCTTCGTGCGGTGCGTCGCCTGCGAGTGGATCTCGGCCGCCAGCACCTCCTCCCCGACGACCGTGATGCGGAGCTCGAAGCGCTTGGGCACGCGCGGCTGAAACAGCATGGGGCTGTAGCGGAGGCGGCGCGCGTAACCCACGTCGCGCGTCGTCACGGGCTGCGTGAACCGCATCAGCTCCATCCCGGTCCTCTGACTCGCCGCCAGCACCACGCTCGGCGTCTTGTCGATGAGCTGGCCGCCGTGCTGGCGGTAGAAGTCGAGGAACTCATCCGGGTCGCTGGTGATGAGCGTGGGCGGGATCTCGAAGCCGAGCGCCGCCGCCAGCTCGAGCTGGAGCTGCTTGCAGTCGGCGCGGCGGATGGCCCAGATCGGCCCCGGGAGCCACGCCGTGTCGAGCGTGTTCCAGGTGTCGAGGAGCACCTGGAAGCACTCCTCCTCCGCGTAGGCGTGCAGCAGCCGCTGCTGAACCTCGTCGACGATGGGCTTGCCGGGGCGGCGCAGCCACCCCGAGGTGCAGCGCGATAAATCGATCTGACGGTCGCCGCAGCCGAGCCGGATCTCCTTCTTCCGCCCGGTGTACTTGATGCTGAGCGCGGCGGCCTGGGGGAACTCCCGATAGTCGAAGCGGTAGACCTCGGCGCCGCGCCGCTTGAGCTTGGTCTCGACCACGTCCGCGTGGGGATCTTCGCGTTCCGTGAGGATGAGGACCATCGGAGTCATCGAGGACATGGAGACGCTCCCAGTAGGGGCCAGCCGACCGGACGGATCCGGCGAGACGGCAAGGGTTTGCGGGGCCGCAGCCCGGGGACAGTGGGGCTGCGGCCCCGCACATCACGGCACGGGTCTGTGTACCGCTTCACGCGGCCGCAGGCCTACGAGTCGGTGTCGGCGCTGGCGGACGAGGTGCCGCCTTCGGAGCCGTGGCCGCCCGCCACCATCTTGAGCGCGTACTCGGGCAGCGTGCGCTCTCCGAGGCGCTTGTGGGTCTTGGCGATGTTCTGGATCTTGATGAGCTTCTTTTCCATGGGGCACCTCTCTCTTGGCTCCGCGGCGCCAGCCATCCATCCGGGCTCCCACCGTGGGAGAGGAGAGGCTGTCACCGTCGAAGCGTCCGTTCGCCAGTACCTCATAGCAGCGAGCGTGCCACACGAGATCCCGGCCTCTTTCGGCCCCCGACACCGAGGGACCCGGCAAAGGCTGCTGGCTCTGGCATGAACTGCAGGCAAGAGTTGCCAGGTGCTGGGTCTACGCCCTCTGGTTTCCTTATCAGCAGTAGAGCGAGCCGTGTTATTTTAACTAGATGGTAAAATGCCCGGTGAGCCAGCGCTCCCTCTTCTGCTGGTATCTCTCCTGTGTCATGGGCCTGGCCCTCCTGCCCGGCTGCCCAACGCCGAATCCGGGGACCCCGGATCTGACGAACCCGCCCGATCTGGCGCGGCCTGATCTGGGCTCGAACCCCGATCTGGCGGCGCAGGATCTCGCCCCCCAGCCAGATCTGACGACGACCGTGGATCTGACGCAGGCGGTGGATCTGACGCAGGCGCCGGACCTCCTGTCCGCGGCCTCGTGCACCGACGGGGTGCAGAACGGCAACGAGACGGGCATCGATTGCGGCGGCGGCTCGTGCCCGGCGTGCGCGCTCGGGCAGGGCTGCCGCCTCGGGAGCGATTGCGCGAGCAGCCTCTGCATCGGCAGCCTCTGCGTCGAGTGCGCGGCGGCGGCAGACTGCCTCGGGCAGGACACCGAGTGCCAGGTGCGGACGTGCACGGCGAATCGCTGCGGCTTCGCCAACACACCGACGGGCACGCGCACGACCGCGCAGACCGTGGGCGATTGCGAGGTCAATGAGTGCGATGGCCAGGGCAACATCGTGCCGGTCATCGACAACAGCGACCTGCCGGTCGACAACAACGCCTGCACCCAGGACCTGTGCACGGCGGGCACGCCGTCGAACCCGCCCCTGCCCGCGGGCACGGCGTGCGGCGCGAACCTGCAATGCGACAACCAGGGGCGCTGCGTGGGCTGCACCACGGGGGCGGATTGCCCGGGCCAGGACACCGAGTGCCGCGTGCGCACCTGCGTGAGCGGCAGCTGCGGCGTGAGCTACACGACGGCGGGCACGCGCACGACGACGCAGAACGTAGGCGATTGCCAGGTCACCCAGTGCGACGGGCAGGGCAACATCGTGCCGGTCATCGACAACAACGACCTGCCGATCGACGGCAACCTGTGCACCGAGGACCTGTGCACGGCCGGCACGCCGTCGAACCCCACCCTGCCCGCGGGGGCCTCCTGCGGGACCGGGCGCGTGTGCAGCGCGGCGGGCAGCTGCGGCCAGTGCAACACCGCGGCCGACTGCCCGGGGCAGGACACCGAGTGCCAGGTGCGCACCTGCACGAACAGCGTGTGCGGGGTGAGCAACCGGCCGGCCGGCACGCGCACGCAGGCCCAGACGACCGGTGACTGCCGGGTGAGCGAGTGCGATGGCCAGGGCAACGTGACGCCGGTCATCGACAACAATGATCTGCCGGTGGACAACAACCCCTGCACCCAGGACCTGTGCACCGCCGGCACGCCGTCGAACCCCACCGTGCCGCAGGGCACGTCCTGCGGCGCCGGGCTCCTGTGCACGGCGGGCGGCAGCTGCGTGCAGTGCCTCGGGGCGTCGGATTGTCCGGGGCAAGACACCGAGTGCCGGACGCGCACCTGCACGAGCAACGTGTGCGGCGTCCAGGACGCGCCGGCCGGCACGCGCACCCCGACGCAGACGGCGGGCGACTGCCAGGCGAACCAGTGCGACGGCGCGGGCAACATCGTCCCGGCGGCCGACAACAGCGACGTGCCGGTGGACAACAACCCCTGCACCCAGGACCTGTGCACCGCCGGCGTGCCGTCGAACCCGGCGCTCCCGCAGGGCACCTCGTGCGGCGGGGCGCTCCTCTGCGACAGCCGCGGCAACTGCGTGGGCTGCGTCACGGCGGCCGACTGCCCGGGGCAGGACACCGAGTGCCGGACGCGCACCTGCACGAGCGGCAGCTGCGGCGTGAGCTACACCGCGCCGGGGACGCGCACGCAGTCGCAGACCGAGGGCGACTGCCGGGCCAACGAGTGTGACGGTCAGGGCAACATCGTGGCGTCGATCGACAACAGCGACGTGCCGGTGGACAACAACCCGTGCACCCAGGACGTCTGCACCGCCGGCACGCCCTCGAACCCGTTCCTGCCGGTCGGGACCTCGTGCGGGACGGGCCGGGTGTGCAGCGCGGCCGGCGGCTGCGGCCAGTGCAACACCGCCGCCGATTGCCCGGGCCAGGACACCGAGTGCCAGGCGCGCACCTGCACGAACAACGTCTGCGGCGTGAGCTACACCGCGGCCGGGACGCGCACGCAGGCGCAGGCCGCGGGCGATTGCCGCATCAACCAGTGCGACGGCCAGGGCAACGTCGTGGCCGCGCTCGACAACACCGATCTCCCGGTGGACAACAACCCGTGCACCCAGGACGTGTGCACCGCGGGCACGCCGTCGAATCCGGCGCTCCCGCAGGGGACCGCGTGCGGCGCGAGCCTCGTGTGTGACAACCAGGCGCGCTGCGTCGGCTGCAACACGGCCGCCGACTGCCAGGGGCAGGACACCGAGTGCCAGGTGCGCACCTGCACGAACAACGTCTGCGGTGTGAGCAACACCGCCGCCGGGACGCGCACCTCGGCGCAGACGGCCGGCGACTGCCGCATCAATCAGTGCGACGGCCAGGGCAACATCGTCCCGGTCGCCGACAACACCGACCTGCCGGTGGACAACAACCCCTGCACCCAGGACGTCTGCACCGCGGGCACGCCGTCGAACCCCCCGTCGCCGCAGGGGACGGCCTGCGGGCCGAGCCTCCTCTGTAACGGGAGCGGCAGCTGCGTGCAGTGCATCGTGGCGGCCAACTGCCCGGGGCAGGACACCGATTGTCAGGCGCGCACCTGCCTGAACAACACCTGCGGCGTGGACTACGCCGCGGCCGGCACGCGCACCTCGGCGCAGACGGCGGGCGACTGCCGCGTGAGCCAGTGCGACGGCGCCGGCAGCGTCGTGCCGGTCGTCGACAACACCGACGTCCCCGTAGACAACAACCCCTGCACCCAGGACGTCTGCACGAGCGGCACGCCCTCGAACCCGGCCCTGCCGGTCGGGACGGCCTGCGGCCCGAACCAGCTGTGCACGGCGGGCGGCATCTGCGGTGAGTGCGTGACCGCGGCGAACTGCCCCGGCCAAGACACCGAGTGCCGCGTGCGGACGTGCGTGAACAACACCTGCGGCGTGAGCAACACCGCGGCCGGCACGCCGACCTCGGCGCAGACGGCGGGCGACTGCCGCGTGAGCCAGTGCGATGGCGCGGGCAACATCGTGCCGATCGCCGACAACACCGACCTGCCGGTGGACAACAACCCCTGCACCCAGGACGTGTGCACCAATGGCACGCCATCCAACCCGCCGAACCCCGTGGGGACGGCCTGCGGGCCCGGGCTCCTGTGCAACGGCAGCGGCAGCTGTGTCGAGTGCGTGATGGCGGCCAACTGCCCCGGGCAGGACACCGAGTGCCGCGTGCGGACGTGCACGAACAACACCTGCGGCGCGAGCAACACCGCGGCCGGCACGCGCACCTCGACGCAGACGGCGGGCGACTGCCGGGTCAACCAGTGCGACGGCGCGGGCAACATCGTCACCGCGGCGGACAACACCGACCTGCCGGTGGACGGCAACGACTGCACGGGCGACGTATGCACCGCGGGCACGCCGTCGAACCCGCCGCTCGCCTCGGGCACCGCGTGCAGCGCGGGCTACTGCAACGGCGCGAGCCGCTGCGTGCAGTGCCTCGTGGCGTCGAACTGCCCGGGGACGGACACCGAGTGCCGGACGCGGACGTGCACGAACAACGTGTGCGGCGTGAACTACGCGCCGGCGGGGACGCGGATCGCGACGCAGTTCCCGGGCGACTGCAAGGCCGACCAGTGCGACGGCGCCGGCGCCATCGTCACGGTGGCGGACGGCACCGACCTGCCGGTGGACGGCAACCAGTGCACGCAGGACGTGTGCACCAACGGCACCCCCTCGAACCCCAACGAGCCGGCGGGCACGGCCTGCAGCCAGGGCACGGGCCGCTACTGCAACGCCACGGGGTCCTGCCTGCGGGACTTCTCGGTGGTGCGCGTCGGGACCGGCGGCACGGCCACGCTCAACGGGAACGCCACGGCGGTGTTCATCGAGCGGCGCCTCATCGACGGTACGTCGATCGGCACGCCGCTGGCCCTGCCGACCGCGGGCTCCGGGGCGAACCTCCCCTTCACCCTGGGAGGCGGCTCCGGCTTCGACGTCTCGGAGGGCAACCTGCGTCTCTCGGCGAACGGCCAATACCTGACCCTGGCCGGCTATGGCGTGACCCCGGGGACTGCCAGCCCTGCCACGGGCACCCCGACCGCGGTCCCGCGCGTCGTCGCCCGCATCGATGCCAGCGGCAACATCGATACCAGCACGCGGCTCACCACCGCGTTCAACGGGTCGTACATCCGGAGCGTCGCCTCTGTCGACGGGACGTCGTTCTGGGTCTCGGGTCAGGCCAGCAGTTCGGCCACCTCGGCCACCGGCGGGATCTGGTACATCCCGCGCGGCGCGTCGGGGGGCACCCAGATCCTGAACAATCCCAACCCGATCGTCTTCGACGGGATCTTCAACGGTCAGCTCTATGCGGCGAGCTATGTCGCGAGCTTTACCACCGTGTTCAGCGTGGGTTCGGGCACGCCGACCGCCACGGGTCAGACGGCCACGGTACTACCCGGCCTACCGACGACCACGGGTCCCCTCCTCTATGGCTTCGTGCTGCTGGATCGCAACCCGAACGTCGCGGGCCTCGACACGCTCTACCTCGTGAACAACCCGGCGAACCCGCCGCAGGGGACGGCTGGTAGCGGCAACGGCATCCAGCGATGGACCTACAACGGTACCACCTGGTCGAACACGGCGACGTTCACCAACTTCACCCCCACCCCAGTGCGTCCGTTCATCGGTCTGACGGCCCTCGAGTCGGCGAGCAGCGTGACCCTCATCGCCGTCACGGCGGAGACGAGCGCCACGGCCCCGAACCGCCTCGTCATCTTCGTGGACGACGGGACCGCGACGAGCAGCCTGACGGGCACGGTCATCCTCACCGCGGGGGCCAACATGGCCTACCGCGGCGTGGCCCCCTCGCCCTGACCGCCGCTCACTCCCTCTCGCCGGACCCGCGTCGCCGCGGCGGGTCCGGTCCCCCTCATCCGCCCCATCCGTCCCCCGCCCCCGGCGCCGTGTCACACGTCACGGCCGCCGGCGAGCGCGCCGTCAACGCCCGAGCAGCGGCGCCAGGAAGGCGTCCGCCTCCTTGGCGATGAGGCCGAGCGAGCTCACGAGGTCGTGCCCATCGTCCACCTCCACCAGCCGCACGTGCCGCCGCCCCGCCGCCATCTCCCGCGACACCGCGATGGGCACCACGTCATCCTGGCGCCCGTGCACGATCAAGGTCGGCACCCGCACGTCCGGCAGCGGCCCGCGCCGCGCCTCGAACGCCTCCACGTCACGCGCAAAACCAAAATCCACCGTCGTCTGCCGGTGGAGCGCGTAGTCGTCGATGACGAGCGCGTCCGTCGCCTCCCACTGGCGCCAGCCCGTCTCGCCGAGCCGCTCGCGCCAGCGCTCGAGCAGACGGAACGCGGGCGCGAGGAGCACGAGCGCGCACACCCGCGCGTCCTCCTCGGCCACGCGGCAGGCCGTGAGCCCTCCCAGGCTCGAGCCGAAGAGCACCGCCCGGTCGCGCTCCGTCCCGATCGCCTGCCGCACCGCCGCGATCATCGCCCCGAGGCGCAGGTGCTCGAGCGAGGGCAGGCGCAGGTCGAGCCGCTCGAGCGCGACGCCGCGCCGCTCGTAATGTGTCGCGAGCGCCACCGCCTTGCTCGACTGCGGGCCCGAGGCAAAACCGTGGAGGTAGAGCCAGCGGGGGCCAGGGGGTGCGCCGGGGTCGGGAGCCCTCTCTATCATGGCGCCATGCTACCCCGAGAGAACGGAGGGGGCGTAATGGAGGTCCGTGACCGACGGACCGACGCCGGAGGGGAAGGGGGAGTATGCGAGGGGTGAGGAGTGGAGGTGGCGATGCTTGCAGTGGATGAGGTGAACTTGAAACCCCGAGCCGCGGCGATGGGCGCGGCCCGTGGCCGGGATCGCTACTTCTGCTCCGGCTGCATCGTCTTCGCGGCCGGGGCAGCCTGCTTCTTCTGCTTCTTCTGCTTCGGCTTCGGCTCGCCGTCGGTCTCGCGCACGGTCCGGCGCTCGAAGCGCTGGCTGAGATTGTCGAGCGCCGCGGTGAGGCCCTCGATGCTCTTGGCATCCTTGGCATAGCGATAGATCAAGAGCGCCGCCGCATAGGCTTCGCTCGCCGCCAGCGCATAGGTATCCGCCAGCTTCTGTGCGAGCTGCGATATCTCGAGGATGATGGGCGAGAGCGCGTCCATGAGCGCCATGTCCTTTTGCATCTCCTCGACCTTGAACGACGCGGGCAGATAGTCAGCGACCTTCCCCACCACCTCGAACGCCTTGTCGATGAACGCGCGATCGCGATCACCGACCTTGGGCATGGCGCGGCGCTCCTCGTCGGTGAGACCGATGAGGAACGGCATCCGCGCCTTGATGGCGAGGAGGTCGTTGAGAACCGCGGTGACGTCCTCTTCGGACATCACCGCACTGATGCGATTGGGTACTACTCTCGGCTTGGCCATGACGTCTCCTTATGTGCTGCAAGCATCGCTCATTCACACCTCTCGCCTCTTGATACGATTGGGATCCAGTCCATGCCACCCCTAAAGTAATTTTTCGTCATTCATTCAATATCGGTCGTGCGAAGGATTACAGAAGATGCAACGGGTATCTGAACAAAGAGCGAGGATGGGAGACCATCGAAGAAGAATGGGTGGGAACGCTTACCAAACGGGCGGCCGTTGTCCTCCTACACCCCCCGCGGTGACGGTCATGATTTCGATGAGGCCGTGATCCGGCCTCGCTTGCACGATGAGGCGTGACTCGGCCAGCGCCTATCCCACATCGGGGCCCTGGCGACTCCCCCAACCCATGAACGAGAGGGCGCTGGACGCAACGGAGGCTCCCAGACAGCCATCGTTGCCTCCCAGACAGCCAACGATGGCTCCCTGGGAAGCAATCGTGGCTCCCTGGGAAGCAACGATGGCTCCCTGGGAAGCAATCGTGGCTCCCTGGGAAGCAACGATGGCTCCCTGGGAAGCAACGATGGCTCCCTGGGAAGCAACGATGGCTCCCTGGGAAGCAACGATGGCCCTGCCACCCAAGCGCCCGGCACCGCGACACCACCGCCAGCCACCACCACAACACCGCCCGGCACCTCACCACCGGCTGATTCTGCTTTACAACGGCAAAAAGACGCGCTATCCCTCACGCCCGTTCTTTGACACGAGCAGGGAGGAGTGGCCGAGCGGTTGAAGGCGGCGGTCTTGAAAACCGCATCCCCGAGAGGGGACGGGGGTTCGAATCCCTCCTCCTCCGCCAGGCGCTCCTCATTGACAATTGAATAGTCGTGCGGATGAGCACGTGGGGCGGTACGACGCCTGGCCCTCCTGACCAGGAGGGACCCTGCGGTGCGCCCCAAGGTGTCGCCTTGCTGCGATGGACGAGGCGCTAACGCGGAGAGGCGAGCCGTCCCCCTCTTAAGATGAGGAGAGATGACCGAGAGGCCGAAGGTGCTCGCTTGCTAAGCGAGTGTAGGGTCAAAAACCTTACCGAGGGTTCGAATCCCTCTCTCTCCGCCGTGTGTGCCATCAGGTAGGTTGCGGCCATAGCTCAGCTGGATAGAGCATCGGTCTACGGAACCGAGGGTCAGAGGTTCGAATCCTCTTGGCCGCGCAACTCCTCTCGCAGGAACCCGGATACCAAGGCAGATGGTGGACGACGAGCACTGGATGCGTCTGGCGATCGCCGAGGCCGAGCGGGCTGCTTCTCTCGAGGAGGTCCCGGTCGGCGCCGTGGTGGTGCGGGACGTAGGGCCCGAGGCGCCGGCCATCGTGGGCCGCGGGTACAACCGCCGGGAAACGGATCGGGATCCAACGGCTCACGCCGAGATCCTGGCCCTCCGCGAGGCGGCGCAGGCCGTCGGGGGATGGCGCCTCGATGAATGTACGCTGTACGTGACCCAGGAACCTTGCCCCATGTGTGCCGGGGCGGTGGTCAATGCGCGGGTGCGGCGCCTGGTGTATGGCTGCGACAATCCCAAGGCCGGGTCCGTCAGGACGCTGTATCAGATCGTCGAAGATCCCCGCCTGAACCATCGGGCACAGGTCGTACCCGGGGTCCTCGCCGAGGAGTGCGGCGGTTTGCTGACGCGGTTCTTTCAGCGCCTGCGCGCCCGGGAGCGCTCCTCCTCGTAGCGTTGGTCTTTTGATCTATGGAGAGGTGGCAGAGTCTGGTCGATTGCGCCTGATTCGAAATCAGGTGTATCCGCAAGGGTACCGGGGGTTCGAATCCCTCCCTCTCCGCCCTTGAAAATCCGTCTTCGTGGTTCACGGCCTGCGGCCGTGGGTGTCGTCTGGAGAGATGCCCGAGAGGCCGAAGGGGCACGACTGGAAATCGTGTGTGCCGCAAGGTACCGAGGGTTCGAATCCCTCTCTCTCCGCAAGGTATGTCCTTTCTCTTGTTGTTGTCTCGGTCTCATCCGCACCGGCCTGCTCGTTCGCGAGCAGTTTGAGCTTTTATGGCTCTGGGCGACGTGAAGCTGCTGAACCCCGCCAGGCCCGGAAGGGAGCAACGGTAGGCGGCAGAGCGGGTGCCCGGAGCCACCTTTTTTTCTACTTCCAGCTACCCCGCCGGTCCCGCATGTGACAGGTAGGGGGAAACGCCATGTCGTATCTCGTCCTCGCCCGCAAGTTCCGCCCGCAATCGTTCGAAGAGATCATCGGACAGGAGCACGTGACGCGGACGCTCGGCAACGCCATCGCGTCCGGGCGCGTGCATCACGCCTTCCTCTTCTGTGGCGCCCGCGGGGTGGGGAAGACCACCGCGGCCCGCATCCTGGCCAAGTGCCTGTCGTGCGAGCGCGCGCCCACCCCCACGCCGTGCAACCAGTGCGACGCGTGCCGCGAGATCACCGCGGGCACGTCGGTCGACGTGCAGGAGATCGACGGCGCGTCCAACAACAGCGTGGACGACGTGCGCACGCTGCGCGAGAGCATCCGCTACCTGCCGGTGCGGGGCAAGCGCAAGGTCTACATCATCGACGAAGTGCACATGCTCTCGACCGGGGCGTTCAACGCGCTCCTCAAGACGCTCGAGGAGCCGCCGCCGCACGCCTTGTTCATCTTCGCCACGACCGAGGTGCACAAGGTCCCGATCACCATCCTGTCGCGGGTGCAGCGCTATGACTTCCGGCTCGTGCCGGCGGCGCGCATCGCGGCCCACCTCACCGAGGTGCTCGAGCGCGAGCAGATCGCCTTCGAGCCCGGGGCGCTCATGCTGGTGGCGCGCGAGGCGGCGGGCTCGGTGCGTGACTCGCTGTCGCTCACCGAGCAGGTGCTGGCCGTGGCCGCGGGGCAGCCGCTCACCGAGACGCTCGCGGCCGAGGCTCTGGGCGTGGCGGATCGGGGCCTCATCGTGCAGCTCGGGCAGGCGGTGCTGGCGCGCGACGCGGCGCAGGCGCTCGCGCTCGTCGACGGGGCCTGCGCCCGCGCCTACGACGTGCAGCACCTCGCCCACGCGCTGCTCGAGCACCTCCGCAACCTGGTGGTGGCGCGCGTGGTGCAGGATCCTGCGGCGCTCATCGATGCGCCGACGGCCGAGCTGGCGGCGCTCGCGAAGACGGCACAGGCGACGCAAGCAGGTTTGCTCGAGATGCTCTTCGATCGGCTGGCCAAGATCGCGCAGGAGATGACCGAGTCGATGCTCCCGCGCTACGTGTTCGAGGTGGGCCTGGTGGAGCTCTGCCGGGTGGAGCCCCTCGAGCCGGTGGCGCAGCTCGTGGATCGGCTGGAGCGTCTCGAGACGCGGCTCATGGCCGGCGGTGCGCCGGAGCCGGGACGCCCATCCGGTGCCTTTCCGGGCCCGTCCTCATCCCGGGCCGAGCAGCCCCGGGCGTCGCGACCGGCGATGGAATCGCGGCCGCCGGCAGAGCCGCGGCCGCCCGTGGCGGAGCCGCGGTCGCCGATGGCGGAGCCGCGGTCGGCCCCCGCCGAGCCGCGCGCCGCTGCCTCCCCCATGACAGCGACCGCGCCCCCGCCGATGGCCGAGCCGCGGGCGGCGGCGGAGCCCAAGGGGCCGCGGGCCGCGCCCGTCGCAGACAAGCCGGCCGCACCGGCGGTCCGTCCCAAGGATTGGCCGAGCCTCGCCGAGGCCATCTTCCAGCGCAAGCCGCCGCTGGCCGTGCTCCTCCATGGCGAACCCGTCGCCTACGCGCCCCCCGAGATCGTGGTCGCCTTCAAGAGCGGGGACATCGACCAGGTGCGGGGTCGCCTGCCGGACATCAAGGCCCTGGCCAGCGAGCTCCTCGGCTGCGACGTGCGGCTCGAGGTGCGCGAGGGGGCGGGGGAGGCGCCCTCGGCCATGGATCTGGCGGAGCAGACGGCGCGCGCCGCGGTCGAGAAGCGCCGCCAGGAGGCGATGAGCCATCCGGCGCGCAAGCTGGTTGCCGAGGCGTTCGGCAGCGAGGTGGTGTTCAAAGAACCCGAGGTGGAGTGACATGTCCCAGCAACCCGATCTCAACAATCTACTCGCCCAGGCCCAGCAGCTTCAGCAGCAGATGCTGCGCATCCAGGAGCAGGCCCGCCTGAAGACGGTCGAGGCCAGCGCGGGCGGCGGCATGGTCACCGCGACCATGACCGGCGGCTTCGAGCTGCGGGCGCTCAAGATCGATCCGCAGTGCGTGGATCCGAACGATCTGCAGCTCCTGCAGGACCTCATCATCGCGGCGGTCAATCAGGCGATCCTGAAGGCCCAGGAGATGGTCCAGGAGGAGATGCAGAAGGCGGCCGGAGGGATGGGGCTCCCTCCGGGCCTCCTGTGATCGCGCAGGGCCCATGTCCGATCCCATCGCCCGCTTGATCCAGGTGCTCGGCAAGCTGCCGGGCATCGGCGAGAAGACGGCGACGCGGCTCGCCTTTCACGTGCTGCGGGCGCCCGAGAGCTATGCCCGGGAGCTGGCGGCGGCGCTGCTGGCGGTCAAGGAGCGCATCCAGCTCTGCTCGGTGTGTATGAACCTGACCGAGACGGATCCCTGCGCGCTCTGTCAGGACGTGCGGCGCGACCCGAAGGTGCTGTGCGTGGTGGCGCATCCCACCGACCTCATGGCGATCGAGCGCACGGGGGGGTTCCGGGGCCGCTACCACGTGCTCCACGGCGTCCTGTCGCCGCTCGATGGGGTGGGGCCGAGCGATCTGCGGGTGCGGGAGCTCCTGGCCCGGGTGGGCGGCGGCGGCACCGAGGGCGGCCCGACCGAGGTCACCGAGATCATCCTGGCCACGAGCCCCAACGTCGAAGGGGAGGCCACGGCCCTCTATCTGGCGCGGCTCCTCAAACCGCTCGGGCTGCGCGTGACGCGCATCGCGTCGGGCGTTCCCATCGGCGGCGAGCTGGAGTATGCCGATGGCATCACGATCAGCCGCGCGCTCGAAGGGCGGCGGGAGATGTAGTGTCCTCCTTCACGACCCCGACGCCCGCGCAGAGCGCAGGCGGCGGGGGAAATATGCGGAATGTGAGGGTTCGTGGGCGGTAGGACGGTCGTTTCGCGCGTTCCGCAACCTTGAATTAATGTGATCGATCTGGTATCCGGTGGACGACCTCTCATTCGTTCTTGAGGCGCAAGTCCACTCGGCACCGGTACGGGGCGACAGGAGACTGGCTGGATGAACGGAAACTTCGTCATGTTCGAGGAAGAGCAACGGCAGATCCAGAGCACCTGCGATCGCCTTGCCAAGGACGCCAATGCTCTGGCGGTGCTCGTCATCGACAAGAACGGCCAGGAGATCGCGCGCTCGGGGCAGACCGAGCACCTCGATGTCACGTCCCTCTCGTCGCTGTTCGCGGGCAACGTGGCGGCCACGGGGGGCATCGCCAAGCTGCTCGCCGAGAAGGAGTTCGCCGGCCAGTTTCACGAGGGTGAAAAGACCAACGTGCACATCTCGCTGGTGGCGCAGCGGGCCATCCTGGTGGTGCTCTTCGACGGGCACTCCTCGCTCGGCCTGGTGCGGCTGCGGGTGCGCAAGGCCTCCGACGAGCTGGGGCGGATCTTCGAGGCGGTGATCACCAAGATGAACAAGGGGGGCGGGGGGACCCCTGGCTTGTTCGGTGAGATCACCGATGACGACATCGACAACCTGTTCAACGAATAACGGGGCCGAGCGCAGATGAGCTTCATCAACTACAGCTCGCGGGAAATCAACTGCAAGATCGTGTATTACGGCCCCGGTCTGTGCGGCAAGACGACCAACCTCCAGTACATCTACAACAAGACCAACCCCGAGGCGAAGGGCAAGATGATCTCGCTCGCGACCGAGACCGAGCGGACGCTGTTCTTCGACTTCCTCCCGCTCAGCCTGGGCGAGATCCGCGGCTTCAAGACGCGGTTCCACCTCTACACGGTGCCGGGGCAGGTCTTCTACGACGCCAGCCGCAAGCTGATCTTGAAGGGCGTCGACGGGGTATGCTTCGTCGCCGACTCCCAGATCGCGCGCACCGAGGCGAACATCGAGTCGCTCGAGAACCTGCGCACGAACCTCGAGGAGCAGGGCTACAACCTGGACAAGCTCCCCTACGTGGTCCAGTACAACAAGCGCGACCTGCCAGACGTGGCGCCGGTCGCCGAGTTGCGCGAGCTGCTCAACCCCACCAAGGTGCCTGATTACGAAGCGGTCGCGACGACCGGGGTGGGCGTCTTCGATACGCTGAAGGCGGTCGCCAAATTGGTGCTGACGGAGCTCAAGCGAGGCGGATAGACGCGATGAACACCACCCCAAGGGTGAGACGCGACCTGACGGCGACGCCGTCTCAAGAAGGCGAAATCGCCTACATAGATGTTCACGATCCGCAAAGCGGCGGTTCCCTTCGACTCTACGAACACGAGTGGTTGATCGCCCAGCAGATGGACGGGCGGCGGACCTTCGCCGAGGTCGCCAGCTGGGCGCGCTCGCAGTTTGAGTGGCAGCCGTCCCCGGAAGATCTGCAGGCGTATGCCGAGAAGCTCCGCGAGCTCGGCTTCCTGGCGACGGACGGGGCGGGTGCGGAGGAAGCGGCGCACGAAGAGGCGGTGGCCGCGACCCGGGACGTGCACCGGCGCGCCACGGTGCCGGAGTTCGAGGCCCCGGGCGAGGCCGCGCCGCCCCCTCCGGCGGAGCGCAAGTCCTCGAAGGAGATGCCGGCGGTTCCAGGGGCGGAGTCGCACCGTCCGCCTCCGCCGCATGCACCGGCGCCGCGAGCCACGGCTCCGGAGGCGCCGCCCGCTGCAGCGCGGCCGGCGCCTCCCTCCGGGATGCCTCCTTCGGCGCCACCGCAGGGCATGGCGCCGCCCGCGCGTCCCGATCCCACGCCGTCGGCGATGCGGGAGCCGCCGAGCCTGCCGCCGCCCGAGATGCCGGCGCCGCGGCGTGACGTCCCGGCCGCCCGCGCGACCACGGCGATGACGGTGCCGCCCTCCTCGCCTTCGGCGGAGATGGCGGCGGCGCAAAAGCCGAAGTCGGGCTCGGGGGGGAAGATCCTGCTGGTCGTGATCCTGCTGGCGGCTCTGGGCGGCGGCGGGTTCTGGGCGTATCAGACGTTTGCGCCCGGGGTCCAGGCCGTGCCCGTGTCCACCATCAAGGCTCCGGCGGCGACGACCGTGGCCCGCTACTACGCGGGCACGAGCAAGGTGCAGGGGAGCGCGGCGATCTCCGTCTCCTTCGAGCAGGCGGGCAAGGTGGCGAGCGCGGTGGAGGCGGGCGCCATGGTGAAGGCCGGCGATCCCGTGGTCACCCTCGAGGGCTACGCGCAGCTGGCCAAGACCCTCACCGACGTGAAGGACCGCGAGAAGTACTACCTGTCCAAGAACGATCCCATCAAGGTGGCCGAGAAGCGCCGGATCATCGCCGACCTCGAGAAGAAGATCGCGCCGCTGCAGCTGCTCGCGCCGGCGGCCGCCACGGTGACCGAGGTCGCGGTCAAGGTGGGCGATGCGGTCAAGCCGGGGGACGTCGCGATCAAGCTCGCCAATCCCTCGCTGTTCGTCGAGTTCCAGCTGCCCGCGGCCGAGGTGGCGACGCTCGCGCAGGACAAGATGGTGCGCCTCGAGGCGGTCGCGGGCGGCGCGGCCGAGGATGGAAAGGTCGTCGCCCTGCCCGAGGGCAAGACCGACGGCAAGGTCAAGATCGAGCTCGGCAACAGCGCCGGCTCCCTCAAGCAGGGCGACGAGGTCCGCATCGTCAAGGCCAAGCTCTCGAACGTCATCGCCATCCCGCTGGCGGCGGTGCGCAAGAGCGCGGCGGGGGCTGAGCAGATCTTCGTGAGCGAGCAGGGCGTGGCCCATGCCCGTCCCATCGTCATCGCCGAGCGCGACGACACGAACGCCCTGGTCTCGAGCGGTGTCAGCGCGGGCGACGAGGTCGTGACCGACGCCCCGGCGACGCTGCAGGAAGGGCAGAAGGTGACGACCGGGCCCGCGGCCAAGTAGCACGCTCCCCCTCCATTTCTTCGCAGCGCTCACTCCTCCATCCCCCCCATCCCATTGGCTTCTGTCGTCGCTGAAGGCTGTCCTGCCAGACTCGCTGAGTGTACTCTCTGCGGTAGGCGCCTCGGTGCTGGCGTTCCTCTGGCGACGAAACAGGCTTATCCCTCTTCCTCGTGCAGAAAGGGCGCAGGAAGGGCGCAGAAAGGGACCGATCAATGACGGCAGTGGTGATTCATGGCCATTTCTACCAGCCGCCGCGCGAGAACCCGTGGACGGGGCTGCTCGACCGCGAAACGAGCGCGGCGCCGTACCACGACTGGAATCAGCGCATCCACCATGAATGCTACCGCCCGAACGCGTTCGCCCGCATCCTCGACGAGTACGGGCGGGTCGAGCGCATCGTCAACAACTACGCCTACATGAACTTCAACTTCGGGCCGTCGCTGCTCTCCTGGATGGAGACCTACGACCCGACGACCTACGCGCGCATCCTGGCGGCGGACCGCCTGAGCGCCGAGCAGCACGGGGGGCACGGCAACGCCATCGCCCAGGCCTACAATCACGTGATCCTGCCGCTGTGCCACGCGCGCGACCGGATCACGCAGGTGCGCTGGGGCCTGCGCGACTTTCGCCACCGCTTCGGGCGCGACGCGGAGTCGCTGTGGCTCCCGGAGACGGCCTGCAGCGACGCGGTGCTGGGGACGCTCATCGACGAGGGGCTGCGCTACGTGATCCTGTCGCCGTACCAGGCGGAGCGGGTGCGCCCGCTCGGCGGCGACGAGACGACCTGGCGCTCGGTGGAGAAGGGCATCGACCCCACCTCGCCCTATCGCTACTTCCACCGCGATGGTTCGGGGCGCAGCATCGCGATCTTCTTCTACGACGGGCCGCTCGCCCGGGCCGTGGCGTTCGAGGGCGCGCTCGTCTCGAGCCAGGTGCTGGTGGAGCGCCTGCTCACGGCCGCGGAGGCGGGGCCGCTCGTGCACGTCGCCACCGATGGGGAGACGTATGGCCATCACCACCGCTTCGGCGACCGGACGCTGGCGTACGCGCTGCTCGTGGAGGCGCAGCGGCAGGGGCTCGAGATCACCAACTACGGCGCCTACCTCGAGCAGTACCCGCCGACCGAGGAGGTGGAGATCAAGCCGGGCCCCGGCGGCGAGGGCACGGCCTGGAGCTGCTTTCACGGCGTGGGGCGCTGGTATCGCGACTGCGGCTGCCGCACCGGGGCGCAGGACGGCTGGAATCAGGTCTGGCGCGGGCCGGTCCGGCAGGCCCTCGACCTCCTGCGGGACGAGGCGGCGCGCTGCTTCGCCGAGACCGAGGGGGAGCTGTTCGCCGATCCGTGGGCGGCGCGTGACGACTACATCCAGCTCCTGCTCGAGCCCGAGCGGCCCCGCGAGGCCTGGCTCCGGCACCACGTGGTGCGCCTGCGCGGCGAGCAGGATCAGGTGCGCGCGCTCACGCACCTCGAGCTGCAGCGCCAGGTGCTGCGCATGTACACGAGCTGCGGCTGGTTCTTCGCCGACCTCTCGGGCATCGAGACGGTGCAGATCCTGAAGTACGCGGGGCGGGCGATGGATCTCATGGAGGACCTCGAGCTCGACTCGCCCCGCGAGGCCGTCCTCGAGCTGCTCGCCGAGGCGCGCAGCAACCTGCCCCAGTGGGGCTCGGGGGCCGACATCTTCCGCCGCGTGGTCGATCCCCTGCGGGTGACGCCCAAGCGCATCGCCGCCCACCTGGCCCTCTCCGGCCTCGTCGAGGAGGGGGCGGAGGCGGGCGAGATCGCGAACGTGCAGTTCCGCCGCTCGGGCTACCAGTGCCAGCGCCACGGCCGCCTCACCCTGTCCACGGTGCGCCTGCAGCTGCGCGCCCAGGCCACCGAGCGGCGCTATGACTTCGCCGCGGCCGCCATCCACTTCGGCGGGGTCGATATCTACTGCGTGGTGCGGGATTGCCCGGGGCGGCACGAGTTCCGCACCGCGTCGGCCAAGCTGTGGCGCGACTTCCGCACCCGCTCGCTGCCGGTGCTGCTGCGCGTGGCCCAGGACGAGTTCGGCCCGGACGAGTTCGGGCTCGACGGCATCCTGCCGCCCGGACGGGAGCGCATCTCGCAGATGGTGCTCGGCGACGTGATGCGCGACTTCTTGCCGCAGCGGCACTTCTTCGAGACCAACCAGCGCATCCTCGACATGCTGCAGGAGGCGGGGTTCGAGCTGCCCCAGGAGGTGCTGGCGGCGGTGCAGTTCACCCTGCGGCGCCGGCTCGAGGAGGCCATCGACGAGGCCCGCGGGAGTCACGATCCTGCCGCCTACCAGCGGGCGCTCGACGTGGCCAAGGACGCCGACGGTCACGGCTACCAGCTCGACCTGCGGAGCATCAGCCAGAGCATGGGCGAGCGCGTCGCCGAGTCGGTCGCTGCGGCGTTGGTCGAGCTGGATCCCCTCAAGCTGCGCTCGGCCGCCGGGCTGGTGGGCGTGGCGCACCGCCTGCGGGCGGACCAGCACCTGCACCGGGCACAGGAGCTCGTCTACGAACACTTCTCGGTCCGCGCGAGCTGGTCCGAGGAGGCGCGCGGCCTCGCGCTCGCGCTCCATTTCTCGCCTGGGTTCGCGGGCTACGCCGAGGACGAGCTGCTGGCCACGGAGGCGACCGCGCCCGCGCTCGGTGAAGCGGCGGCCGGTCCTTCCAACTGACCTCCGACCTCCCTTCACTTCGAACGAGCCCGCGGGCTCGGCCGACCTCCGGCCGGGCGCGCGCCGCCGGCTGGATCGACGAACCGGCAGAGGGGCTGCCGTCCGACGAGCCAGAGCCAGAGGCCGAGCGAGTTCACTCCGACATCGCAGCGTTTGGGGGCGACGGGCGAGAGCGCGAATCCCGGCTCGAAACGGGCCGCGACGATTGCAGCCGCGTCTATCGCACCTAAAGACAGCTTCATAGGGAACGAAAGTCGTGAACCGCGGGGCGGCCGTCTCGCAGATGCGATCGGAGTAGAGGAGGTACGTGTGACCCCACGACAGAAGAGAGGCACAGTTCTACGAGGGGTGAATATCGCCGCTCGCGAGCCCGTCAACCTGGCGGTCGCCGGCGCAGCGGTCTTTACGGCGCCGCTGCTCGGCGCCTGGTGGCCCCTGATCCTGGGTACCTTCGCGTACCTGCTGCTCATCGTCTGTCGTGTGGCGAGTCCGACATGGCTGCACCACGCGCTGGCGTCCGACGACGCCGCGCGCTCGGCCCTCCCCGACGAGACGCGGCTCTCGACGCCGGCCCTGCGCACGACCGTGGCGCAGATCCGGAGCGGACGCGCCACGGTGATGCGGGTCTTGGCGGAGTCTTCGAGCGAGGTGCGCGCGCACGTGCAACGGGCCATCACCGGGGTCGATGAGCTCGAGCGCTGCGCCGCCGATCTGGTCCAGCGGGCCGACGCCATGGCGCAGTTCCTCGCCAACATCCGGCGCGAGAGCCTGCAGGCGGAGGCCATCCGGCTCACCGACCAGGTGCAGCGGGCCGCCGATCCCGAGGCCAAGCGCGAGTACCACGACGCGCTCGTCGCGCGCCAGGAGCAGCTCGCCCTGGTCGAGGACGTCGAGCGGCGCCAGGAGCGGGTGATGGCGCGGCTCCATCGGATCGCCGCCATCATCGACGGGATCCCCTCGCGCATCGTGCACCTGCAGCTCCTCCAGGGGGCGAGCGAGGAGCCCAAGGCCGAGCTCGACGAGCTCATGGCCCAGGTGCACAACGAGTTCCGCTCCTCGGAGCAGGTGCTGGCCACGATCGACGGCTTCGCCGAGGGGCGGCACGACGACTGGGCCTGGTCCTCTCCGGTGGATCGTCCGCTCGCCATCGGCCCGTCCACGCTCAATTCGTAGCTCCGTCGCGTCGCCGCCGCGGTCCGTCCCCCTGCCCCGTACGTGATACCTTCGCTGCGCCAGCAGCCTCGATGATGACCGCCTCACCGCCTGGATCAGCAAGTCGGCCGCCGGTTCGACGTCACCGTCCCGCGGGCGTGGTCGCGCTCGAGATCTGGGACCTCCTCGTCGAGGGCGTCCCCCTTCACGTGGCCCGCGACCGGCCCGGCTTTCCCGAGCACCTGGCGCAAGCTGTGGTGGCGCTGTGCCAGGGGACGGCGCGCTGCCGTTCGGGGATCGTTCCGCCCGAGCGCTGCCGCGCGGTGGACACGCTCTTCGCCGGCGGCGGGGGCCTGACGGCCGAGCTGGAGGCGGCGCTGCGCACCGTGGGCCTGCCGCTCCACGTGAGCGGACAGCCGGCCTTCGTGGCCGAAGCGGGCGGTCGCGCGCTCCTCCGTTCGCTCGGGGCCCGCTCGGGGCTCGTGGTGGACATCGGGCAAACGGCGCTCAAGATCTCGCATGGCCGGGGGCGCGCCCGCTACCCGCGCGACTTCTCGCGTCTCCCCCTGGCCGACGCGGCAGGACCGACATTCGATGGCCGCCCGGCGCTGCGACGCTTCCTCGCGTCGGCGCTCGCCGATGCGGCGCGCGCGGCCGGCGCGGTCGACGCGATCGTGCTGGCCCTGCCGGCGGCGCTCGACGACGCGGGCCGTCCCGGAGGCTGCAGTTACCCGGGCCTGGCCCGGGAGGCTCACGAGGACCGCGCGCGGCTCGTGCCCGACGCGCTCCTGGAGGCCGGCCTCGGGCACGTGCCCTGCGTCCTCCTCAACGACGCCGAGCTGGCGGCCCTCTCGGCCCGGACGGTGACGCCGCCCGAGGCCACGACCCTGGTGCTCACGCTCGGCTTCGGCGTGGGCGGGGCGCTGCTCCTGCCGGCCGCCTGAGCCGGAACACCACAGTTGGATGCCGTCGCGAGGTGCAGCCAGCGTCGGCGAGGCAAGGAGGGAAGGAGGAAGCGTACTGGAAGTACGCGACCGACTGACCGACGCCGCATCGCCGTCGCTGGCTGCGCCGTAGCAGGCAGACAACTGTGGTGTTTCGGCTGAGCCGCCCTCCGGCCGCCTGGATCGTCCGGCGCTTCAGACCGGCCGGCGGCCCCGCCGCCGGAACTGCGCCGCCTTCTCGATCACCTCGCGCAGCTCCGGGGTGAGGTAGATGTCATCCATCGGGAACGTCGAGAGCGCCCGCGCCAGCACCGTCAGCCGCTCGCCCACCGAGGCCCGCTTGTCGATGATCACGCGATACGCGCCGTGCACCTTGCACAGCCCGCCGGCCCCCACCTCGCCGCCGATCGCCTCGTAGGACACGCGGATCTCCTTCTTCTCGGCCAGCGCCTCCAGCTCCCGCAGCTGATCCTGGATCTTCATGCCCGCGCCACTCCCTACCCCTCGGTCACCGACTTGTCGAGGTCGAGGATGTTGGTCGAGCCGATGTACGGCTTGGTCTCGTAGCGCGTGATCTTGCCGATCTTGCGCACGATGGCGGCCATGCGCTCCGCCTCTGTCAGGATGGTGTCGACCGCGCGGTAGCTCGGGTCGTCGGGCGGGAGCCGCTTCTTGAGCAGCTCGGCATAACCCATGACCGAGGTGAGCGGCTGGTTGAGCTCATGCGCGGCCGTGCCCGCCAGATCCGCGATCAGCGCCTGCTTCTCCGTGACGAGGAGCTTCTGCTGCGCCTGCGCGAGCCGCTGCTCGATGCTCAGGCGATCCCGCATGTCGTTCAGGATCCCCACCGTGGCCACCGGCCTGCCGTCCTCGTAGATGATGGACGCGCTCAGCATCACCGGCACGAGCTGGCCGTCGCGCGTCACGATCTCGCGCCGCGTCGGCAGGAGCCGCCCCACACCGCCGTGCTCCTCCGAGCGCAGCTCGGCCATCACCCGCTTGGCCTCCCCCTCGGGGTAGAGCTTCCACACCGGCATCCGGTGGACGATTTCCTCGGCCTTGTAGCCAAAGAGCAGCTCGGCGCCCCGGTTGAAGATCATCACCCGGCCGCGCACGTCGGCGGCGATGATGGCGTCCACCGTGGAGTCGATGAGGCGCTCGAGGAACTCCTTGGTCTTGCGCAGCTCCTCCTCGAGCAGGCGGGCGAGCGTCACGTCGCGGAACGTGAGCGTCACGACCGAGGTGTCCTCGTCGGCCACCACGCGCGAGGTGGAGACCGACACCCGCAGCGGCTCGCCCGAGGTGGTGAGGAGCTGCAGGTCGAAGCCGGTGAGGTGCAGCCCGGCCACGGCCTGCTCGATGGCGTCCGCCAGCATGGGCCGCTGCTCCTCGGACACGACCTCGCCCACCTGCCGCCCCACCAGCCCGGTGCGCGAGAAGCCCGTGAGTTGCTCGGCCGCGCGGTTGACGTAGAGCACCTCGCCGCTGCGGTCGACCACCAGCATGCCGTCCGCCGCGCTCTCGAAGAAGTCGCGGTACTGATCGAGCGCCTGCACGCGTCGCTGGCGCACCTGGGCCCACGAGGTGACCTGCGTCGACTCGCGCAGCATCTCGAGCCGCGCGTCGCGCAGCGAGATGCTCACCATGCGGGCGATCATCTTGAGCAGCCGCAGCATCGACCGATCCGGGGGCGGCCGGGGCACGACCGAGCGCAGCCACAGCACCCCATCGGCGCCCCGCTCGGTCACGAGCGGCAAGAGGAGCTGACAGCGCCCGCCCCGCATCGCCGCCACCACCGCGTGCTCCCCGAGGAGCGGGCTCGCCGCCACGTCGCTGATGTAGACCGGCTCCCGGCCGTCCAGCACCGCGCGCAGCTCCGGATACTTGCGCAGGTCGAGCGGCCAGCGCGTGAGCGACGGCTCGTCCGACGCCGCCGCGACATAGATCGTGTTGGGGTCCCCGGTCCCGACCACGAGCACCGTGCAGCGGTCGTAGCAGAAGAACTCGGCCAGCTTGACCGCCACGTCGAACAGCCCCTCGATGGGGTCGAGCTCGGCCTCGGCCAGGGCGATCATCACCTGCTCGAGCAGCTCGGCCAGCTGCCGGTCGTGCTCGATGCGGTAGCGCAGCTCGACGTGGGCCATGCCCGCCCGGATGCGGGCGAGCAGCGCCGAGCGCGGCGGCATCACCGGGGTGAGCATGATCACGTCATCGGCGCCCGCGGCCAGGAACTCCCCCGCCTCCGACTCCTGCTCCCCCTCGATGCAGGCGATGACCTGCGCCATCGGGTAGACGCTGCGCGCCAGGCGGCAGTTCTCCACCATGCTGGGGCCGAACACGAGGAGGATCTGGGCCCCGGCATCGCGCACGATGCGGGGCGAGCAGGTCACGCGGTAGCCAGCCGAACGGAGCGTCTGGGCAAAGGAGTGTTCCGGCTCCTCGTCCACCCCGACCAGCTGGATGCGTCCGCGCTCCACCGTCTCGTTTCCACCTCGCTGATTCACAGCGCCCCGACCCTTTGCTCTGCCCGGCACCGTGGGGGATTACTCTATCACCTGTTGGCGCCAGAAGGCGGCCGTCGCCGCGGCGTAGACCCGTTTGAGCGGCACCCCGCGCTCCGCCGCGATGCGGCGACAGGCCTCGAACTCCGGCGCGGCGTTGAGCCAGCGCTCAGCCTCGCCTGCCACCTTGATCGGGATGCGGCCGAACTCCGTGTCCACCTCTATGATGTGCCGCGGCAGCATCGTCCGCGCAACCGCATGGCGGCGCAGGCCGATGGTGGTCGACTCCGTGAGCAGCGCCTGCTCCACCGCCTGGCGCTGCGCCTCCTCCACCACCGCGGCCACCACGTACCCCGGCCGTCCCTTCTTCATGAGGACCGGCACGAACCAGGCGTCGCGCGCCCCGGCCGCGAGCAGCGCCTCGAGGAGCGGCGGCAGGAGCTCGGGCTGCATGTCGTCGATGTTGGCCTCGATGACGAGGTACCCGCCGGCCTCGCCGGCGTCCTGGACCTCCGGGGCCCCGGCCACCACGCGCAGGAGGTTCGGCCGTCCCGGCAGGTCCCGGTCCCCCGCGCCCCAGCCCACGCCCGCCACCGTGAGCGGCGGCAGCGAACCATACTGCCCGACCGTGGCCGCCAGCACCGCCGCGCCCGTGGGCGTGGTCAGCTCGCCATCGATCCCCCCCTCCTCCACCGGCACCCCCCGCAGGAGCTCCAGCGTGGCCGGGGCCGGCACCGGCAGGCGGCCGTGCGCCGTCTGGATGAAACCGCGCCCGAGCGGCACGCGCCGCGCCACCACGCGCGCCGGCCGCAGCCAATCGAGCGCCGCCGCCGCCCCCACCACGTCCACGATCGAGTCCACCGCGCCCACCTCGTGGAACGCCACTTCCTCGACCGAGACCCCGTGGAGCCGGGCCTCCACCTCGGCCAGGCGATCGAACATGGCGAGCGCGCGCGCCCGCACCCCGGCGCCGAGCGGCGCCGCCAGCAGCATCTGCCGGATGGCGCCGTAATGCGTGTGGCGATGACCCGAGTCCTCGGCGTGGCCGCCCACGCCATAGCCGTGATGATGCGCCGCCGACGCGCCCGGGCCGTGGGGGTCATGGTCCGGGTGCGCCGCGCCGTGGTGCGCGTGCCCCTCGTGCTCATGATGATCCTGGTGCTCATGACCGGCATGAGCGTGCGCGGGGGCCGCCTCGAGCGCGTGCTCGGCCGCGGCGTCGATGTGGACGCGGAACTTCGTGCCCGCCAGCCCGCCGCGCATCACCCGCGCGAACTCCACCCGGTACCCGCGCAGCGGCAGCGCCTCCAGCGCCTCGCGGATCACCGCCTCGGGCACCCCTAGATCCACCAGCGCCCCGACCGTCATGTCGCCGGCGATGCCCGACGCACAGTCGAAGTAGAGCGTACCGCCGCGCAGGCGCTGGGGATCGGGCGAATTCATGCCCGGGTTCATACTACAAACCACGCCCGCGCGGACGACTCGCGGGCGGCGATCTCGACGGCGCGGCCAGCGATCCGTGCGGCGCGCGGTCCTCTGCTCCCCCAGCTCCAGAAATTTTCATTGGGGCGCGATCCGTTTCCGGCCGCCCGCCGTACTGGAGATGCACGTCGCGTTTCACGGATGCCCACGGCCCACAAGGAGATCGGCCCATGAAGAAGCTCGCTCGCGCCCTACACGTGACCCTGTCCTCGCTCAGTCTCGCTGCGCTCGCGGCGTCGGCCCCCGGTTGTGGCGGCGACCTCGGCGGCGTGGAGCCGACCGAGCAGAACGCCAACGCCGTGTATGGCGAAGGCAGCACGGTCCTGACCGTGGTCAAGCAGACCATCAACTTCAACGGCGGCACCGCGCCCAAGTACGGCACGCTCGGCCTCACCGCCTACACCACCGCGCCCCAGTGGTACACGGTGACGCTCGCGCCGAACGGCCCTTACCAGACCGCCTGCCCGCCCTTCCGCGGCGGCGACACCCCGCAGACGTATGCCGTCTACGTGCCGGCGACGAGCACGCAGGTGAACTTCGCGGCGCCGCTCCTCAACGCCCCGGCCACGCGCGGCATCTGCACGATGAAGACGAGCATCGTCTATCAGGGCAACCCACCGAACTACTACGGCCAGCCCCAGATCGCCGTCAACTACGCGCCGTAAGGCAGACGCCTCCGCTCCCGCATCCCTGCCCCCCACCGACCCCGGCAGGCTGCAGCTGAGCTCGCGGGTGGGGTCGCGGGTGGGGGCGCGGGTGGGGGCGCGGCGGGGCATATCATCGGCGCCGCGATCACCACCTGGCGCGCGGAGGAGCGCCCCGCGCGGGCCGGGAGGGTGGGTGCGACCCGCGGGGCGTGCCTCCGGGGCCGCAAGGTGCTCTTCGGGCGCCGGATGGTGATGCCTTGGGCGTGCGCGGTGTCGCCATGGGTGCGCATGGTTCCGCTCCGAGCGTGCGAGGTGTCACCATTCCCGTGCGAGGTGCCGCCCTGAGCGTGCGAGGTGTCACCACTTGCGTGCGAGG
>DATAGU010000278.1:0-14282 GCA_036263495.1 Polyangia bacterium | reverse complement strand
GGCGTTACTTGGGCGGGGGGCGACGTGCGAGGACGTCCTGGATGACGTCCAGCATCTCGCGCAGATCGACGGGCTTTTGCAGGTAGGCGTTGGGCGGCTGGACGGCGTTGACCATGGCCACCATTTGTGGCGGCGCGGCCGTGCACACAATCACGGGGATACTGGCCCAGCGGGGGACGTGTTTAAGGGAGGCGTAGAATTCTATGCCGCTCATGAGCGGCATCACGAGATCGAGCACGATGACGTCCGGCCGCAGGGACTCGAGCTGCTTGAGCGCGTTGCGACCGTCGCTGGCCGAGACGACCGTGTGTCCGCCCTTGGCGAGTAGCACCTCCAGCGCGCGGCGCGAGTCGACGTCGTCTTCTATCAACAGCAATGTGGCCATCGCTCTCAGGTATCATAGCATGTCCTTGCTCTTTCAAAATATTTTGTAACGACAAAGACGCTCCGAGCTGTGCCGAGAATACTGCTACTGGATCCTCTTCACCATGATGCAAAATTTCCAATGGACGGCGCCCCCGACGAGCCATCACGCTGCAGGAGCGATGAAATAATCCCGGTTAAAATTTACACCGAGAAGACTTCAATCCGTATGCACCCTGCCGTGTACAAATGAAGTCGGGCTGATGCAGGGAGGCTCGGCAAGCGGCAGGGAGGGGAGGGGAGGGCTCGTGGGTTCGAGCGGCCGCCGGATTCGTCGGGCGAATTGATGACTTCCCATTGGAGGACAGAGCGCCGTTGTTTGCGCTGTGGGATAGCGAAGAGTCATTGAACCGATGCTCGGCAGGCGGTTTGTTCCCAAGATGCCTGCATCCGGCGGGCGAGCGCCAGTGATCGACGGCACGGCTGAGCCTGGTATTCTGGGCCCGTGGATCCCCGCCCCGAAGACGTGACCGCGCTCCTTCAGGCCGGCGCCTACGCCGAGGCGGCCCGGGCGCTGCGGCGCCTCGGCGATCTAGAGCGCGCGCAGGCGCTATACGAGAAGGTCTGGGATTTTGCCACCGCGGCCGAGGTGGCGGCCGAGCGGGGGGATCGCCCCGAGCTCCTACGCCTGCTCCTCGAGGCCAAGGACCTCCCACGCGCGGCCCAGCTGGGACAAGAGATCCAGTCCGGGACGGCGCTCGAGCAGGAGCGCGCGGCGCGCGTCTACGAGCAGAAGCGCATGTGGCCCGAGGCGGCGGCGCTGTGGGAGGCGGTGGGCGCGCGCGAGCATGCCCGCGAGCTCTATCGCCGCGGGCAGCTGCCGCTCGAGGCGGCGCGGCTCGAAGAGGCGCTCGGCCGGGTGCGCGAGGCCGGGCTCATCTATGAGCGGTTCCTGGCCGAGCAGCCGGCGTCGCCCGAGGCGCCGCGGGCGGCGCTCGCGCTCGGGCGCATCCTGAGCGGCTTTGGACGGCACGAGGAGGCGGCCCGCTACCTGCAGAGGGCGCTGCGCCAGGTGTCGTCCGCCGTCGGCGAGGGGGAGACGCCGGGCGAGCCGGGCGGGGAGGAGGACCGCGAGCGCGGGGCCGCGCCTCCGGGGCCGGGGCCCACCCTGGCGCGGCTCCTCCGGGATCTCCGGCGCCAGCTCGTGGTGGAGCTGGCGGCGCTCGGCTACGGCTTCGCCGCGCGGCGCCAGCTCGACGAGATGCGGCGCGAGGAGCCCTCCCTGCCGGCGCTCGAGGCGTTCCTGGCCGCCGAGCAGGCGCGCCTGGCCGCCGCCCGTCCGCCCGGGCAGCCCGAGGGCGGCGACCAGGGCCAGGAAGGGACCGAGGAGCTCCTCGGCGGGCGTTACCTCGTGCGGCGTCTCCTCGGCTCGGGCGGGATGGGCCGCGTCTACCACGCCCGCGATCGGATGGCCGAGCGCGACGTGGCCGTGAAGGTCGTGGCCCCGCCCATCGACGCCGCGGCCCAGGCCAGCTTCCAGCGCTTCCTCCGCGAGGCGCGCGTGGTGTCGTCGCTGCGCCACCCGCACATCGTGACCGTGCTCGACTTCCACGAGCACCTCGGGCTGCTGGTGATGGAGTACATGGCCGGCGGCACCGTGGCCGACCGGCTGCAAGTCGGACCCGAGCCCGGCGCGAGGCCAGCGTCCAGCCCGAGCTCGGTGCGGGCGATCCTCGGCCAGGTCATCTCCGGCCTGCAGGCGGCGCACGCGCACGGCGTCATCCACCGCGACATCAAGCCCGCCAATATCTTCCTCACCGCCTCGGGCGAGGCCAAGCTCGGCGACTTCGGCGTGGCCCACCTGCAGGATCTCGGCGCGACCCAGACCGGCGGTTTCATCGGCACGCTGGCCTATATGTCGCCCGAGCAGATCACCGGCGCGCCGCTCAGTTTCGCCTGCGACATCTACGCGCTCGGGGTGACGGCGTTCCAGATGCTGACCGGGCAGCTGCCCTTGCCCGGCCCGGACTTCATCGGCCAGCACCTCAGCGCCACGCCGCGGACGGTGTCCTCCCTGCGCCCCGATCTCGCGGCCTTCGATCCCGTGATCGCGCGGATGCTGGCCAAGGATCCCGGGGATCGCTACGCCACGCTCGACGAGCTCGCGCAGGCGCTGGCGGCCGTGCCGCTCGGGGTCGAGGGCGGCGTCTACGCCGGGCGGGCGTCCTCCGCCGGGGCCGGGGCCACGTCGGGCTCGGGGCCGGAGGAGGTCCACGAGGCGGGCGGCGAGCGCTACCGCGTCGAGGCGCTCATCGGCCGGACCGCGGTCTCGACGCTCGAACGGGGGATCGATCAGCGGCTCGGGCGGGCGGTGATCGTGGAGCGCTTCATCGAGGGCTACTGGCAGGGCGAGGAGGGCGCGCGGCACCTCGGCTGGCTACGGACCATGGCGCGCCACGGGGGGCCCCACCTGCAGCGCGTGCTGCGCATCGAAGCCCAGGCCGGGCGGGTGATCTACGAGGCCCCCCTCGGCCCGCCGCCCGTGCGGCCGCTCGCTCCCCCGGCCGCGGCCCGCCTCGTCTGGGGGCTCGTGCAGGCGCTCGCCGGTCCCCATGGCGAAGGCGTGGCCCACGGTGACCTGCGGAGCGACGCCGTGGTGCTGGAGGAATCGGGGCCGACCCTGCTGGTCGCCGGCCATGGGCCGTCCCTGCGAGGGGTGCACGAGGACCTCGCCGATCTAGGCGTCCTCCTCCGCGAGCTGGTCCCCGGCGTCGCGCTCCCGGGCGAGGCCGGGCTGGCGGACTGGGCCGCCTGGGCGCAGGGTCAGCTCGGGCAGGTGCCGAGGACCCAGTAGATCATCATCGCCATCGTGGCGTGCAGGCTGAACAGGGTGACCGCGGCGGTCAGACCTGCCACGGCGAGACGGCGGCCGCCCTGGTGCGGCGCGCGGTGGAGCCCGAGCCAGCTAAGACCAATGGCCACGGGACCGAAGAACAGCCCGAAGCAGGGGATGATCGAGAGCATGCCGGCCGCCAGGCCGAGCACCGCGGGCCAGTTGCGCTGCGGCGCCGGCGCGCGTGCGGCCAGGTCTTCGGGGGCGCGCTGGATGAGGGCGTCCATCAGTAGTCGAGGAGCGCCAGCAGCGTCACGCCGCCGTGGAGAAGGAGGGAGGTGAGGGACATCACCATGCCGGCGATGGCGAACCGGCGGTCCGTCCCGCCGAGCGCCTGCGCCCGGTGCACGCCGCGCAAGGATAGCGGCAGCCCGACCAGCGCGCACACCGCGCCAAAGAGCGGGATGATGCCGAGTAGGCTCAGGGTGAAGCCGGCGATCGCCGCGTCATTGTGCGGCCCGCCGTCCGTGGCCAGCGCCATCTGCGCACGGCCGTACGGCACGAGGGCGCGCGCCTCCGGCGCCGCCATGTCCCCGCGCGCCTCCGGCGCCGCCATGTCCCCCCGCGTGGCCGGCGCCTCGACCAGCTGGCGGATCTCGTCCACCTGGCTGGCGTAGAGCCAGCGGCCCTGCAGCGGGTGAAAGACCAGATCGCCGGACGCGATCTGTCCCGCGCGGGCCCAGCGCCCGAGCTCCTCCTGCGTGAGGAAGGTCTCGCGCCCCTGCTGCTGCACCAACCAGGTCTCCATCATGAGCTCTCCTGCCCGCCATCATACGGCGAGCGAGCATCTTCACCAAGGGTTACCAAGGGCTATCAGGCATGTCGCCCCGGTCCCCCGCCGCGGGCCGGCGCAGGGCTCGTCACCGCTGCGTGCCCACGATGATCACGGCGAACATCACCGTGTCCCCGTTGCGACGCCCCATCGCGGCGGCGACCCCGGCGTGGGAGAAGCGAGGGTCACGCAGCGAGTCGGGCAGCCGCAGGGCGTCGATATCGCTCCCGCTCGCGGCGATCGTGCGCAGCGCGGCGTAGCGATCGCCCAGGTGGTCCATGGCCGCGGCGATCGGCGCCTCGGCGCGGTCGAGCGCTCCGGCCCCGGTGGCCAGGCGGGCCGCCGCCGTGGCCGCCAGATCATCGAGCACCGGGTCGGAGGCGAGCGGCGCGAGCCGCGCGCTCCGCCGCAGCTCGTCCGTGCGCAGCCGCAGCCGCGCCGTGGCCTCGGCCGCGCTCTGGATCGTCGGAAAGCGCGCGAAGAGCTGCGTCACGTACAGCTCGCGCCCGGCCTCGCCGTCGTTCACGGCCGCGCCCACGCCCACCCGGTCCACCTCGGGGCTGAGCAAATTGGCCCGGTGCGCCGGGCTGTCGAGCAGGCTCTGCTCCACCTCCCCGGGGGAGGACCCCATGGCCACGTTCTCGAGCAGGAGCCGCGGCGTGGGGAGGCCGGCGCCGCGCACGCGATCCGACGGCGAGCCGGTGGTGGGCGAGACGTGGCCCACGAAGTGATGGTCACGCATGTCGCGCGAGTGCGCGCGGGCCACGGCCTCGAGCTGCGGATCCACGGCGAGCGGCGGCAACCCCGCGGCCGCGCGGTCGCGGTTGATGAGCTCGCGCACCTGCGCCTCGGCGTCGTCGGCGCTGCGCCAGGCCGCCTCGCGCTGCGGCGCGGGCGCGGCCGCGAGCTGCACCGGCGCCGCCTCCTCGCAGTACAGGGGAAAGTTGGCCAGCACCGTGGGCCCGAACGCCCCCTGGGCCACGATCTCGATCTGATAGCGGCCGGGCGTGTCGCAGCGCACCGGGCCGGCGAACCGCGCCCCCTGCCGCGTCACCGGCGCCTCATGCACCTGCGCGCCGCCGGGCGCGAGGGGGACCAGGGCCGAGCCCGGAGCGGCCGGGCGCGCCGGGGGATTGATGAAGATCTCGGGCTGCCGGTAGTTGCCGAGCACGCGCCCCGAGAGCGTGGCGCTCGCGCCGAGGCGCAGCTGGCGCGGCACGGGATCGAGCGCCACGAACGACTCCTGGATCGCCACCAGCGCCTGCAGCTGCCCCGACGCCGCCCCGCCCACGTACGCCGCCACGCGGCGATAGCGTCCCTCGGCCACGAGCGGTGCCAGCTGCGCGCGCGCCTGCCCGAGCGTGGCCTCCTCTTCGCCGGGATTGAAGCTGATCACGAGCAGGTACGGCAGCGGCTCGACCACGCCCATCATCCACAGCGCCTCGGCCACCGTCTCGGTCGGCGGCGCGCGGCCCTCCACCACCCGCGGCGCGAGCAGCGCCAGGGCGGCCTCGAGACGCGGATCCGCCACGGGCGCCGTGCGTCCGCCTTGCACGGCCAGCTGCACGGCCAGCTGCTCGATCTGGGCCGCCAGCGGCGCGCGCGACGGCGGCGCCACCGGATCCCCGTAGCGGACGACGGGCCGCGCCGCGAGGCTCGCGGCCGGCAGGAGAGAGGCGATGGAAAGAAGAAGGAGGAGGTGAGGTCGGAGGCGCGCCGCGGTCACGGGCGCTGAGTGTAGCCGCATCCGCGTCGGACCGGGCGCCGTGTCAGGGCCCGGTCACGCCTCGCGGCACGGGTCCTCGGAGGATCAGGGCTTGCCCCCGCCGGCCTTCTTGCCGCCCGCGCCCTTGCCACCCGTGCCCTTGTCCTCGGCCTGGTTCTTGGCCACCGGCTTGCCGCCAGCCGCCTTGTCACCGCCGGCCTTGTCCGGGCCCGCGGCCTTGTCCCCGGCGGCCGCGGCCTTGACCTCCGTGACCCCGGCCTCGTCGCCGAAGACGAGCATGCCGAACTTGTCGAGCGCGTGGAAGTCCGGCACGAGCGGCGGCGACCAGGACGACCCCTCCTGCGCCTTGCCCGCCGGCAGATCCATGCGGAAGAAGTTCACCCGCCAGCTCGTCCCCACCGCGGGCGGCACGTTCTTCATCTCCTTCTCCTTGCCGCGCGCCGCCTCGAACGGGATCTGCATCTCCACGGTCCAGCCGCGGTCCTGGTCCTCGCGGAGGTCCACCGTGCCATCGACCTGCACCGCCACCTTCACGCCCGCGTCGAAGTCGTTCTGGTTCTGCCGGTAGGCCGGCAGGTACGAGTCGAAGATGGCGCCGCGCGGGTTCGTCTGCAGCTCCACGTAGGTCTTGCCGTCGCCGTCGGCGTCGATGAACACCTCCACCGCCTCCTGCGTCCACAGCTTGTCGTCGCGCTTGTCGAGCGTGCTCCACACGTCCTTGTCGGCGAGCTGGAACGCGACGTACAGGTTCTTGTCGTCCCACAGCGCCTTGGCCTCGGCGTGCTGCGCGGCCGGCGTGCCGTCGAGCGTGCGCACGAACGGGCCGGTCGAGGCCGTGGCCTTCCACGCCGGCTCGTCGATCTTGCCGTCGAGCTTGACCGTCCTCGGCTTGACCCGCCAGGCCACGAGGCGCTTCTGGACCGGGGCCGCGGCCGCCGCGGCCACCGGGATGCGCGCCACCAGCACGCGGTTCTCGCTGTCGCTCGGGCCGCTCGTCACCTTGAGGCGCTGCGCCCCCTTCCAGATCCCCGTGTAGATCTCCACCTGCGGCGCGTGCCAGCTCGAGGGCACCGAGGCGCGGTGGATGTCGCGGATGATCTCGCCCTTCTTCCACAGAGCGACCGGGTACTTGCCCGCGACCGGCGTGTGGTCGGCGTTGAGGTGGCTCGCCTTGGAGCCGGGCGCCTCGAGGTGGACGAAAAGCCGCCAGTCACCGCCGACCGGCTCGTTCACCTTCCAGTAGTGGGTGAGGGTGAAGGCGCGGCCCGGGGTGATGGTGTCGGTGTCGATGTCCATGCCGAGGTAGACGAGCTTGCCGTCGAGGTTGGCGTTGACCGGGAACTTCATGCTCGCGGGCGGCGCGGCGAGGACGTTCTCGCGCGCGGCCTTGACGTCGTCCTCCGAGGGCGTCTCGGCGGATTGTTCGATGCATCCGACGAGGACCCCGCTGGCGATCGCTGCCCCGGCCCACAGGGCCAAGGGGGTCCATCGGGAAAGAACAGAATGACGCATGGGTAGAGCCTCCATGAGGAGCGCCGCTCACACGCATTGATCCGCTCCGGCCTCCCGGCCTTCGCTCACCGCGGGCTTCGCCCGCATCTGGTCCCGTGGATGCGTGTGATCGGCTGTATCGGAGCGCGGTTCTACTCCACCTCGCGCGGCGAATGCAACGCGGCCCCGGGGGCTGGCCCAGGGATTGCGCCCAGTGAGCCGGTATCCACCGTGGTCGCCGATGGCCCATGGCCTCATGGCCAATGGGAGGGAACGGCGACCCAGCGAAAGGAGCTGACATGAGAGCCTTCATCTCTCGTTGCCTCGTCGCCGCGGCCCTGGCCGCCTCGCTGTCTCCTGCGACCGCCGTGTCGGCGCAGACCGGCGCCGCGGGACAGCGGCAAGGGAACTACCAGACGGACACCGCGCAGAGCTTCCTCTATACGGTGACCAACCCGGCCGGCGAGAACGCCGTCGCGGCGTTCGCTCGCGACCGGAGCACCGGGCAGATCCGCGCCATCGGCAGGTACCCCACCGGCGGTCGGGGCGATCCCACCGTCGCCGCCGTCTCCCAGCACGCCATCGTGAGCCAGGGCTACTACCTCTATGCCGTCAACCCGGGGAGCGCCGACATCTCGGCGTTCGCCGTCCAGCAGGACGGCTCGTTGCGCCTCCTCGCCGTCGTCCCCTCGGGCGGCAAGGCGCCGGTGAGCCTGGCGCTGCATGGCGATCTGCTCTACGTCGCCAACTTCGGCGGCTCCCCCGCAGCGCCCGCGGCGGAGCAGCTCCCCGCCAACTACAGAGGCTTTCGGATCCAGCCGGGCGGCACGCCGGTCCCCCTCCCGGGCTCGACCGTCGAGCTCGAGCGAGGCGACGCCCCCTCGGACATCGTCTTCAACCCGCACGGCTGCCTCCTCGTCGGCACCCGGGCGGGCGGCGGCGTCATCGACAGCTTCTGGGTGGCCCCGTCGGGCCTCCTCGTCCGCGTCGATCTCTTGCGCGATCAGCCGGGCGCGTTCGGGGCCGCCTTCAACCCCCTCCGGCCGTGGCAGCTCTTCGCCGACTACGCGGCGCTTGGCCCCGGGGCGCTGCAGGGCGCGGTGGCCAGCTTCCAGGTCGACGGGAGCGGCCGCCTCACACGGACCGGCGTGCTCGAGGATCCATCGCTCCTCGCGCCCTGCTGGCTGGTCCTCACCCCCGATGGCAAGCTCCTGTGGGTCTCCTCGGCCATCTCGCGGGCGCTGACCCTGTTCTCCGTGGGCAGCGACGGCCGTTTGACCCTCGTCAGCGCCCTCGCCGCGGCCGAGGGCCCCGCGTCGCTCGACATCGCGCTCGCCGGCGACGCGCGGTATCTCTATCAGCTGCGCGCCGTCAGCTTGCCGCCGGGCCAGCCCGTGGTGCCGCACATCCGTGTATTCCGGGTCACCGGCGGGTCCTCGGACGCGGGCCTGGCCCTGGTGCAGGACCTGACGCTGCCCGAGGACCTGGCCGCGGCCGGCGTGACCGGCCTGACCCTCGTGGAGCGCTGACCGCTCGGCCGCCTGATTCGTTAGACCGCCTCGATCCGCGCCGCCACGTGCTTGTGCCAGGGCGTGCCGGCGAACCAGTCGCGATCCTTGGAGGCCGTGAGCTCGTTGGGGGCGACCCCATGAACGATGACGTCGGCGTCCGGCGCCACGGCGCCGGACGGCCCGGACGCCCCGGACGAAGGATAGGCGAGCCCGAGCCCGTTCGGCAGGGTCGCGTGTCCGGCCTGCAGCGTGTCCGTCACCTCGACGAACGCCACCACACTGCCGCGCCGGGTCGTCACGCGCGCGCGGCCGCCATCGGCGATGCCGAGCCGGGCGGCGTCGGCGGGCGAGAGGCGCAGCGCGCCGGCCGCGTCCTTCTTGCGCCACGCCGGATCGCGAAAGATGGTGTTGGCGGTCGACGACCGGCGCTCGCCCGCGGCGAGGACGAAGGGGAACGCGGGATCGCGCACGGCCGGATCCTCGGCCGCGAGCCGGGCGAGCTCCTCGAGCAGCTCGGGGATGGCCAGGTGGATGCGCCGATCCCGCGTCTCGAGGCGCCGCCAGGTCTCCTCGTACTCGTCGGCCGTGAAGACGAAGCCCGAACGCTGCGTGAGCATGGCCTCGAAGAGCTGCTCGCCGAGCGCCGGCCCCTCGCCGGTGAACCCGGCCCGCCGCACCGACTCCGGGAAGGCCATGGCGCACAGGTGCGCGACGCCCCACAGCGCGGCCGCCACGGCGGCGCCCTCCGGCAGCACGGGGCCGAGCGTCTCGTAGAGCACGACCGGGGCGAGCGCGGAGAGGTGGGGGCGCTCGGCCGTGGCCTGGAAGAAGGCCGCGGCGAAGGCGGCGCGGCCCTCCTCCGCCTTGGCCTCAGGATGTCCCGCCACGTGGGCGGCCGCGGCCTTGAGCGTCACCAGATCCTCGTCCTTGAGCGCGCCCAGGGCCCGCACCAGGCGGCGATGGATCTCGGCCTCGGGCAGCGTGCCCGGGAGGGGATCGAGGAGCGGCGCGCGCAGCTGGAAGGCGTTGCGCGGGAACTCGAGGTTGAAGAAGGTGGCCTCCCACTTCTCGAACTGCGACGCCGCGGGCAGGACGTAGTGGGCCAGGCGCGCGGTCTCGCTCATGGCCACGTCGATCACCACCAGCGTGTCGAGCGCCGAGAGCGCGGCGCGCATGCGCTGGCTGTCGGCGAGCGAGTGAGCGGGGTTGGCGCTCTCGACCAGCATGGCGCGGAAGCGCTTCGGGTGATCGGTCAGGATCTCGTCGGGGATCACGTTGGCGGGGACGAGCCCGGTGACGAGGCGGTGGCCGGTGACCGGGGTCGTGCGCGCGCCGTCGCGCCCGCCGCCGGCGAGGCTGGCCATGCGCGTGTGGATGTTCATGGCGCCGCGCTTGGCGAAGTTGCCGGTGAGGAGATAGATGAGCTTCTCGAGGTAGGAGTTGAGCGTGCTGTGCGGCGCCTGCTGGACGCCGAGATCCTCGAGGATGGCGACGCTCGCCGCGCGGCCGATGCGCCGCGCCACCTCGCGTACGAGGTCTTCTTTGAGGCCGGCGCGCGCCGCGTACGTGGCCACCGGGACCGAGAGGAGCGCCTTGTGCACGGTCTCGAAGTCGGTGGTGCGCTCGCGCAGGAACTCGTGATCGACGAGGTCCTCCTGCACGAGCACGCCGAGGAGCGCGGCGAGACAGAAGGCGTCGGTGCCGGGCCGGACCTGGAGGTGATAGTCCGCCAGCTCGGCGGTCTCGGTGCGCCGCGGGTCGATGACGATGAGCGCGCGCGTGGGGTCCGACGAGATCGCGCGCAGGGTGATGCGCGCGTGCGGGAAGCCGTGCGACTGCCAGGGGTTCTTGCCCACGAAGACGGCCACCTCGGCGTGCTCGACGTCGGGGCTCGTGTGGCAGCGCGGCCGCCCGTAGAGCTGGCCGTCAACCCAGAACTCGCCGGTCTTCTCCTGGGCGAGCGCATTCGACGTGTAGGCCATGCCGAGCGCCGCGCGGGTGGCGCGCGCGTAGGCGCCGCCGAGGTGGTTCCCCTGCCCGCCGCCGCCGTAATAGAAGATCGTGTCGCCGCCGTGGAGGTCGCGCACGCGGCCGAGGCGCTCGGCCACCTCGCGGATGGCGGTGTCCCAATCGATGGCCTCGAACGTGCCGTCGGGCCGCCGGCGGAGCGGCGAGGTGAGGCGGTCGCGGCCGTTCTGGTAGTAATCGAGGCGGAGCGCCTTCTCGCAGGTGTAGCCCTGGGAGGTGGGGTGCGCCCGGTCGCCGCGGAAGCGCGTGAGGTGCCGCCCCTCGAGCTGCACCTCGATGCCGCAGTTCTGGCTGCAGAGGATGCACGCGGTCTTGTGCCAGGTCTCGCCCATGAGCGCTCCTTGGTGTGAGGTCTACCGGACCATACACGGGAAGAAACGCTGAACGGGGTTCATTCCATGACCCGCGGTGAGTGCAGCGCCCCGCTGGATGCTCAGTCGCGGGGCGCTGTACGTAGGCCCGCGCGGGCCCCTCATGATCTGCGACACTCTGCGCCCCTCACCACCCGAGTAGGGAGATGCGCATAGAGAGAATCCTCATCGTGGCGCTCAGCGTCCTCGTTCCCATCTCGCGGGCCAGCGCCACCCCGCCCGTGACCGCTCCGCCGCCGGTCGCCCCCGGCGGCGGCCTCACCGACCCCAAAGAGGTGGAGGCCCTCCTCGACGAAGTGATCGGCCAGCAGATGGCGATCGATCATCTCCCCGGCGCCGAGGTCGCGGTGGTCAAAGACGGCCGGCTCTTCTTCGCCAAGGGTTACGGCTACGCCGACGTCGAGCAGCACCTCCCGGTGCAGGCCGACACCACCCGCTTTCGCGCCGGTTCCGTCAGCAAGTTGTTCGCCTGGACGGCGGTGATGCAGCTCGTCGAGCAGGGCCGGCTCGATCTGCACGCCGACGTGAACCGCTACCTGCGCCAGGTCCGGATCCCCGATACCTTCGACCCGCCCATCACGCTCGAGCACCTGCTGACCCACACGGCCGGGTTCGAGGAGCGCGAGCTCGGTGGCGTCTTGCAGGTGCAGGACGCCGCCGCGCTGAAGCCGCTCGACGAGGCGCTCGCCCGGGCGCTACCGGCGCGCATCTACCCGCCGGGCGAGATCGTCGCCTATTGCAACTACTGCGCTGCGCTCGCAGGCCAGATCGTGGCCGAGGTCTCCGGTGAGCCGTTCGAGCAGTACGTGGCCCGCCACATCTTGTCGCCGCTCCACATGGATCACAGCACCTTCGCGCAGCCGCCGCCCGTGCCGGCGCGCGATCGCGCCGTGGGGTACCAGATCGACCAGGACGGGATCCCCCGGGTGGCCAAGGACCACTACATCCAGCTCGCGCCCGCCGGCAGCCTGAGCACCACCGCCACCGACATGGCCCACTTCATGATCGCGCACCTCGAGGGCGGCCGCGGTGGCCAGGGGCAGATCCTGCAGGCGGCGACCCTGCAGGATCTGCATCGGCAGCACTACACCTTCGATCCCCGGCTGCCGGGGATCACCTGGGGCTTCTTCGAGGGGCAGCGCAATGGGGTCCACACGCTCTGGCATGGCGGGAACGTCGACGGCTTCGGGAGTTGGCTCACCTTGCTGCCCGATCAGCACGTCGGGATCTACGTCGGGTTCAATGGCCGGGGCCGGGAGCATGCCCGCCTGGCGGTGATCCACGCGCTCATCGACCGTGCCTATCCCGCGCCCGCGCCGCCCGCCGTGCCGCCGCCCGCCGACTTCGCCGCGCGCGCGGCCGGCTTCACGGGCAGCTTCCGCAGCACCCGGCGCTCCGAAAGGACCGTGCAGAAGCTGGCCTCCTACCTCACGCCGGCCAACCGCGTGGTCGCACACCCCGATGGCACCCTGTCGGTCGAAGGACCCGGCGCCGGCCTCGCAGATCGCAAGGGCGCCCCGAGGCGCTGGGTCGAGATCGGACCCCGGCTGTTTCAGGAGGTCGGTGGTCAGGCGACCCTGGCCTTCCGCGCCGATGCGGCGGGACGGATCGCGGCGCTGGTGGTGAGCACGTTCCCCTTCATCGCCTACGAGCGGCTGCCCTGGTATGACGAGGGGCTCGTGCAACTCGGCGGCCTCGCGCTCGCCCTGCTGGTGCTGCTCGGGACGGGCGGGGTCTGGCTCGTGGGCACCCTCCTGCGACGAGCGCGCCGGCGTCCCGATCCCCGTACCGCGCTCGAGCAGCAAACCCAGCGCCTGGCAGGAGCGGTGATCGTGACGGACCTGCTGCTCGTGGTCGGTGTGGCGATCTGGTTGACGGCAGGCGATGTCACGGACCATATGCCACCCCTGTTCTACGCCACGGCCGTCCTCGGGGTGCTGAGCGCGCTGGGGACGGGGGCGATGGGGATCGGCGCCGTGCAGGTGTGGCGGCGACGCGCAGGGCATCTCGGCGGCCGGTTGCACTACACGCTGCTGACGTTGGCGGCGCTCGGCGTCGTGGCGTTCCTGCAGCACGCCCGCCTGCTCGGCCTGCACGTCTAGAAACGCCGCGGCTCCTGCGCCGACGCAGGCGCGGGCGCCGGGATGGGGATGTCGCCCTTCGTCTGCATCCCCTTGGGCGACCAGGCGCGCACGATCTCCTCGGCCAGGCGCCCGATCAGGACCTCCGCCTGGTTCTGGTCATTCCAGCGCGTGTCCTTGTTGTCCCACGTGAACACCGCCACCACGATCGGCCCGGCCTGGGTGTAGAGGATCCCCACGTCGTTGCGCACCTGGTCGAGCGCGCCGATCTTGGCCGCCACGTATGACGGCGTCTCCTTCTCGGTCGTGTCCTGCGACTCGAGGAAGCGCGGCAGCATCCCGCGGTACTGCTGGTTGCGCATCATCCAGATCATCTTCCGGCACAGCGCCGGGTCCCCGAGCTCGCAGCGCGCCAGCCACTCGACGAGGCGCCCCATCTCGGCCGCCGTGCTCTTGCCGAGCCCGAACTGCTTCTGATCGGGCGGCATGGGTTCGGTCGCCGGCCGCCCGATCTTCTTGTACAGCCACGTCGTGCCGAGGCCGAGCGCGGCCATGCGCTCGTTCACGGCGCGCGTGCCGAGCACGTCGATCATCAGGTTCGTCGCCGTGTTGTCGCTGAAGACGATCATGTTCCAGAGCGTGTCCTCGAGCGTGAGCTCGAGCCCGCCGTGCGCGAAGTGCAGCACGCCCGAGCCCGCCACCTTCTCCTCGTCGCGCAGGAGCACCTTGTCGCCGAGCTGCCGCCGCCCCTCCTTCACCTCCAGGAACGCCTCCACGAGGAGGCCGAGCTTGATCACCGAGGCCGTCTTGACCGGCACCTCGGCGTTCCAGGCCACGGTCTGGCCCGTCTTGAGGTGCTTGGCGTAGAGCGCCACCTGGCCCTTGTGCTTCTGCGCCAGGCTCGCGAGCCGCCGGGTCAGGCGGAGGTCCGGGTGCGGCGCCGGGCCGGCGGCCGCCGCCTGCGCCATCACGCCGAGGAGCAGCAGGATCAAAAGACCTCTCATCTCGTCATCCCTCGTCTCGCGGATCCGAGTCGGCCACCCGCG
>DATAGU010000277.1:0-14030 GCA_036263495.1 Polyangia bacterium | reverse complement strand
AGGAGATATTTATGTAATCCAAATCACCAAAAATACAAAAAAAGTTCCCATTTCACCCCAGCGCTCGCCCGCCTGGCCCCTGCTAGCCAGCCGGAGACCTCTCTGGGCGCAGATCGCCAGGCAGTTCCCCCCTGACCGTGGCCACGCCCACAAAACGTCCCCCCGTCAGGGGGCGCTGGTGAGCATGGATGCGCCCGCGAGCCTCGCTCCGCTCACGGCATGCGGGGCGGGCTCATCAGGCCTTCACGGCACCGTCGGGCGGCAGCTCGCTTCGCCAGCGATGGCTGCCCAACCAGACCAGCCGTTGTGGTCCGAGGCGCCTAGAGGCCGCGGCGACAGGCCAGGATCATTCCATCTCCGGCACCACCGGTTGCGCTTCCTCGGTGGCATTGCAGAAATTGCCCTGGCTCAGCGCCCGCGGCGGCGCCTGACGTTGCCGCTCGGCGGTGAGACGCCGCACCAGATAATCGCGCCAGATCGCCGGATACCGCTGCCGCACGCGCTCGAGCAAGGAGTACCAGGCATCCCGAGCGTTGGCCTCCGGCAGCGGCACCAGCGCCACCAGTTCGAGCAGATCTTTCAGCCGCTCGATGCCTTCGGAGCTCCCCTGTTCCAGCGCTCTGGTCGCCACGGGCACGAGGATACGGTCGCGCAGCCGGACGGCGGCCTCGTTTGTCGTCCGGCACCACAAGAGCCGCACATGGAGCCGGCTCTTGACGTGTGTGCTCTCCGCGTCGGGCCGCTGGAGGACCGCCGCCAGCGCGTGCTCGTGCGTTCCGTCACCCAGCCCGAGATCGGTGAACATGAAATCCGCCAGGCGCCCTTTGCACTCGGCGTCGCAGCGCCGGTCGATCAGGTAGCTCTCGAGCCACTTCTCGCGTGACTCGTGAAAGCGCGCCCGCTCTGCGGTCTCGTCGTCTGCGGTCAGTTCTCCGTCGCGATCCGCCGCCAACACCAGCGCCGCCACCAATCGCGCGCCCGGGGACATGGCCTCGAAGCGCTCGATGTCACCGATCTGGCGGCGCTGATAGAGGCCGTCCAGATAGGCACTGAAGAGCCCGGCACGGCGCTGCAGCGACTCCTTCACCTGCCGCTCGTCCGCCAGCAGCTCCACCACCTTGCGGTTTCCCGCCCCCAGCTCCTCGGCGATGACCTCGGACAGCGCCTGCGAGCGCTCGGCATAACGGTCGTTCTTGCAGAAACCGACGTTGCGGCTCAGGCCGTACCGCTCCTCACAGCTCACCTGGTAGCTGTGGTCGAGCTGCAGATAGTCCTTCTCCCCCACCGTCGCCAGGATGGAGCGCATGTACCCGGGATTGAACACGCCCAGCTCGAGCGCATAGGCCACCGCCAACTCGGGGTCGATGATCTTGCCGCGCGTGAGCGACAGCAGCACCCCGTAGCGCTGATCCACCGTGTCCTCGCGGCTCGACGCGAGGAGGCTCAGGTTCTTGGACAGGATCTCGGCGCGCTCGATACGCCACTGATTCTCCGCCGCGACCTCCGACATCTTGATCTGGGCCTCGGCTTGGCGGCGCGTCATCTCCTGCTGCTTCGATTGATACACCGTGGTGGCGACCAGCCCGGCCGCGCCGATGACGAAGCTCGACAGGAAGGTCGAGTAGGTGGTGACGAAACGCTGGAACGCCGAGGTCTTGGGGGCCGGCGCGTCCGGCACCGCGTCCGACTTCGGTGTGGATCGGGGGCGCGTCGGCCCCTCGGGCAAGCTCAAGCCCTCCGACATTCGCCCGGTATCCGCCTCAGGCCCCGGCCAGCGTCGAGAACACGCTCGGCCCGTGCTTCTGGATCGCGCTCACCAGCCCCCCCGCCCGCTGCAAGGCCAGGATCATCGGCGAGGCCGCCTGCGCCGCGAAGCGCCGCCCGCTCGCCACGTGCCGGATCTCCCCCATCCCGAGATCGATCTCCAGCTCCTCCCCATCTGCCGCCAGCTCGTAGAAGGCATCGTCCCGCACGACGAGGTACGGCAGCGCCTCGTTCACCAGGTTCCGCTTGTGAATGAAGGCGAAGCTCCTCGCGATCACGGCCTGCACCCCCGCGCCCTGCAGCGCCCACACCGCCTGCTCACGGGACGAGCCCGACCCCCAGGCCTCGCCCGCCACCACGATGTTGCGCCCCGCCCGCGCCAGCTCCGGAAACCCGGGCCGCACGTGATGGAAGCACTTGTCCCCGAGCTCCTGGATCGACGTCAGGTGACAGAACTCCCCCGGGATGATGGCGTCCGTATCCACGTGGTCGCCAAACCGCTGCACCGCCCCGCGCACCACCCGCGCCTCCACCCGCCCAGTCCCCGCGCTCCCCGCGCCGCCCGCGCCCACGTGCACCTCCGGTTCCACCGAGCGCACCTCCGGCAGCGGCCGCCCCGCGTCGCGCTCGAGCAGCCGCTCGTAGCGCGCCCGATCCACCCGCGCGAGCAGCGGCCGCGGGTCCGCGATGCCGAGCCCCAGCGCCGAGGCGGCCACCGTCGGCGCCGACGCCAGCCACGCGATCGATCCTTCGCCCATGCGGTTGCGATAGTTGCGGTTCTGCGACGACAGCCAGTTCTCGCCCGGCCCCGCCTTCTCGCTCGCCACGCCGAGACACATCGAGCACCCCGGCACCCCCACCCGGAAGCCCGCCCGCTCGTAAGACTCCCACAGCCCGCGCACGCGCAGCCGCTCCTGGATCGCCAGATCCCCCGGCACCACCAACCGCTTGCCCGGCGCCGGCACCGGCCGCTGCCCCTCGGCCAGCGCCGCCTCCAGCACGAGAGCGCCCAGGACCAGCTCCTCCTCGGTCGTCGTGCAGGCGCCGATGAACACCCCATCGAGCTGCTGCCCCGTCACCTCTTCCACCGGCACCACGTTGTCCGGCGCGAACGGCTTGGCCACGAGCGGCCCGAGGCGCGCAAGGTCGATCGGATACACCGCCACATACGGCGCGTCCGGGTCCGCGCGCAGGTAGCGCGCCCCGTCGCGATACCCGGCCCGGCGCGACAGCCAGTCCGCCACCACCCCGTCGGCCTCGAAGATCCCGTTGAGCCCCCCGAACTCCGCCGTCATGTTGGCGATCGTGAAGCGCATGTCCGTCGAGAAGTGGCGCACCGCCTCGCCGCGATACTCCACCGTGCGCTCCATGGCCACCGTGTTGCGCCCGAGCTCGGCGAGCGTCTTCAGGATCACGTCCTTGCCCGTCATCCCGAAGGGCCACGCGCCGCGGTACTCGACCGCGATCCCCTCGGGCACCTCGATCCACGACTGCCCCATCACCATCGCCGCCGTCACGTCCGCCCCGCCGAGCCCGATGGCGAACGCCCCCAGCCCGCCGTGCGACGAGGTGTGCGAGTCCGCCCCCAGCACCACCTCGCCCGGCTGGACCAGCTCGCGATAGAACTTCGTGTGCAGGATCGTCTGGTTGGCATCATAGAAATGCTTGATCCCGCTCTCGCGCGCGAAGCTGCGCGACAGCTCGGTCAGCCGCTGCGCCCGCTTGTCCTTGGCCAGCGTCACCGGGTCCACCGTGTGATCCACCGCCAGGAAAAAACGCTCCGGATGGGCCAGGCGCGGCCGCCCGAGGAGCGTGTACGTGCGGTCCATCCCGTTCCACGCCAGCTCGCTGGCGATCGTCCAATCCACCCGGATCTGCAGGATATCCCCCGCCTGCACCCACGGGCGCGGGTGCCCCACCGCATGTTCGAGGAGGATCTTCTGGGTGAGGGTCATCGGTTGACGGCGCTGGTCATTGACAGGGACAGGCATCGACATGGGCATGGTCCTCTGCGTCCGGGTGTTTTTCCTGCCGCGGCGACGGCGCGGCAGTGTAACCGAGGCGCGGGCCCAGCATAGCGCAAAACGCCGCGCATCCCCCGCCCGGCGCGCCTCAGAACACATGACGCCATCGGGCGCCCTGGGCTACTCTGCGCCCATGTCTTTCTTCCAGGCCCCCCCGCAACTCGGCAATCAGTTCGACGACGATGCCCTCCTGCGCGAATACCTCGAGCGCCGCCGCCTCCTCGAGCCATTCGCCCCCGAGCTGCGCCACCTCGGCGAGCTGGCCGGCGGTCGCCTCTACGAGCTGCAGCTCATGGACCGCCCGCACGAGCCCACCCTCACCCAGTGGGACGCCTGGGGCCACCGCGTCGACCGCATCACCGTCTCTCCCCTCTGGCAGGAAGCCGCCCGCCTCTCCGCCACCCACGGCCTCGTGGCCACCGGCTACGAGCAGGAGCAGCACGGCGAACACGCCCGCGTCTACCAGTTCCTCAAGGTCTACCTCGTCGACGCCTCCTGGGACGTCTATAGCTGCCCTCTCGCCATGACCGACGGCGCCGCGCGCACCCTGCTGTTTCACGGCAACCGGCGCCTCATCGAGCGCGCCGTGCCACGCCTGACCTCGCGCGACCCCGACGCCATGTGGACCTCGGGCCAGTGGATGACCGAGCGCACCGGCGGCTCCGACGTCGGCCTCTCCGAGACCCAGGCCCGCCCGCCGGCCGAAGGCGAGGACCACTGGCGCCTCTACGGCACCAAGTGGTTCACCTCGGCCATCTCGTCGGACATGGCGCTCACCCTCGCCCGCCCCGATGGCAATGGCCCGGGCGGTGCCGGCCTCGCCCTCTTCTATATCGAGGTGCGCGACAGGGCCGGCCGGCTCAACGGCATCCAGGTCAACCGGCTCAAGGACAAGCTCGGCACCCGCAAGGTCCCCACCGCCGAGCTCACCCTCGACGGCGCGCGCGCCCTGCCCGTGGCCGGCCTGCGCGACGGCGTCAAGAACATCAGCCCCATGCTCAACATCACCCGCACCTGGAACGCCATCGGCGCCATCGCCGGCATGCGGCGCGCCATCGCCCTCGGCCGCGACTACGCCCGCCGGCGCGTCGCCTTCGGCGCGCCCCTCAGCGAAAAACCCTTGCACCTCGACACCCTGGCCGACCTCCAGGCGGAGTTCGAAGGCGCCTTCCTGCTCACCCTGCGCACCGTCGAGCTGCTCGGCCGCGAGGAGAGCGCCCAAGCCACCGACAGCGAGCGGCGCCTCGGCCGCCTCATCACCCCCATCGCCAAGCTGCTCACCGCCAAGCAGGCCGTGGCCACCACCTCCGAGGGGCTCGAGTCCTGCGGCGGCGCCGGCTACGTCGAGGACACCGGCCTGCCGCGCCTGCTCCGCGACGCCCAGGTCCTGTCCATCTGGGAAGGCACCACCAACGTCCTCTCGCTCGACGTCCTGCGCGTGCTCGGCCGCGAGCTCGGCGAGGCCGCCCCGCTCGGCGCCTATACCGAAGAGGTGCGGCGGCGGCTCGGGGAGGCCACCGATCCCCTGCTCCGCCCCTGCATCGAAGGCGTCGAGCGCGCCCTCGCCCACGCCCGCGCCTGGCTCGAAGAGGCGCACACCGAGCCGCCGCGGCTCGAAGCCGGGGCCCGGCGCCTGGCCCTCACCCTGGGCCGGGCGCTCGAGGTGGCCCTCCTCGCGGCGCACGCCCAGTGGTGCCTCGACCACGGCCGCGGCCGGCGGGCCGCCCTGGCCGCCCTGCGCCTCACCCGCCACGGCATCGATCACATCCTCGATGTCACCGAACCCGCTGCGGAATTGCGAACCCTGGCCCTCGCCGAACCCTGATACCGCCGCCTCGCCCTGCAAGCCAGGAAGTCCGCAGACCCCTGCTTTCCCCTTGCCGAGCGCCCTCTCCATGACCGATCCTTCGGTCATGGCAGACCCCTACATCGATCAGTACGAGACCCTCTCCTACGGGCCCTTTGCCATACGGCAGATCCAGGAGCTGCTCATCGGCCTGGACCCCGACTTCGACGCCGTGCTCGAGGCCATCGTGCGGCGCATCGAGGCCGCCACCGCGGGCGTCGCCCAGGCCCTGCGCGACACCGGCGACACCACCGCCATCGGCGGCCCCCGCGGCCTGAACGAGGACGTCGTGAGCCAGGCGCGCGGCGCGCTCCGCCGCCTCGCCGCCTATCTCGAAGCCCGCCAGAGCGGCCCCCAGCTCCTCCAGCGGCTCTTCGGCCACGAACCCGTCCTCACCGTCACCAGCCGCCACCCGAGCAAGCTCCTCGGCACCATCGGGCGGGCCCTCCACCTCCTCATCGAGGAGCAGGATCTCCTGCCCGAGTACCACGTCTGGGTCGAGGAGCTGCGCGTCACCCAGCAGGGCCTGCTCACCCTCGAGCAGCGCATGCGCGAGACCCGCGTCGCCCCGCGCGAGATGGCGCCCGCCGTCCGCACCGCCCGCGCCACGTGGCTCAAGATCTACGAGGCCGCCAAGCCGCTGGTCGAGACCGTCCTCCGCCTGCACGATCTCCTGCACCTCATGCCCGACGTCTTCGACGATCTCGCCGACGTGCACTGCGCCCCCGGCGTGACCGACGAGCTGCCCGCGCCCTCACCGGACGAGGCGCGCTGACCCCCCCGCGCTCGCGGTCACCCCGTCCGCTGGCCGACGAGCGCGATGCACACCCCCGCGATGATCGCCGCCGCGCCCGCCAGCTCCACGGGGGTCGGCACGGCCGCGAGCAGGGCCGCTGCGATGGCCAGGGCGCCGAGCGATTCGAGCGGTGAGACGAGGGCCACGAGGCCCGGCGAGAACCGCTGGGCCGCCGCCTGCACCGCGGTGTGTCCGAGCGTCGTCGGGACCAGCGCCAGCGCCAGCACCGCCACCACGGCGTGCGTCGGGATCGGCCACATCACCACCCCGGGCTGCGCCCGCAGGAGGACGAGCGTCGGGCCGAGCGCGAGCGCGGCCGCGCCATACACCAGCGCGGCGTAGTGGCGTGGGTCGAGCAGGCCGCGGAACTCTCGCGCCACACTGATGTAGGCGCCGTACAGCACCACCGCGCCCAGCACGAGCACGTCCCCGAGCAGGCGGTGTTCGCCCACGCCCGCGCCACGCGCCACCAGGAGCGCCCCGAGCGTGGCCGCCATCACCCCCACCTGCTCGATGCGCGAAGGCCGAAGACCGTGCGTCGCCCAGGCCCACAGCACCACGCTCAGCGGTTCGAGCGAGACCAGCGACACCGCCGCCGGCAACGAGGTCGTGTCCAGCCCGCACTGGAACAGGCCGAAGTGCGCCGCCAGGATCCCGCCCGCGGCCAGGACCCGGGCGCGCTTTCGCGGCGCGAGCGCCCGCGCCGCCCCCCGCACGCCGCGCGCGTCGAGGGCCGCGAGGAGGAGCGCGGCGAGCGCCACGCGACCGCAGGCCAGCATCAAGGGATGGAGCGGCCGGGCCCAGCGCGCCAGCGGTCCGCTGGTGGCAAAGGCCAGGCCAGCGCCCAGGATGAGGAGAGCGGCGCCGCGCGGCGCCGGAGAAGTCGCGGGAGGCGACATGGCGCGCCAGCATGGCACGGCCCCGCCTCTCCCCGCCAGATGGGAGCCAGGCTTGCCGCGCGGGCCGGGCCAATGCTAGGCGATGGGGCATGCAGCCCGAGGACGTCGCCGTAGAGCTCGAGACCCTGTTCGAGCAGCTCATCACGCAGCAGCGCCGGCGGGTCGCCGACCTGGCGCGCCGCCTCAACGCCCGGCTCACCGATGATGATCTCTTGAGCCCGGCCGACGTCCCCGAGCTCGCGCAGAGCCCGGAGTGGAACTACGAGGACGGCGTGCTCCACGGTTTCCTGGCCGCACAGATGGCGGTGCGCCAGAAGCTGCGCCGCTGAAAACCCGAAGCGCTCCATCGATCTTCAGGAGCGCTCTATCGATCTTCAGGAGCGCTCCGTCGATCTTCAGGAGCGCGCAGGACGGGGACCGGTTGTGCGGGGACTTGAAGCGGCAGACAAGCTTACTTCTTCACCTTGATGTTGAGCGTGGCCCCGGCGGCGTTGGCCGAGAGGCCGGCGGCGGTGCCGATGAGCACCACGCGATGGTCTTCGCGCACGTCGCTGCCCTTGCGGCGGAGCTCGGTCGTGTTGGTGCTGGCCGTGGCGGCCGTGGCGCCGATGCTCTTGCCGTCGTACTTGCCGCCGAAGTAGCTCTCATCCCCGAGGCCGAGCACGAGGCCGAACCCCCACTCGGACGAGCCGCCGATCACCGCTCCCCAGCTCACGCTCTTGAGCTCGATGTCATGGGACTCACGGCTGCCGACAAAGCGCACCCGCCCGTGGCCCTTCTTCACCTTCACGAGGAGCCCGCCTTCGCCCATCTGGTAGGCGAACAGGCCGCGGATCTTGCCCTCCTCCCCTTCGCCGTACTTGCTCGTCCAGTTCTCGGACAGCATCACCTGGAGGCGGTCGAGCACCGCGTCGCGCTTGTCGAAGGACATGCCCACTTCCTGGGCCAGCTCCTTGGCGTTCGCGAGGATCTCCTCCTTGGAATACTCGCCCTTGAGCGGCCCCTTCGCCTCTGCAGTCCCGAGCTGAAGCACGAGCGCGACGCCCACCAGGCCACATAGATGCCGTAGGTGCATGAGGTCCTCCTAATGAATTAGCGATAGATGCTGCGGTAGAGCTTCTGATACGCCCGGGCCGCCGGGGCCCAGGACACGTCCATGCTCATGGCATGGCGCACGAGGAGCGGCCACCCCTCGTCGCTGCCGTAGGCGGAGAGCGCGCGGCGCCAGGTGGTGTCGAGGGCCTCGGTCGTGTAGGCGGTGAACTTGAACCCGGTGCCCGTCTTCGAGCGCGGATCGTAATCCATCACGGCGTCGGCCAGCCCGCCGGCGTTGCGCACGATGGGGACGGCGCCGTAGCGTAGCGCGGGCAGCGCCGCGAGCCCGCTCGGATCGTCGCGCGACGGCACGAGCAGGAGATCCGCGCCCGCATAGAGGGTGTGGGCGAGCGCCTCCTCGGCGTTGACCCGCACGGCGAGCCGCGCCGGGAAACGCCGCGCGAGCGCCACCAGCGGCTCCACCTCGGCCGGCGTGCCCGTGGCCAGGATCACCACCTGCACGTCGCGGTCGCCGAGGAGCCCGGGCAGCACCGCGAGCAGGAGCTCCATGGCGCCCGCGCTCCGGTCGAGGAGGAGCCCGGTCAGCGGGGTGCGCGGCTTGTCGGGCAGGCTCATCTGGCGCTGCAGCGCCGCCTTGCAGGCCCGTTTGCCCGTGATCTCGCCGGCCTCGTAGGGTGCGGCGAGCAGGGGATCGCGCTCCGGGTTCCAGACGTCGGCGTCGATCCCCCCGAGGATGCCAACCAGGCGGTCGCCCTGGGCACGCAGGAGATCCTCGAGCCCCTGCCCGTACTCGGCGGTCTGGATCTCCTGTGCGTAGCGCGGGCTCACCGTGGCCACGCGATCGGCCGAGCGGATCCCGAGGGCGAGCAGGTCGAGCCCCCCCGTCATCCCTTGACCTTGGCCTTGGCCTACACCGTCGGTCCAGCCGAGCGCCTCCTGCATCTCGAGCGCCTCGGCCCAAGGCCGCGGCAGCTCGGCCGTCCGGGCCACCTGATGGATGGTGAGCACCGTGTGCACCCCCGCCTGTTCGGGATTGCGCCGCGCCTCGAACAAGGACAGCGCCGTCTCGCCATCGTGGGCGTGGAGCACGTCGGCCTCGAAACCAAAGGTCCGCGCCACCAGATCGGCCGCCCGCGAGAGCAGCGCCAGACCGAGCGCCGGGTCCCCGGCCTGCTGGCCCGGAGGGGACGCCCCTCCAGCCCCCGGGGCCCGCTGGCGCGGCGCCTGCCAGACCGGGTGATCCAGCAGCCAGGTGCGCACCTCCCCCCGGCCGGCCGGCAGACGCCCTTCGAACACGGTCAACTCGAAGCGGCGCGACCCGAGCGGCACCGTCACCGTGCGCAAGCGACGCGCCAGACCAAAGTTGTCGGGCTCGACCTCGCCGCGCGGTGCCACCAGGGCCACGCTCTCACCGAGCGCCGCCAGCGCACGGGTCAGGCCGCCGACGGCTCCGGCCGAACCCCCCTGCGTATAAGGAGTGACTTTAGTCGCTATGTGAAGAAGATTCATTTGCCACGCATCCTGGACAGGGAGCCGTCTACAGTCAATCGAATCGCTGATGCCCCTGGGGATCAGTTCGGACAGAAAGGCCCGGCCGTCACGGTGGTACGTACAGGGAAGGAAACCGCGCCTGCTGGTGCGCCGTAGTTCAGATGAGAGGCCCGATGACGAGCGGACTCACCACTGATAAGCTGAGATCGACCTTGCAGGGCCCATCGTCGCTCGGAGAGTCCCGGTATGTCGCGAACGCGCGTCCTGCTCGTCGATGACGATCCTTCCTCCCTGGCATTGCTCGCCCATAGCCTGCGCTATGGGGATTATGAAATTCTCCAGGCCCCCGATGGCCAGCGCGCCTGGGAGCTGTGGCAGCAGGAGCAGATCCGGCTGATCATCACGGATTGGCTCATGCCCGAGCTGAGCGGCCCCGAGCTCGTGCGCCGCATCCGGGAGGCCAACCGGCCCGAGTACACCTACATCATCATGATCACGGTGGTGGATGAAAAACCCATGATGATCCGGGGCCTACGCTCGGGGCTCGACGATTACCTCACCAAGCCGTTCGACCCGGATGAGCTGCTCGTGCGCGTGTCCATCGGCGAGCGCATCCTGCAACTCGAGGAACGCCTGCAGCATTCGACGCAGCAGATGCAGTTCCTGGCCATGCACGACCCGCTCACCGGGCTCTTCAACCGCCGCGCCATCCAGGAACAGATCGAGGCGGAGCTGGCCCGCGCCGCGCGTGAGGGCTACCCCGTGGGGCTAGTGCTCATGGACGTCGATCACTTCAAGTCCATCAACGACCACCACGGCCACGTGAGCGGCGATCGGGCGCTCGTGCACGTGGCCCGCGTGCTCTCGCAATCGGTGCGGCCCTACGACCGGGTGGGGCGCTGGGGCGGCGAGGAGTTCCTGGTGGTGCTGCCGGGGACGGATCGCGGCGAGGTGACCCGGATCGCCGAGCGCATCCGGGGCGCGGTGGCGGCGAGCCGCTGCGTGCTCTCGGTCGAGGAGTCGATCCCGCTGCAGGTGAGCATCGGCGCGCTCAGCGTGGCCTTCGCCCCGGACAGCACGCCGCCCGCCCTCGATGGCCTCGTGCGGCGGGTGGACGGCGCACTGTACGAGGCCAAACACGCCGGGCGCAACCGCGTGTGCATCGCGGATTGAGCCTCGTGGCCGAAGCCGTGATAACAACTGCCTGCCCCGGCGCTTTCGTCGGTATCAACGCCGGGTCCTGAGCCTCCCCATCCATGCGTGCCTCCGATTTCCACTTCGACCTGCCGCCCGAGCAGATCGCGCAGCAGCCCGCGGCCGAGCGCGATCAGGCGCGGCTCTACGTGCTGCCGCGGCATGGCGGCCCGCCCGCGCATGCCCGGGTGGCCGACCTGCCGCGCCTCCTGCCCGAAGGGGCGCTCCTCGTGATGAATGACACGCGGGTGATCCCCGCGCGATTGCGCGGACGCAAACCCACCGGCGGGCGCTTCGAGCTCCTCCTCGTCCGCCCCTGCGAACGCGTGGTCGAGGCCACGGGCTGGCGCGAGACCTGGGCGTGCCTCGCGGCGGCTTCCAAGCCATTGCGGCCGGGCATGACGCTCCTCCTCGATGGCGAGCGGGCGCCGGCCGCCGAGGTACGGACCGAGCGGACGGTACAAGGCGGCGAGATCGAGGTGGTCTTCACCGGGGATGAGCCGGGCGGTCTTCTGGCCGCGCTCGAACGCATCGGCGAGGTGCCGCTGCCGCCCTACATCGAACGCCAGGGCGCGCCGGGCGAAGGAGATCGCGAGCGCTACCAGACGGTCTACGCGCGAACGCCCGGCGCCGCCGCGGCGCCCACGGCCGGGCTGCACTTCACCCCCCGGCTCCTCGAGGCGCTCGAAGCGCGCGGCATCACCCGCGTCACCCTCACCCTGCACGTCGGGCTCGGCACCTTCGCCCCGCTGCGCAGCGATGACGTCGATGACATCGACGCCCTCCACCCCGAGCCCTACGAGATCCCCGCGGCCACCTGCGAGGCCGTGGCCGCGGCGCGGGCCGCCGGACGCCCGGTCGTGGCCATCGGCACCACCTCGGTGCGCACCCTGGAGAGCGCGAGCGACGAACACGGCCGGCTGCGTCCCGGCCCCGGCACCACGCGCCTCTTCATCAAGCCCGGCTACCGCTTCCGCGTGGTCGACGGCATGCTCACCAACTTCCACCTGCCGCGCTCGACCCTGCTCATGCTGGTCTGCGCCCTGGCCGGACGGGAGCGCGTGCTCGCGGCCTACAACGACGCGGTGGCGCGTGGCTATCGCTTCTACAGCTACGGCGACGCCATGCTCCTTTTATGAGCCCTGCCCCTCACGCGAACGGATGAACCCATGAGCCACTTCGAGGTCGAAGCCCGATCGCGCAAGGCGCGCGCCGGCGTGCTCCGGCTCCCCCACGGCACCGTGCGCACCCCCGTGTTCATGCCCGTGGGCACCGCCGGCACGGTCAAGGCCACCACCCCCGCCGAGCTCGAGGCGCTCGGCGCCCAGATCATCCTCGGCAACACCTACCACCTGTGGCTGCGCCCCGGGCTCGACGTCATCGCGGCGCACGGCGGCCTGCATGGCCTCGCGCGCTGGACGCGGCCCCTCCTCACCGACTCGGGCGGCTACCAGGTGTTCAGCCTGCGGGCCATCTCCAAGATCGGCGAAGAGGGCGTCACCTTCCGCTCGCACCTCGACGGCGCGCAGCTCGAGCTCACGCCCGAGCAGTCGATGCACATCCAGGCCGTGCTCGGCTCGGACATCGCCATGGCCTTCGACCACTGTCCGCCGGCCGACGCGCCGCGGCCGGTCATCGAAGACGCCATGGCGCGCACCACGCGCTGGGCGCGCCGCTCCTGGGACGCGCCACGGAGCGAGCAGCACCCGGGCCAGCTGCGCTTCGGCATCGTCCAGGGCGGCACCCACGTCGACCTGCGCCGCCGTCACATCGAAGAGATCTGCGCCATCGGCTTCGACGGCTACGCCCTCGGCGGCCTGGCGGTGGGCGAGCCGCCCGAGGTCACCTGGCAGGTGATGGACGAGATCGTCGAGCACCTGCCCGCCGATCACGCGCGCTACGTCATGGGCATCGGCACCCCGCGCGATCTCATCGAGGCCATCGGCGCGGGCGTCGACATGTTCGACTGCGTCATGCCCACGCGCAACGCGCGCAACGGCCAGCTCTTCGTCGGGTGGGGCGCGGGCCGCATCAACATCGCGAACGCGCGCTACAAGAGCGACACCGCCCCGCCCGACCCGGACTGCCGCTGCCCCACCTGCGCCGGCGGCTTCTCGCGCGCCTACCTGCGGCACCTCTTCCAAGCCGGCGAGATCCTCTACAGCCGCCTGGCCACCCTCCACAACCTGCACTTCTACATCGACCTCGTCCGGCGCGCGCGCCAGGCGATCCTGGAGGATCGCTACGCCGCGTTCGCGCGCGAGGTCCGCGGCGCCACCGCCGCGGCCGACACCACCGCGGCCGAATGAACAGGCCCTTCGGGGCCCTTCGGTGACGGTATCAAACAACCCAAGTTCTCCTTCCGCTCGACAGGCGCAAGTTGGGTTGTTTAATACCGTCACCACCCCCTTGTGAACGGAGGAACCATGCGAAACACGCTGCGTCTTGTCACGGCCCTGGCCCTCATCCTGCTGGCGGGCGTCCCGCTGGCGCGCGCCGGCGAAGGTTTTGGCCGGCTCACCGTGGACGAAGTGTCGTCCCGGATCGGGCAGAAGGACTTCTACGTCTTCGACAACAACAGCCACGAACGCTGGGCCAAGGGGCACGTCCCCTCGGCGCGTTGGGTCGACTACTCCAACGTGACCGCGGCGGACCTGCCGGCCGACAAGGAGGCGACGCTCGTGTTCTATTGCGGCAGCGAGCAGTGCACCGCCTGCCACAAGGCCGCCGCCACGGCGATCAAGCTCGGCTACAAGAAGGTCCACATCATGCCCGCCGGCATCGCCGGCTGGGAGAAGGCCGGCAAGAAGACCGAGCCCGGCGCCTAGGAGCCTGTTGGAGTAAGGCGGTGCAAAACAGATCGACATGGCTGGGCCGATGTGATCTACAGAGAAGGTGAGCAAGACCAGCAAGACCTACCGACCCTACGCGCCTGGCCAGAGCTTTCTGCTGCCCCCCTC
>DATAGU010000276.1:0-9937 GCA_036263495.1 Polyangia bacterium | reverse complement strand
ACCCCAGCTGAGGGAGCGGAGGACAGCGGGGAGCTCCTGCCGGATGGCCTCCACCTCGCGCGCCGCGGCCTCGTCGAAGGCCGCCTCGCCGCGTCGCAGGCGTTCGAGCCGTGACTGGATCTCCGGGTGCTCCCAGCCGAGGTAGCCGGCGGCGTAGCGGAAGTTGCCCTCCCCCGTCAGCGTGTCGCGGAAGCGGCCCCGGAGCTGCGACAGCTCGCGCACCGGTCGCCCCCACTCGGGCTGGGTGTGGTCGACGCGAGCGGCGGCGATCCGATCGAGCTGGCGGTCGAGGCTCTCCACCCAGGGCCGGGCCCGCACGCTCACCTCGTCCGGGTCGAGCAGGGTGCAGCGCGCGGTCCACTTCGCGGTGGACAGGGTGAACGGCGACCCGCCATCCCACTGGACGCCGGTGCGGCCGAGGGGGGTGTCGGACCAGAGGCCGCGGTCGACGAGCGCCATCTCCAGGCGATCGCCGCGCGCCAGGGTGACGGCGGGCACCGAGACGAAGGACGCATCGTGCTTGGCCGGCCCCCACAGGACGATGGGGTGCTCGGCGCGCAGCCGCAGCCGCAGGGTCACGTCGGCGTTGGCCAGCTCCGCGGCGCCCAGCGTCATGACGTCGAGCAGGGCGCGTCTCACCGGATCCTTGGGCCGGCCGACCTGGAGATGGCAGACGAGGAGCCCGCCGTCGATCCGCTCGCGCGTCCGCGGGGCCTGGGAGGCCTTCCAGAGCGCCTCGCCATCTGGGTTCTTGGGCGCGCGGCGCTCCTCCCGGGGGGCGAAGGGCGGCACGAGGTTGGGATGTTCGCCCCAGGGCCCGAGGGTGTTGCGGGCGGCGGCGGCGGTCCCGAGGAAGAGGAGCCAGCAGGCGAAGGTGCGCATCCCGATCACATTCCCGAGGATAGGTGACGGTATGAAAGAACCCAACGACCCGAAGAGATCGTTGGGTTCGTTAATACCGTCACCACCCCGACCGGTGACCTACCGCGGCGCGGCCGTGAGCGAGACGTCGTCGATGGCCGCCATCCCCTCGCCCACGAGGACGAAGCCGAACTGGAGGACGTCGGCGGTCGGAGGGACGTCGAGGACGACGTCGTAGGTGCGCCACGACGGGTGCACGATCGGACGGTCGTTCATGCCGTCGTATTGCTGGCCGGCGCGCATCCAGAGGTGGGCGCGGCCGGTCTTGCCGACGTCGGCGCGGACGGCGGCGCGCAGGCGCACGCGCTGGCCGCGGTAGGGCACGGCGCTGATGCGCTGGCGCAGCTCGCCGTAATTGCGGCCGTAGCCGCGCGTGTCGTCCCGGGCGATGATGGCGCTGCCCTTGCCGGCGTGTGGCTGCAGGCGGTCGATCTCGACGCGGTAGCCGGAGACGGCGTTGCTCATGGGCACGAACCACCCGGTCGGCCGGCCGTCGGTCTCGGACTCGAAGTCGAGGTTCACGGCCACGGGCAGCGTGGCCTGCGGCGTGAGCTGGTCGCGCACGTAGACGAGCGGGCGCGCGCTCGTGGTCCGGGCGACGAAGATCACGGCGTCGTAGAAGCTGGCGATCGGGGTGGCGCGGAAGTACGCCTCGGGGGTGGCGTCGAGGTAGCCGGCGGTGATGTCGCGCGTGGTCGGTCGCGCGAGCCAGTCCGCGACCGGGCCCGACGGCGGCAGCTGGTCGAGGGGCAACACGGCCAGCGGCGCCGCGGCGGCGGCGAGCGTCCCGTCGAGCGTGGCGGGGCCGCCGCTCGCGACCTCGAAGACGTGCAGGCCCATGTCGGATCCGATCGCCTGGAACCGGCCGGCGTCGAACGCGAAGCCGAACACGCGCAGGGCGCGGCCGAGGCGCGCGGCGAGGTGCGAGCCGAGGTTGTGGAACTCCGGGACGAGGTGCCCCTTCGAGACGTGCTGGTTGTGCGCCCACAGGACGAGCCGCGTGCCGGGGCCCCCCTGCTCGAGGAGCCACTGGACGTTGTCGGCCATGGCCGCGTCACGGGCGTTCGAGCCGTCCCACTCCTGGCCGACCCGATCGGCCAGGATCATGGTGAGGGACTGCACCACCACGCGGGCGAGCTGGCGATGGAGCGCCCACGCGGCCGGCGCCGACCGCCTCTCGTAGATCGCGCGGCGCTCGTCGAGCCGCTGGAGGAGCGCCCGGGCGCCTGCCTGGAGCATCGCGAGCCGCGACGGGTCGAGCGTGAAGACGTTGTAGCGGCTCGTGGCCAGGCGCAGGGTCGTCGAGAACTGCTTCGCCGCCGGCGGGTCGACGCGCGCGAGCCAGGCGAGCACGTCGCGCAGGGCGCGATCGGGCACCTGCATGTCGAAGCCCTGGAAGTGGATCTTGCGGGTGTGCTGCGGAGCGCGGTTCCAGGCGCGCATCCACTCGACGAGCTCGACCACCTCCTCGGTGGACCACGGCCAGTAGCCGAGGCCCGCGACCGCCCGCGCCGCGTCGCCCCGGCCGGTCATCACGTAGTCGTCCACGTCGCGGCTCTCGGCCACGCCGGCCTCGAACGCGAAGGCGGTGAAGCCCTGCTCGGCGATGAGGTACTCGAGGAGGCGGTGCTTGAGCTGGAAGAACTCGCGCGTGCCGTGGGTCGCCTCGCCGAGGGCCACCACGCGTGCGCCATCCACCGCCGCCGCCAGCGGCCGGAGGTCGGCGACGTCGCTCGCGGGGGTCGCCGTGGCCAGCGGCACGTGGTGGGCGGCGATCCAGCGGCGTACCTCGTCGGGCGCCGGCGTCCCCTGGGCCGCCGGGGGGCGATCGCCGGCCGGTTCGGGTTCGGCGTCACCAGGGGCGGCGAGGCCCAGGATCAGGGCCGGGAGCAGGATGGCCGTGAGGGGTCTACGCATGGGCTCTCCTCGCGTGGCGCCGCGACGTTACTGCGATGGCGCCGGCGCAGGCAACGCGCGCCGATGGGAGCGCGTACGGCAGAGAGGAGCCGTAGGCGACGATCTTCTAGAGGAGCGCCGCATGCGTCTTGAGCGAGCGCTCCATGCCGTCGCGCTTGTACGCCGGCCAGGTCCCTCGGGGATCCTTCGGGTGTCTCTGTTCCGACGTAGTCAGACCCCGTGAAGGGCGGTGCCGACTTCGCCGCCGTCGGGGGCGGCGCCGCGCGGCTCGGGCGGCAGGAGCGTGTAATCGCGCTTGAGGTACACGTGCACCCAGTGCGTCACGAAGGTGCGCGCCGGCAGCGGCGTCGATTGGAACTCCAGCAGGTACCACGGGCAGCGCGGGTCGATGTGGTGGTGGACATGGCGGTTGAGGTTGAACAGGGGGATGAACGCGCGATATTCGTTGGTCGACCGTCTCTCACCGGGCGGTCCATGGTGCTCGACAGCGCCGCGCAGCGAGCTCGAGACCATGCCCGTGTAGAGGTTGAGCGCGGCGAGATAGAGGACGATCTCGGCGTGCCCGATCGCCACCCAGAACACCACGGCCGCGAGCGAGAGGAAAAACCCACGCATGATCCGCGATCGCCTGGCGATCGGGTGGCCGTGGCGCAGGATGTCGGCCAGGTAGTGGAAGTGTTGCACGATCTCGAGTTGTGACAGTCCGAGGAACGCGCCCCCCGTCGTGCGGCTGCGCTGCGCGGTCTGGAACGCCGGGTCGCGCTCCGTGTTGAGCCAGCGGTGGTGCGCGAGGTGCGTCCCGCGGAACAGCTCGAGGAGGCCGAACGTCTGCGCGATCGGCTCGAGCACACCGATGACGAGCAGGTTGCCGCGGCGGCGGCGGAACGGGATTCCGTGGATGTATTCGTGCGCGAGCACGCCGATGCGGTGGTGCAGCAGGAGGCACGGCAGCGCTGCGACCCACACCGGCGTATTCAGCAGGAGGGCGAACTCGGCGGCGATGAGGACAACGAGGCAACCGTGCGTGATGAGCGCGGCCGCCGGGTGCCGCAACCGATCTCGCGCGCGGCGATGGCGCGACGGCATGACGCTGAGGAACGACTGCATGTCCGTCTTCTTGGAGCCAGAACCCCCCCAGGGCAATCCTCTGAGCCCGTGCTGCTGTCAGAGAAACGCTGCATCGGTCCCGCCAACGGGAGAGCGGGCACTGGATTGGTGGTCGAGCAGCGCCCCATCTGGTGGCTCTCGCCCGTGGCCTGCGCGTCACCCCGCCCAGGGCGAGGAACAAGCGCGCTCGAGTCATTCGAGGAAGCGCGACGCAGCGACGCAGTTTGGTACGAAGGTTGCCCCTCTCCTGGGAAAACGAACCGGGAGGTACCTGATATGGATGGAAGACCCACGCTCCCGTCCGGCGTCCAAGATCGCCCCGACGTGTTGCGCGCTGCCAGCGACGCCCTTGACGAGAAACGCGCCGCCTCCATGGCGGACGAGGGAGGGCGCTCGGGAGCCTACGTCGAGCGCCAGTCGCCGCTCCCGCTGCCGCGCCCCTGGTACCGCGAGGTCCGGTCCTGGCTGGCCATCAGCGCCCTTTCGATCGCCGTCGTTTTCGTCGCCAGGGGCTGGTTCCAGAGGCGACGCCATGCCCCGCGGCGCTCGCGTCAGCGGGTCCTCCGCTAGCTCCTTCGGACAGAGCCCGCAGGGTTTACGACGGCATGGAGGGCAAGAGTCCGTGGCAGGGGCGACGGCCTCCTGCGAGGCTCGCCGCTGGCCCCGGCGATCAGCTGTCGGAAGCGCTGGTTCGAGAGCGGGAGCGGCGCCGTGGTGGCAATGAAGTCGTCCAGGACAGCGACGAATCGATCCGGTTGCTCGCAGTGTAGAAAGTGGCCGGCATCGTCGAAGATCTCCAGCTGGCTGTGGGGAATCGCCGCGTGCGTGGCGAGCGCGTGGGCCATGGGGATGACTGGATCCTGCCGTCCCCACAGGATGAGTGTGGGCATGGCGCAGATCAGGTAGAGGCGGTCCCGGGCGCTCACGCGTTGCCCGGCACCATCGACAACACCGCGCAGCGTATCGAAGAACGCGCGGCGGCTCGCGGCATCGGTGAGCGAGGCGTACGCTCGACCGATCTCTTCGAGTGCGCGACGGCGGCTCGTGCCGCTTCGGTTCAGCCGTTTGGCCAGTGCGCCGCCGAGTTGGGCGAGTTTGTGGAGCTGACTTCGGCAGGCGAGCGCGAGGAGAGCCTCGGCCCCGGGGAGGCTGAGGACGCGCAAGAGCGGGTGCACCTCCGCGCCGAGGCCACCGCTGCTGGCGAGCACCAACCGCTCGCAACGGTCGGGGAACAGGTAGGCAAACTGCATCGCGACCCCGCCGCCGAAGGACTGGCCGACGAGCGTCGCGCGCTCGACGCCGAGCGCCTCCATCAGGTCGCGGACCATGCTGGCGTGTGCGCTGAGCGAGTGATCGCCTCGCCGCCGGGCCGAGCCGCCGTGGCCGATGAGGTCGGGGGCGATGACGGTGTAGCGCTCCGCGAGCTTGGGCAGGATGTGTTGCCAGGTCGCGGAGCTCCCCGCCATGCCGTGGATCAGGATGACCACCGGTCCGCTGCCGGCCATCCGGAATGCGACCTCGTGGCCATGTAGGCTGACTCGCTGCAACTCGATCCTCCTCGATTCACCGGGCGGCAGAGCGCTCTCCTATCGTCGATAGGTGATCCGCGAGATGCTCGCCATGAGCGCCTCCGGGGGACTGCTCGAGGGGCGCATGAGCGAGCTCTCAATCCAGCGGCTTCTGCGGGCCATGACGGATGCCCACCAGATCAGGATCCTCGCCATCGCTGGTCCTCTGCGAACTCGACTTGACGTCCCTTCTCTCCGCGCGCTGCTGTTCCTTCTCTTTACGCCTGTCCTTCTGGGCAAGCTCGCGGGCCCGTTTCGCCTGTGTGGCTCGTGCTGGTCTGGACATGGAGGATCCTCTCACTCTTGGATGAGTATCTGTGGACCGAGACGGCCTCTCAGTCCATAGCGGTGACCCTGCCGCCGGCGGAAGCATCGATAAACCGGCCCTTTCAGCGAAAGGTTCGCTCGGTCCGGGATGCTCTGCGGTGGCGAGTCGGTCTCACTTAACGTTCTCTGTGCGACGGTGCGGATGTCAACGTCCGCCAGAAACCCAACCGTCACCGTGGCAAGATTCCCTCTGCAGGCGGCTGGTTTGACTGACGGTCACCCGCATCCCGGCGCGGGGTGACATCGAAAGGTGACAGCGCCGCCTGACAGACAACGATCACTTTCTCCGTCGGCGGAAAGCAGTGCCGTCTCCCCACTGGTGCAGTTGATCGTGGAGAGGCTGAGTGGGCCGCTTGGGTGACGGGAACATGTTCGGCGTCCACGCGGAGCGCGGGCGGCCTCAAGGCATGCAGTCCACCCGCTCCTGCTCGCCGGTGCCGTAACGAGACGTGCTCTCGGGCACGTATTGGCTGCCGTCGTAATCCTGCGCGAAGGTGAAGTCCTGCACCGTGCAGTGCCCGTCGGGCCACTCGGCGAACGCATAGGCCGAGATCTGCCGGCCGGTGATGACGCCCGAGACCTCATGGCGGATCGTGGTCCAGCTCTTCGAGCGAATCTTCAGCTTCGTGAAGTGTTCCTTCCATTTCTCCTGGGCGGCGCTCTCCTGGATCGTCTTCAGGAGGAGCTGTTCGAGCTGCGCGTCCTTCAGCCCGGCCGAGAATGAATCGAAGGACTTGCCGATCGCGAGCGGCTTGTCCGAGTCCTTGACCAGGGTGAACTGCCCGACCGCCATCGGCTTCGATTCGAAGACGCCCTCGGCGGCGATGAGCTCGATCTTGATCGTGTGCTCGCCCGGCGAGAGCTTGTTCACGATGTCCTGCCACGCCGGGTGGGTGGGATCGTCCTCGGGGCGTGGGCGCAGCCAGACCTGGAAGGTGGTCCACTTCCGCGCGGCGTCGGAGAGGCGCAGATCGTCCACCCGCCAGCCCTGTTTGACCCCGTCGACGTAGAGGTTGTAGGTGACCGTGCAGGAGATGTGGCACGGCTCGCCGCCGCGGCCGGTGTTCTTCGAGTACAGCGGCTCGTTCGGCGCCGAGTGGGACAGGTAGGCGCGACCGTAGATGAAGTCCGACGTCTTGAGCCGCGTCTGGAACGTCGCCGGGGCCTCCTTGGCCTTCACGATCTTCTCGTTCGACCAGACGATCTTGCCGATGGACTGTTGGTGGGTCGGGCTCGTCACCCCATCATCCGGTACCGGCGTGGCCTTGCCGGCAGCCGTACCGCTGGACAGCAGGGCACATCCCCACAGTCCGGCGAGCAAGGCGGTGCGCGCCCCGTGGACGGGCAGCACGCGGAAAGGCGTCGCGGTGGAGTGGGTCTTCATGGGGCACGTCCTTGTGGATGGGGTGGATGGGAATAACGGGCGCCTCATTGTTCCGGACTGAGGTCCCCTTGTCGATGGCCATCGAAGCTATCGAAGCACGCCATGTCATCACAGCTGCGGTTGTGCAGCAGGGCGCGGGCGTGATGCTCGATGAAGGGTCAGGTTCCAGGGTTTCATGGAGCCGTTCCATGGACCGTTCCATGAAACGGTACATGGAACACACAGAGGGGTATCCGTTGGGTGGGTAGAAACGCTCGTTGATGCAGGGCTCTTCTATCAGGATCCGCCCGCACGTTTGTGCAGCCCCCCATCGGCTCCTGCCGGTTCTCGACGGAGGACCCGGCTCCACGGGGACTTCCTGAAAAGTTTTGCCATCAAGCGCTTCTCCCTGTTCTGGAGGGTCCGCGAGGGAGCGAATGCATGGCATGCCAGCTGCAGTCGCTCCGGCGAGCTGCACAAGAGAGTGGTCGTCTGGCTGGCACGCCCGTGGGCGCGCTCCCTGTCGCGGTACCGGAGCGACAAGGACCGCATGGCGACCCATCAGAAACTTCTAACGAGGAGGCCCTCATGACCCGCAAGGCTCTGTTGATGATGTTTTTGGTAATGACGCTGGTGGCCTGTAGCGGTCCGCCGCAGATCGATTCGACCGGAGCGGTGGGCTCCGGGGGGACGGCTCCGACAGGCACTTCAGGCACCCCGGGCGCGACGCAGGGGCGCAATTATCGGCTCGCCCAGCGCTCCTTCGAGCGGCTGGAGAACGATGGAACCGCCTATCGCCTGCGCGGGAAGATGATCATCGCCTACCCGGGGCAGCGGGAGCACCAGATTCACGTGGCCCTGGAGAAGCAGATCGCCAAGGGCGAGGCGGACCTCACCGTCATCATCTATGACGCCACGACGGACGTGACCACCTCCTTCAAGTACAACGATGAGGGCGCCACAGCCACGGTGGCCACCAACACCGGTGCCGCCGTGCCGGTGACCTTCAATGCCGACGAGACCATCGCCGTCGATGGGCAGACCTTCCAGGACGTCGATTCGGCGACCGATGAGATGGTCCAGACGTCACAGCTCGCGGATGTCTCGCCTGAGGTCGCGGTGGCCCTCAACGAGACGCTCGATCAGGCGGGTCAGATCGACGACTCCGCCAAGGGACACACGTTCTGCGGTCTGATGCGTCGCTACGTCTGCACCTGGGGCTGCAAACTGACGGCCACGAGGTATGGGTACCCCCGGCAGACGTGTGGCCCCACCTGCGCCTATGCTTGGGTCAACATCTGCACGTGGTATCCGTTCTAGCGAATCGGCACCCTTGGTGAGCAGGGCTGGATGCCCCGCCTCGCCGGGCAGGCCCTGTCTCGATCCGCAACGCCACTCGCTGCCTCGGCACCTCTGAATAGAGCCAGCCTCTCCCGATCCGAGGAGATCCCGCATGCGCACCATCACGCTCATGACCCTGGGGATCCTGACGGCCTTGTTCAGCGCCTATCCCTATCTGTCCCGGCGTCCGGCAGCCGACACTCCCATCGTCGTCCTGTACTCGAAACGGGATCCGCCGGCGTTCCACACCACCTGCGCGGCGGGGCCATGTCGGTTCGTCGCCTTGGAAGACTTCACCTGCTCGTCGGTGGTGCCGGCCCAGGCGATGATCGTCACCGGGCACAGCACCCCACCGATGTACCTGGGCTCCGAGGCCGACGACATCGCGCGTGTCGTGCGCTGCTATGCCCCGGAGCTCGTGGTACTCGACACCTGCTACGGCTTCTCCTTGCCGCTCGTCGAGAAGCTCGCCGAGCTCCGCCCGGGCATGCTGCTTCTCGGGCCCACCTACCAGCTGCCGCCGCAGGGCCTGGTCTACGAAGAGGCCTTCTTTGGCGGGAGGAGTGCGGCGGAGCGCGCCCAGGGCGTGCACACGCGCTCGGGCGCTCGTCTCGAACGCTGGGTGAGCGATCCCAGGCGCCTGGCGGAAGTTCGCCGGCAGACTGAGCGCTGGGACCGAGCGACGCTGACAGCGCGTTTGCAGCGTCGGCACCCGAATCTGGTCCGCGTGGATATCCCGGGGTCCCATGTCGTCACGTTGATGCCCGTGGCTCCGGAGAGATTTCGCTGATGCTCTTCATCGCGCCAGGGGAGCCCGGATCATCGCCGCCCGTTGTTGATCGCGGTCAGGAATGCATCACTTCGTGCTGCGACGGTCACCAGGCGAAGTTGCAGGGACAGGCGGGGTGAGCGGCAAGATCGCGGTTTAGTGCATCACCCTGATGCCCCATGGCCTTCTGGCGTGCAACCATGGCCTTCTGGCGTGCAACCATGGCCTTCTGGCGTGCAACCATGGCCTTCTGGCGTGCAACCATGGCCCTCTGGCGTGCAACCATGGCCTTCTGGCGTGCAACCATGGCCTTCTGGCGTGCAACCATGGCCTTCTGGCGTGCAACCATGGCCTTCTGGCGTGCAACCATGACGATTCGGCGCGCAACCATGACGATTCGGCGCGCAACCATGACGATTCGGCGCGCAACCATGACGATTCGGCGCGCAACCATGACGCTGTCGCCGTCCCACCATAAGCGAGGTCGCTTCGTTGCGATGCCTGCTGATGGTGTTGATCGTCACGCGAGGGTCTGCGGGGTCCCCGCTGGCTCAGATAGTCCTCGGACCGGCCTTCTTGTTGTTGAGCGCAGATCAGAGTGGGGGGGCTTTATCGGGGGCTTCG
>DATAGU010000275.1:0-1957 GCA_036263495.1 Polyangia bacterium | reverse complement strand
CGAGGCCACCCTGGGGAGGGAGCGAGCCTACTTCCTCCTGAAAAGCGTGGCAGACGCAGCCGAGGAAGCCGCAGAGCGCGCGCACAAGCTGCGACCGGAGCTCGTCGCCTACTGCTCGCGGCAGCGCATTGAGCTATGGCGGAAGCTGGATGAGCAGGAGGGCGGCCAGCAGGAAAAGGCCGGCCAGGGGGGAGAAGGCACTCCGTCCGAGGCTGACGAGGTGAAGGAGACCCCGTCCGAGGCCGACGAGCCATGAGATGTGTAGATCCGTGAGTAGTCACCGCCCAGGCTTCTACTTCGCCGGCTGCGCGCGCACCGAACGACCCGAAGGGGACCGCGCTCCGTGATACAGGTGGCGCCGCCTTTTCCTGCCCTCGAGGAGAATGGCGTCGCCTACGACCGCCAGGCAGACGCCCGCTACGAGTACGACGGCGAGGCGTTCTCCTTCCGGCCGGGACTCGGCACCGTCACCCACTTCGCGACACAGACCGGCGCGCCCACCATCCCGCGCGCGTGGCTGGAACCCATACGCACCCAGTTCCGCGAGGCCGACGCGCCGGTGAAGGTCCGCGCGGCGCTCCAGGCGCTCGAGGAGGCGATGGGGCCCGACGTCCCGCCGCTCCTGCTGCTCGCGTTCACCGACTGACCTCAAGGAGGCTTCCCATGACCGTCACTACTTGCGCCCCGACCGTGGAGGTCGATGTAGCCGACATCCACGTCACCTACCGCGAGGTCGAGCTGCCCTCGGCCTGTCCGCGCTGCGATGCCGATCTCCGCGGGACCGAGGGCAACGCCGGCCTCGCGGTGGTCGAGCACCACTTCCGCCTCGTCCCGCGCTTGGGCCACCTCGCCCCCGGCCGCGGCTTCGTCCCCGAGGGGCGTAACGAACCCGAGGCCGGTGGCGAGATCTCCGGCCGGGACTATGGCTGCGGGACCTGCGGTGAGGTCCTCGCCCGAGGCATCTTCGAGGAACACCGCACCGGCAAGCTGGACCTATGTAAGCAGCTCGAAGTAATCAACCTCGGCGAGGTCGGCGTCACGCTCGGCGACCTCCTCGACCACGCCATCGGCGGCGTCGAGGGGCTCGAGCCCACCGTCTACGAGGGCCGCGGCCTCACGCAGTTCAAGACGACCGACGGGCGCTGGTGGTGCGTGTTGTACGAGGTCCGCCTTCGCGAACTCGCCCGGCCCACATGCGACGGCTGCGACGCCGAGATCAACCCGGTGGAGGTCGGCCAGGAAGGCCCCGAGCGCGTCCTCTGCCGCCGCTGTTCCGCCACATCCACCTGAACACCCCACCCCACCCGAGGCTGGCGATCCATAGGCCCCGGGCGCCTTCTGTCCTACTGCACCGCCCTGCGCAAAATCCCCTGAACCGTAGAGGGACGCCACGCGCCGCCGCGCTGTGTCTGGTAACCGGCTCCATTGCTACTTCCCGAGCCGGCACCTTCAAAGCATCCGCTCGGCGATTCCCTTGCCGCCTGACGCCCAAGGCGTGAACGATTACGGATACGATTTTGGGGAAACCGAGGCTCCAGCTCGGCCCTATGAGGGCATGCGGATGAAAAGTGGAATTTCTCCAGGCGAGATTTGGCGAGGCTGGCAATCGCTGCAAGAGGACATGGCCTACGATCGGATGGTCGAGAGCACCCCGGAAGGCCAGCGCTCACGCAAGCTGCGGGACCATGCGCAGGGGCTCTTAGCGTCTGGAGAGTATGAGGCGGCCCATCGCTACTTCGAAGAGGCCTGCCGTCTGTTCGCCGAACATGACCAGGGCGCGGCGGCAGCGGCAGCGCGACACGACCTCGGCGATTCGTACCTTCACCGCCGTCATGGTTCGCGCATGGGTAATCTGTTGGCCGCTGAACACCGTGTCAAGCGACACTATTTTTGACCCCTCCAGCGACAGTAATTTTGACCCCTCCTCGCTCCCTGGTGAATTAACCCCGCTGCGAGG
>DATAGU010000274.1:0-4633 GCA_036263495.1 Polyangia bacterium | reverse complement strand
GAAAATGCTCTCCAGTGGGTATCCGCTCGACTGCGGTGAGTGGCGCCCGCCTTCCCCTGCGGAATCGGAGCTCGAGGCCTGGGTGATGACGCGGCTGGCCGCCCTGGGCGTCGAGAGCGGCGACGACCTCGCGCTCCTCGGCGCGGCCGACCTCACGGCGCCGCCGCTGCCAGCGGCCGTGTGCGAGCAGATGGACCGGGTTTTTCCTCGCACTGTCCAGGTCGGCGATGCGGGCTACGAGGCGGACTATGATTTCGAGCAGCGGCAGGTGACGCTGCGCAGGGTCCATGGAGCGCGTCGCGATCCGCCCGCCCTCATCTATCTCCCGCGCTTCCCGGGTCTCCGGATCTGCGTCGAGGTCGGGGGCTCGAGGCGGATCCTTCGCGAGCGCGGCTGAGCGTCGGCCTGGACGTGCTCGCCAAGCAGGGGATCCACGCGCCGCCGTGAGGGCCTGTGCATGTGGCTTGCCGAGCCCAGGGCCTCATGCCGTGCGGGTCAGAGATTCTCACTCGCAGAGCTTGCGAGCGCGGGCGGCGTTGCCTTCGTACTCGAGGCGACGCTTGCCGGGGGGCTCGCGTTCGGCGGCGCGCTCCCACTCGTGGGCGGCTTCGAGATAGGCGCGCACCCGAGAGGGTTCATTGGTGGCGTCGTGGGCCTTCTGTTCGGCCGCTTGAGCCTTGGGGACGTATGGATTTCGACCAAAGCCCATGAGGTGACCTCCGGTCCGGATGTAGCGCAGATGGGGAGCCCGATCACGAAAGATCGGCCGATGGTAGGATTCGCCGATGCATCCCTCGCCGCTCGTGATCGAGTTTGTCGCCGGCACCCGGCTACGCCGGGAAGCGCCATTCTCTCCCGGCCTCCCGATCGTCGGCAACGGCCCACCCGGGACGTTCGTGATATTCCCCGGCGGACGTCAAGTGCCGCTGCCCACTGATCAGGTTATCGACAGCGATGACGGAGGCGGTGCCGCGCAGGTGGCGTTCGGCGGCATGCGCTTCGATGGCATGGAGGGCGACCTGCTCGTGTTCCGGCGCGTGAAGGACCTCTGGCCCGAGGCGCAGCTCTCGCCGGAGCGGGGACGGCGGATGACGCTCGAGCCGGAGATGGTGGCCGCCATCCGCGTCGACGATGTGGTGGTCTGGCCGCCCCGGGAGCGAATGAATTGAAGATATGGGTCGATGCGGATGCTGTTCCGGGCGAGATCAAGGACGTCATCGTGCGCGCATCGCAGCGGTTGAAGATCGAGACCATCTTCGTGGCCAACAAGAACGTCCGTATCGGGCCGGGCCCGTTCGTCTCCATGGTGCGCGTGACCCAGGGAGCCGACGTTGCCGACGCCCATATCTTGGATGCTAGCTCATCCGAGGACTTCTGCGTCACCGCGGATATCCCGCTGGCCTCCATGCTTGTGGCCAAGGGGCTGACGGTGATCGATCCGCGGGGCGACCTCTATTCGGAAGCGACCGTGGGCGAGCGGCTCTCGATCCGCGATTTCATGGCCGGCCTCCGCGAGGCGGGTATACAAACCGAGGGTCCGCGTCCCTTCAATGCAAAGGCGAAACAGAGATTCGCCGCGCGTCTGGACGCCCTCCTCAGCAAGGCACTACGCAACGCCACGCCTTGAGGTCAGGATTCGCGGCTTGGAATCGATCGTGTATCTCGGCGTTTCATTGCCGGGCCGAAGCCGATGCCCCGTACGCGACACGCTCGCAGCTCCATGGGACGCATCACCGGTTGGTGCTGATTCATGAACCCGGTGTTGGCGTATCGGTTGGCGGGCCTCTGCGCCGTGTTCGGCGGGCTGCTCCGTGTGGCCAGCGGCTTCGCGCCGGGGCTCCTGGAGGGGCGTGCGCTCCAGGGAGCGTACCTGGCCACCGACGTCCTGCTGCTGTTCGGGCTCATCGGGATCTACGGGTTCAGCCGCAGGCCACTGGGGCTGATGGGCCTGGTGGGGTTCGCCCTCTCAGGGATCGGTGTGCTGGTCGTCCGCAGCGCGGGCACCGAGGTGTTCGGGCTCCAGACCTATCTGATCGGCGCGACTATATGGTCGGTCGGGATGGTGGCGCTGGGTGTTGCGATGCTCTTACGCGGCGTGGGCTCAAGAACGGCAGCGGCGCTCTGGATCCTCTCGCTGCTCGTAGGGATCGGCGGAACGTTGCTTCCCGGCCAGCACCTGAGCTTCCTCATCGCCGGCGTCGCCTTCAGCGCCGGCTACATCGCCGCCGGGTGGCCCTTGATCGTCGGACGTGGCGGGGGTGACTCATCATGAGCCTTCGCTTCCGACCCACCTTGCCTGGTCGTGCTGGGCTCTTCTATGCTTGGCGCGCTATGGGTGCGCCCGTGCGCCGACTGCCGACCGGCCCGAGAAGCACCATTCTCACGACCGCCGCGTACCTGCGGGATCCCTACGGCAGCATCCTCCGGGCCTACGCCCGCTACGGCGAGCCCTACGGCTCCCCGAGCTTCCTCGGCCGCATGGTAGTGACCGGGCATCCCGATGGGATCCGCACCGTCTTCACCGCCGATCCCACGGGCTACGACGCGCTCGGAGCCAACCTGCTCGCGCCGGTGCTCGGGCGGAGCAACGTCATCATCCTGGGCGGCGAGGAGCACCGCGCCAAGCGCAAGCTCCTCATGCCGCCCTTTCACGGCGAGAGGATGCGCGCCTACGGCGAGCTCATCACCGAGATTGCCGCGTCGCGCGCGGGCCAGTGGAGGGCGCAGGAGCCCATCGCCATGCACCGCACCATGCAGGAAATCTCGCTGGAGGTGATCCTGCAGTCGGTGATGGGCCTCAGTACGCCGGAGCAGCAGCGCCCCTTCCGCGACGCGGTGCTGGGCGTCATCGGCGCATTGAAACCGTCGTTCATGTTTATGCCCATGCTGCGGCGGGAGGCTTTGGGTCTCTCGGCCTGGGCGCGCTTCCAGCGGAGGCGGCAGGAGGTGCTGGAGCTCTTCGAGGAGGAGCTCGCGATGCGCCGCGCCCGGCCGGCCGCGCGTGACGACATCCTCAGCCTGCTGCTCGAGGCTCGCCAGGACGACGGCGCGCCCCTTACCACGGAAGACCTGGTCACGCAGATGATCAACCTGGTGGTCGCCGGCCACGAGACCACGGCCAGCTCCCTGGCCTGGGCGCTGGAATTCATCCACCGCGACCCGGCGGTGGCGGAACGCCTGACCACCGAGGTGCGCAGCCTGCCTTCGCCGGCCGATCCCGAGGCGGTGGCACGGCTGCCCTACCTCGAGGCGGTCTGCCACGAGACGCTGCGCATCAACCCGATCGCTCCGATGATCGGGCGGACGCTGCGGCGACCGCTGACGCTCTCGGGGGTGTCGCTCGAGCCCGGCGACACGGTGGGTGTGGCCATCATCGTCTGCCATCGCCGGCCCGAGCTCTATCCGGCACCGGAGCGCTTCCTGCCCGATCGTTTCCTCGAGCGGAGCTATTCGCCCTTCGAGTTCATGCCCTTCGGCGGCGGGGCGCGCCGCTGTCTCGGGGCGGCCTTCGCGCTCTACGAGATGAAGCTCGTCTTGGCCACGATCCTGCGCCGGTGCGCATTGCGGCTCGCAAGCTCGACACCGTCGGGGGCGGCGGCGCGCAACACCACCGTCGGTCCGGCGCGCGAGATCGTGATGCAACTAGCGTAAGGGCGGCGGCGCCGCGCCCATCGAGCCAATTCCCTCCGCTCCTCTCCCCATTTCACCCGCCCGCCTGAAATCGCTACCATCCGCGCATGTCGCGCGCCCGCCTCGGCCAGGTGATCGCCTTCATCGGCGCGCTCGCCATTTTGCGCCTCGGGCCCGCGTGGTGGTGCGGGCGCGAGGCGCGCGCGTGGATGGACGGCGACGCCGCCACGCAGGCGGCGCTCTGCGAGGAGCTGCTCGCGTTCGAGCAGGGCGACGACGCACAGCGACGGGGTAAGTCGCACAATCGCTTCGCCGGCGAGTGGGCGCTGGTGACACACCAGATGGTGGCGCTGGGACTCGCGCAGGTGGCGCTTGCGCACCCGGAGCTGCGCGACCGATATCGGCCTGTGATCACGCGCGCGGCGGAGAAGAGCCTCCTGCCGGAGATGCGCGACTTCGGCACCAAGGCGTGGCACGGCGAGGACGTGCTCGACAGCCTCGACGGGTCACACGGCCACGCCTACATGGCGTATCCCGCGCTGGCGGTCGGGATGGCGCGGCTCCTCGATCCCGCGTTCCCCGCGGCGCTCGCGCGGCGCCACGATGCGCTCATCGATGCGTTCGAAAGGCGCCTGCTCGCGTCGCCGACCGGGTTGATCGAGACCTACCCGAAGGAGGCGTACCCGACGGATGTGGCGGCCGTGGCGGCGGCGATCGCGGTGCACGCGCGCGCGACCGGCCGGCGCCACGATGCGGTATTGCGCCACTGGGCAAGCCGCGTGCGGGCGGTGCAGATGGACGCGACGAGCGGCCTTGTGATCCAACGCATGGGGGCGCGCGACGGTCGGCCCCACGACGCGCCGCGCGGCTCGGGCACCGGGCTCGCGGCCTACTTCGCTGGCTTCGCCGATCGTGCCGTCGCCGATCTCCTTGCCGACGGGCTCATGCGGCAGCGCGCGTCGTTCCTCGGGTTCGCCGCGATCCGCGAATACGCGCCCGGCCA
>DATAGU010000273.1:0-20765 GCA_036263495.1 Polyangia bacterium | reverse complement strand
GGCCAGCATCGGGCTATCCCCGCAGCTGTCCACGCGCGCCGCGGTGATGACGTTCGTGTTGGTCCCGACGAAGGCGTGGAGCTTGACCCACACCTGCTCTGACTTCTCGCCGTACTTCTCGTCGTACCAGCGGCGGTAAGTCGTCGTACCGAACCCGGTCGAGTCCTGCGCGAACTGGCGCTCTAGGTCGCGGAGCGGGAGCGCCGACTCCTCGACCATCGTCGTCAGGATCTCCGTGAGCGCGGGCGACTCCATGTAGCGGAACACGGAGTTGTAGGACGGTGCCCTGTCGACTTGCCCGCGCGTGGCGCAGGCGCGCAGGTCGGTCTGCGCCCGCCGGCCCGAGACGGTGGTGTAGACCTTGTGCACGCAGGCGTAGACCACGTCGCGGAGCGGGATGCGCGGGCGCCCCGTGGCCTGGGTCGGGGTGACGATGCCCTCGCAGAGAGCGCGGAGGAGCTGCTCTACGTGCTCCTTCTCGTGCACCTGCGCCGCGTGGTAGGCGGACCAGGACGGCTGAGCGTAAGTCTTGCGACGCACGACGGCGGTCTCGGTCACCGTGCCGTCCGGTGCTTCGGTCTGCTCCCAGATGAGCAGGTACTCGACGGCGTGGACGTGCTTGCACTTGACCCCGCGCAGCTCGTGGTCCGGGCAGGTGCACTTCGCCTCGACGGGGTCCACGAGGTATCCGCTCCCACCCGCCGTCGCGGAGGGCACCGACCAGCGACGGCCGCACTTGCGGATCCGACCGGCGACCTGCTTCGCCAGCTGGCGACCGCGCAGTTCCCGCCACTGCTCAGGGGAAGTCGTCGTAAAGTCGGTGTCCACCACCAGAACCCTCCGTCAGCGTTGTTAGTCTTTATGTATCCCATAAAGACAACATCGTCAAGGGGGATCCGACCTTGACCGTGCGATTTTTCATGGGCACAATAAGGCCCATGAGCACAGAGCGAAAAATCGGCCGACCGACCAAGACGGACGATGAAAAGCGGTCGACCTACTTGCGGGTGCGCCTCACGCAGGCGCAGGAACGAACCATCAAAGACGCTGCGGAACATGCGGGCATCTCCGTGTCAGCGTGGGCAGTCGAGAGGCTGCTCCGCTGCGCGCGGAATGAGTTGAAATAGGGCGAAGGGCCCGGGGCGCCCCCTCGGAAACGTTCTCCTAGGGGGAGTTCTCCCGGGCCCGCCACCGCTCACGCTGCTAGTGCAGCTAGGCCAGCTGCATTAGGCTAGTGCAGCCAAGCTAGTGCAGCTTCCTCACTCGCCACCACCGCAGGTGCACGACCAGCGGGGCGACGAAGGACAACAGGTGTCCCATCATGGGGCACCTCCGTCGCACACTCCGACTAAAAAAGTCGAAATGCCCTCTTGACTACCGGAGGGGCCATGGCAAAGTGGGGTCGTTCGTCTTGGCCATGGACCCGCCGAGAGGTGGGAAAAGGGTTAGACCTGAGCCCCAGGACTGGCAGGTCCTGGGGTGTCTTTTTTATTCAGTTGTAAGGGGATTGCGCGAATAACGCGCTAAGCTGGTTTTTCTCTACGGCATTGATAGGCCCTCTTTGCACGACCATGGCGGTGCAAAACGGAGCCTACGGTAGCGGCTGTTCCAGCGTCAACAGAGATCCGACAGATCTAGGGCGAGGGTAGCGATTATTAGCGGCGGCGCGCGAATTTGTCAAACAAAAAATCGAAAGCGGTAGACAGCGGAGGCGAGTTCCTTTAGTAAGCGTCTTGCTGAAGCTGAGGTAAGGCGCGGTGTGGTCTGGTGTGGGTAGGTGAAGGGGTTATGAGGGTGTTAGGGGGTGGGTCGCTTGGTTGGTCAGCGAGTCAGCGGTATGAGGGAATCCTGCCTCAATAGTCTCTCGAAAGTCGGCGGCCGAAAGGGGTTTTGAGGCAAAGCCGCTTGGAGTCCGCGCGGTGACGCTTGGAGTCCGCGCGGTGACACCTGGAGTCCGCGCGGTGACGCTCGGAGCGTGCGCGGTGACACTTGGAGTCCGCGCGGTGACGCTTGGAGCGTGCGCGGTGACACCTGGAGTCCGCGCGGTGACACCTGGAGTCCGCGCGGTGACACTTTAAGCCCTTACGGTGACACTTTAAGTCCTTATAGTGACACTGTAGGTCCTTACGGTGACACCTGGAGACCGCACGGCGACACTGAGATCTACGCTGGTCGTTGGAGACCGCTCGGTACGAGGTGCGTCTGGTCAGCGGCAGGAGAAGCTCAGGCGGGCTGCGGCGTGACGCCGCCACGGGCCGTGGCGCACGCACGGACTCGGCGTCGCTCAGCCGCTTGAGCCGGATCGACAGCGCCATCATCACGACGCCATACGGCACCGGCGACGATTGATACGTTCGCGCGGGATCTACCTTTCGCGGTCATGAATCGGACATCCATTCTGCAGGCCGGGCTGGAGGCTCCTGACTTCACCCTCAAGACCACGCCCGACCAGGCGGTATCGCTGAGCGATTTCCTGGGGCGCCCGGTGGTCCTCGCCTTTTATCCGGCCGACTGGAGCCCCGTCTGCGGCGACCAGATGGCCATCTACAACCAGCTCCTGGACGAGTTCCAGTCCTACGATGCGCAGCTCCTCGGGATCTCCGTCGACGGGGTCTGGTGTCACCTGGCGTTCGCCCGGGATCGCAAGCTGCGCTTCCCGCTGCTCTCGGACTTCGAACCCAAAGGGGGGATTGCCCGCGCCTATGGCGCCTACAACGCGAAAGAGGGGGTTTGCGAACGGGCGCTGTTCGTCATCGACAGGAACGGGCGTGTCGCCTGGAGCTATCTGTCTCCCAGCGGCGTCAATCCGGGCGCCGACGGGATTCTTCGTGCGCTGGCGGGCCTCGGCGGCCAGAGAGAGGTGCATCCATGAGTGAGCTCATCCCCCCTGTGACTTCGCGCGATCACGTGCGCGGCGATCCGTCGGGACTGGTGACCCTGGTCGAATTTGGGGACTACGAGTGCCCGTTCTGCGGGAAGGCCTACCCGGTCATCCAGGCGGTCGAGGAGGCGCTCGGCGATCGCCTCAGGTTCGCGTATCGCCACTTCCCGATCGCCGATGCTCATCCCCACGCGCTCCTGGCAGCCGAGTCCGCCGAGGCTGCGGATGCGCAGGGGATGTTCTGGGAGATGCACGATCTCCTGTACGAGCATCAGGATGCCCTCACGTGGCCCGACATCATGCAATATGCGACCACGCTGGGCCTCGACGTGGAGGAGTTCGAACGCGACATCCGGACGCACCGCTTCGCCGCGAAGGTGCGCGCCGACCGTCACAGCGGTGCGCTGAGCGGTGTGAACGGAACGCCGACCTTGTTCATCAACGGCTTCCGCCACGACGGGCCCGTTGATTTCGATTCGCTGTGGTCCGCGATCGTGGACGGGGCGGGCGCAGGCTTCTACGGCGGCGCCTGATCCGACCGCGCTCGCCTCCCCATCCGCAATGTTCCGGGGGGCCTCATCCTGATGCTGACGGGCCTCGTCCTCATGCTGACGGGCCCTCGTCCTCATAGTGACGCACCCGGTGCCTGTGCAGGGGTGCCCAGGCACCGGGCAGGGGTGCCTGGGCACTGTGGGAGTGGGGCTACTGCAGCTTACTTGCGCGTGCCTTCCTGCTCGCGTCCGCCCATGCTCGCCTGGGGCCAGTCGAGCATCGAGCGCACCTCGGTCACCCCATCCGTGCCGAGCGTGTCCCGGACCGCCCGCAGCGCCGCGTCGCGATTCGGCACCTCGCCCCGCAGCGTCACCACGCCGCCATCGGTATCCACATTGATGGCGCTCGCCTCGACGCCCGGATCCGCCGCCAGCTTGGCCTTCACCTTGCCGGTGATGTAGGCGTCCGACAGCTCGTTGCCGGCCTTCTTGAATCCCTTCTTGGCCTTACGAGCGAAGCGCACCGCGCCGTCCTCGGTGCGATCCACCGCGTATTCGCCGCTGTGCTTGACGGTCTGGCCGCCCGCGCGGGCCGCATCGTAGGCCGAGGCCAGGGAGTCCGAGGCCTCCTCCCGGGTCTCCCGGGCGGCCTGCGCGGTCTTTCCGTGGCTGCAGGCGCCGACGGACACGAGACCCAAGCTGCCTACGAGCAGATATACAGACAGGTTCTTCATCATTCCTCCATGGGCCGTTGTGCTCTTTGCCCTCACCGGGTGAAGCAGCCCCCGTGCCATACGTCGCCTACGGTGGTGCGCCACGGAGCCGATCCGACAGGGCCTCGGATATACTCACGAGCGCCCGGCCGGGCCGCCGCGCCTGTGCGATCCCGCTCGGCGGCGCGACCGGCCACCCAGTACACACTCAGGCATAGGTATAGAAGGCATCACGATGGCGGATCAGGACCGAACGTGGACGCTGGCCCGGAGCCCCCTGCGCACCCCCGCGGCAGAGACGGCGCGGTTCCTCGTGCTCGATGGCACGAGCTCCTCGATGTTCGCGCTGCCGGGCGAGGGGTCGCTGTTCGTCGGGCGGGCGGCGGAGGCGGAGCTCCAGCTGCACGACAAATCGGTGTCGCGGCGCCACGCGCAGGTCCTGGTGACGCACGGCGAGGTGCAGATCGCGGATCTCGGCAGCCATAACGGCGTGCTCGTCAATGGCGAGCGGATCGCGGCGGTGCGGGCGCTGGGCCCCGGGGACGTGGTGTCGATCGGCGAGGTGACGCTGGTGCTCTATGCCGCGGCGACCGCGCCGACGCAGGCGCTGCTCGATGCGGGCGGTCTCCGGCAGCGCCTGGCCGGGGAGGTGGCGCGCGCGCTCGAGTATCAGCGGCCGCTGGTGGTGCTCGCGATCTCGCTCGGCGGGGCGGTGGCGCGCGAGGCGGTGGCGCAGGGCCTCCAGGGGGTGCTGCGGCTCATCGATGTGGCGGGCTGGGAGGACGAGGGGCAGCTGGTGGTGGCGCTGCCCGAGCTGGGCCCTTCGTCGCTCGGGGAGGCGGTGGAGGCGGTGCGCGCGGCGCTGGCGGCGCTCGCGCCGCGGCTGCGCGTGGGGTTGGCGACGTGTCCGGCCGACGGCTGCGACGCGGGGGCGCTGGTCGCCGCGGCCCGCGCGGCGGCGGCGGCTGCGACGCCGGGCGGCAAGGCCGAGGAGGCGGGCCGGCAGGTGACCGAGATCCGGCTCGGGGAGCGGGTGGTGGTGGTGGCCGACCCGGCGATGGCGCGGCTCTACCAGCTCATCCGGCGCCTGGCGGCGAGCGAGCTGCCGGTGCTCATCTCGGGGGAGACGGGGGCGGGCAAGGAGAACGCGGCCTTCGCGGTGCACTTCTGGTCGCCGCGCGCGGAGCGGCCGTTCGTGGCCATCAACTGCGCGGCCATCGCGGAGAACCTGGTCGAGAGCGAGCTGTTCGGGCACGAGAAGGGGGCGTTCACGGGGGCGCTCGCGGCCAAGCCGGGGCTGTTCGAGACGGCGGCGGGCGGGACCGTGTTTCTCGACGAGATCGGGGAGCTGCCGGCGGCGGCGCAGGCCAAGCTCCTGCGGGCGCTCGAGGCGCGGCGCGTCCTGCGCGTGGGCGGGGTGAAGGAGCGGGAGATCGATATCCGCATCGTCGCCGCGACGCACCGCGATCTGGAGCGGGAGGTGGGCCAGGGGCGCTTTCGCAAGGATCTGTTCTTCCGTCTGGGCGCGGCCACGGTGATCCTGCCGCCGCTGCGCGACCGGCCGCGCGAGGTGGCGGTGCTGGCCGAGCGGTTCCTCGCGCTGGCCTGCGAGGCGGCGGGGCGCGCGTCGATGACGCTGTCGCCGGCGACGCTGGCGCTGCTCGGGCGCCACAGCTGGCCGGGGAACGTCCGCGAGCTGAAGAACACGATGGAGTATGTGGCCGCGGCCCTGGGGGAGGAGGAGGCGGTGGTGGAGCCGTGGCACCTGCCCGAGCGGGTCACGGCGGGCCGCGGCGGCGATGCGGGGGCGGGCGAGCAGGCGCTGTCCGCGCCAGGGGGCGGGAGCGAGGAGGCGCCGGGCAAGAGCGTGCCGGCCGCGTCAGACGGCCCGGAGGGCCAGGACGGCAGGGCCGCGGGGGCGGTGCCGTCCGGGGGGCTGCAGCCGCGGCGCGAACGGTCGCTGAGCGAGGAGCTGCGCGCGCTCGAGCGTCTGCGCATGGCCGAGGCGCTCGCGGCCACAGGGGGCGTGAAGGCGCGCGCGGCGGAGTTTCTGGGCATGCCCATCCGCACCTTCACGCTCAAGTGCAAACAATACGGGCTCTAGCCGTAGCGGCCGCCGGAATCCGGATCCAGATTCCCCTGATACATTCCCCACCCCCGATTGGGAGCGTCCACGACCATGAGATCCTTTCGCCATCGTCACCGCGACAAGCACGGCTTCCCCTACCTCGAAGGCGCCTTGCCCGTGGTCGGGCTCATGCCGCGCTTCTACTTCGGGTCGCGCCGGCTGCTCGATGACGCCGAGCGGCGGCTCGGGCCCTTGTTCTGGATGGACCTCGGCTTCGGCGCCGAGGTGCTCATGTGCCGTCACCTCGATGGCCTCGTCGCGCTGCGCAACAAGACCACCACGTCGACGCACTATCAGGTGCGCGCGCACGCGCTGCTCGGCGATTCGCTCATCACGCAGGACGGCGCCAAGCACCATCACATGCGCTCGGCGCTGAACGGCCCGTTCACGCCGAAGGGGCTGTCGGCGGCCGAGGTGGGGCCGATCATGGCGGAGACGATCGAGGCCTGTGTGCGCTCGTGGGCGCGCGAGCGCGAGCTCCGCGTGCTGGCGGCCACGCGGGAGCTGGCGCTCAGCGTGATCTTCCGCATCATCGGCATTCCGCCGGGTGATCTCGGTGCCTGGCGTCATCAGTACGAGGAGTTCGTGTTGAGCGGGCTCAATCTCCCGATCGACCTGCCGGGCTTTCCCCGCTGGCGCGGGCGGCGCGCCAAGGCCTGGCTCGACGAGCGGTTGCTCGGCATCATCCGCGAGGCGCGCGAGCGGCATGGGGGCGGGGGCGGGCTGCTCGCGCATCTGGTGGAGGCGCGCGACGAGGCGGGCGAGGGGCTGACCGAGCGGGAGCTGGTCGAGAACTTGCGGCTCCTGGCCCTGGCCGGCCACGAGACCTCGGCGACGACGATGGCGTGGATGGTGATCGAGCTGGGGCGCGATCCCGCGCGCTGGCGGCGGCTGTGCGACGAGGCCCTGGCGGGCGACGGGGTGCCGCAGGCGCCGCGGGAGCTCAAGCAGTACCCCTTTGCCGAGGCGCTGTTTCGCGAGGCATTGCGGCTCCATCCGCCGGTCCACGGAGTGTCGCGGCAGGTCACGGGGCCGCTCGAGGTCGCGGGGCGCACGATCCCGGTGGGCACCGAGTTCAGCCTGGACCTCGACCACCTCTCACGTCACGAGTCGTTGTATGAGGAGCCGGGCCGGTTCCTGCCGGAGCGCTGGCTCGGGAAGAGCGAGGCGATCAGCCCGGTCGAGATCCTGCAGTTCGGCGGCGGGCCGCACTTCTGTCTCGGCTATCACCTGGCATGGATGGAGGTGGTGCAGTTCGCGGTGGCGCTGGCGCGCACGATGGCGCCGCTCGGGCTGCATCCGGTGACGGGGGAGTGGCCGCGCACGCACTTCCTCCCGCTCGCGCACCCGGCGCCGCGCACGCGCATCCGGTGGGAGGGGATGGACAGGTAACCAATCCAGTGTGACGCGAATGCCTGCCCTTCGTTGACTGGCGCGGCATCAGGCCGGCTCGCCGACTGAGTGCTTGCTCTTCTCCGACATCGACTGCAACAGCTCGGTCTTCTTCTTGGATATCTCCTTCTGCAGGGTCTGGGGCAGCGTATTGCCTGCCTCGGCGGCTAGCAGGTCCGCCAGCATGATGAGGCGCCTCTTGATCTGGGGGCTCTCCTCGGGCGCCTTCGCCCGCAGCACCTTCTCGATAAAGCGCCGCGCCGCCTCCGGACGCTTCTGCACCAGCGCGAGATAGCCGACGCCAAGTCGGATCACCTCTTCCCATCGGGGATCGAGTAGGTGCTGCAGGGCCTCGCGCTCGAATTTCTCCTGTGCATGCAGGCCCGCGGCGGCAAAGAATTCCTGGAGGGCGAGATGCGTGAACCCCCACTGGTCCGGCCCATGCTCAGAAAGGATTTGCACATCGTCGCCAGCCCATCGGAGGAAGTTCGCGGCCATCTTGCCCGCCTCTTTCTTGTCGAGGGCCCGTTGGCGCACGAGCGCCTTTTCGAGCGTTCGAAGCACGAACGCCCGGGACGCGACCCCGCTTGGATCCTGCTCGTGCATGCGCAGCGCCAGTTCACCGAGGAGCGAGATGGCTTCGATCTCATCATCGATCGCTTCTTCCTCGCCCCGCTCGGCCGCTAGACGCCGCGCCTCGCCCCAGGTCTCACATAGCGCCTGCGCGAACCTCTCGTAGGCCTGCACGCGGTGGCGCGGCAGCCTCCGTTCGGGACGATGGATCAGCACGAGCGCCGAGAGCGTACCGGGATGGCGGGCGAGGATGCCAAGCCACGGGCTGCCCTTGAGCGCCGCGAGCAGCCGCTCCGACTCTTTCTCCGCGACAGCCGGATCCTCCACCTCCGACTCCCAATGCAGATAGGCACGATGAAAGGCACGCACGTAGCGCTCGAGCTGGTCATCATCAAACGGTCGCAGGACCACCTCCTCGCCATCCGGTAAGCTCAGACCGGCATAGCCCACGCATCGGGAGGTCACGACGAAGCGGTTGCCTGTATTCGCTGCGGCGAAGGTCTCGATCGAGGACGACATCCCGCGCTGCTCCTCGCTACGCACTTCGTCGAGACCATCGAGCAACACCAGACACTGCCGCGCGGTGAGCCGCTCCTGCAGGAACCTCCGCAGAGTGACCTCCTCGCCCAGATTCCGTCCGTAGAAATACCTCGCCAGCGCATCGATCATCGAAGTGGCGGTGCCCAACTCGCGGCGCACCTCGGCCAGCCGGCCCATACTGACGGGCACCGGCAATAAGCGCTCGGCCCCCCCCAGCGCGGCCAGCATCAGCGCGCCACCGGCCGCACGCATCGCCAACCAGCGCAGGAGCGTGGTCTTGCCCGAACCCGGCTCCCCGAGGACAACGAGACTCCGGTGCTCGCGAAAGAGCTCTTCGAAGGAACGCAGATCCTCGGCCCCCCTGCCCCGTCGCATCTCCACCTGCGGCATCACGAACACATCGCGGACGTCCAGGCCTGGCGGCTCCTCGCGCTGCAGCCCCAGGCCGACGTACCGCAAGAGGCGCACGTCCGGGCCCTCGGCGTAGCGGCGGAAGGCGTCCCACAGCGCAAGCTCATCCCATCCCCGAAACAGCGTCTCATCACGGCGCCCGGCCGCATTCGCCGGGAAGACATAGGCCGGCATCCCATCGCGAATCGTGCTGCCAAGGGCCCCCAATTCCCGGCGCTCCTCGACCGATAGCGCGAGATAGACATCCTCACTGAGCACGACCGAGCTGGCCGGCGCCGCATGCTCCAGATGCCCGCATAGATCCAACGCCGGATGGGCCATGGTGCCCGTGTTGGTGCTCCACGGCACCAGCGCCGCGTGCACGGCGATGCGGGCGGGCAAATTGAGTTCGAGACACACGCGCTCCCACAACGCACGGGCGGCCCGATAGACGTGACGCGCTAGCGCGGCAGCCGGCTCTCCCGGTCGCGCGAAGCACAGCATGACCCCGTCGCCCTGCCAGAGGAGCGGCTGCGCGGCATCGAAATCGCGCGCTACCTGCTCGACGCCCGCTGTGTAGCGGGCGCGTCGCCGCAACACATCGTCCGCGGGCAGCTCTTGCCACTCGCGGGTCGAACCTTGCCGATCGATCTTCACCAGCCCGAGCAGCAATGGCTTGCCCTCGGGCACCTGCTGCCACCACCGCTGCTCCTCGACGTTTTCTTCCCGGCTCTCGTTCATGCCGCCTGTCCGAGACGCAGCGTGAGACGAAAATGCCCCCCTTGCACATCGAAATCCGGCGCCGGCAAGCCGTGCTCCGTCATGCGGCGAATCATCTCCGGCACACCCATGCCGATGTTCTCTCGTTGCGCCGCGCGGGCCAGCAGCGAGGCGATGGTCGGGTTGCGCCGCTGGCTGATGCCCCCGAGCCGGATGCTGTCGAGCGTGAGGTGATTCAGCAGCAGGCCGGGGTTGATGAGCTCCACACGGTCGTCGAAGACGAACAACCTCGTCTGCGAGGCGGCGCGATAGTCGCGATGAGTCACGGCGTTGAGCACGGCCTCGCGCAGCACCTCCAGGGGGATGCCCAGCTCCACCCGACGTGTCCCCTCGAGGTGCGAGGGCATGATGAGGTGGCGCTGCAGGAAGCCGAGGGCGCCCTCGATCTGATCGAGGAGGCGCCCGCCGATCTCCTGCCGGTCGACGAACTCGCTCGACATCTTCGTGCCCGGGAAACGGATCGCGGTGATGCGAGCGTCGGGCAGCGAGCGCTCGGGCTCGGTGCCGAAGAAGAGCACCCCCGTGACCGTGGGCAGGCCGTCGTCTCCCACGCACTTGATCGCGCGCAGATAGCGCTGCACCTGCGCGGGCGGCACACCGGGGGGATACAGGCGCGCGAGCAGGCTGCGGACGGTCAGCTCGTCGAGGTCCGTGGCCGTGCCACCTGGCGCCGGCTGCTCGTCATAGTGATGGTCGACCGATTGAAACAGGCGCGCCATCTCCTCGCGGCTCGCCTCGCGCGCACGGTTGCCGTCGCGGATGTAGTAGACCTTGTCGGCGCGATAAGGCCGATCCGCGCTGAAGGTCGGCACCTCGACCACCAGCACGGTCGCCTCGCCGAGCGCAATCTTGGTGACGCTGCACGCGATCGCCGGGTGGATCTTGTCGGCACAGACCTGGGTCACCTGGCGCATGAGCGCATCGGTCTGCGCCCGATCCCCGGTTCCGCTCGCCGCGCCGTCGTCCTCGATCCCGAGGAAGACGTGCCCACCCCGGCTGTTGGCCAGCGCGACGATCGCCTTGGCCAGATCGCCCGCGTCCATCTTGTAACCAGTCCGGGCCACGCCTTTGAACTCGGTGACGCCATCCTCCCCAAGACGCAGGCGCTCCTCGATGACGGCTCGCTCCATGCGGCGCAGTATCCCGCATTTCTGTCTCGGCCATCACCCTGGCGTGGCTGGAGGCGGTGCCGTTCGACGGCCGGAGCTAGAAGGACAGGCGGATGCCGAGGCGGAGGGAGAGGGGGGGCTGGTAGGCGGTGGGCTGGCCGTAGTTGGTGTTGATGCGGATGGGGGCGCCGGTGTTGGCGTTGGTGAGCTGGCGCAGATCGCTGATGCGGCCGTGGGCGATGGGGCTGATGAGGTCGAAGGTGTAGTTGTTGTCGACGGTGATGGGGGCGCGCTGGTTGAAGAGGTTGAAGATCTCGGCGGTGAGGTCGAGCCGGACGCCGCCGCTGAACTGGCGGACGTAGGCGACGCGGAGGTCGAAGTTGGTGACGAAGGGGGTGCGGCCGCCGGACCCGGACGGCAGGATGTAGCTCTCGGAGGTGCCGTAGATGGGGTGGGCGCCGAGGACCTGGATGGGGACGCCGGAGTAGGCGGAGAAGTTGAGCCCGAGGGTCAGGCCGCTGCTGCGGAAGGGGATGGTGTAGGCGCCGGTGACTTTGATGTTGTGGGGGCGATCGTTGGGCAGCGGGCCGCGGCGGTTGCCGAGGAGGTCGCGGAGGTCGTAGTCGCTCGAGATGTTGGGATCGAGCTGGCCGGTGAAGTAGTTGTAGGTGCCGGGGTAGTTGCCGTAGGTGCGGCTGAAGGTGTAGCTGGCGAGGACGGTGAAATTGCGCGCCAGGCGCTTGTTCACGGTGAGGATGAGGGCGTGGTAGTTGCGCGTGGGGGCGGGGAAGCCGGAGGTGGCCTGGTAGCGGGCCAGGGTGGCGACGCGGTTGTCGTGCCGCAGCCGCAGCTCCTGCTGGACCTGTGGATCGGCGGTCTGGGCGATCTGGGCCTCGATGTTCCGGATCTCGTCCTGCAGGCGGCGGACGACGCGCGGGTCGGCGGTGTCGCCGGGGTTGGCGATGATGTAGTTGTTGCCGCCGTCGGGTGAGAGGTCTTCGACGATGCGGCCGATGCTGCGGTACTGGTAGCTGGCGCTGACGATGGTGTCCCAGCCGACGTCGTACTGGACGCCGGCGTCGAAGTTGTTGACGTACTGGCCGCGCAGGACGGGGGAGACGACGCCGAAGGTGCCGCCATTGAGGAAGGTGGGATCGGGGAAGTTGCACTGGCTGACGTCGAGGGCCTGACCGACGGAGACGCGAGGGCAGTAGCGGCCGGCACGGGGCTCGGTCTGGAGGACGATTCCTTCATTGGAGAACTGGCGGTCGTTGATGTCGAGGGGGACGGATTCGTAGATGCGGCCATAGCTGGCGAAGAGCTTGGAGTGGCCCTTGCGGCTGAAGTCGTAGACCAGGCCGACGCGGGGGGTGAGGTTGTCGATGAGGCTGATCTGAGTCTTGCCGTAGATGTCGTGGATCTGCTGGAGATCCCAACGGATGCCGGCGTTGATGGTGAGGCCGCGGATGGGGCCGACGTTCCACGAGTCGCGCAGGTAGAAGGACTCGTTGGTGGTGGTAGTGGTGGCGTCGAAGCCCTGGGGAAGGAGGACGGGGCGTCCGTCGGGGCCCCGGGTGGCGTATTGCTGGTAGCGGACGCGACCGCTGGCTTGGATGGTGTAGTTGCCCTGGCCGGTGAAGAAGCGATAGTTGCGGAGGCGGTTGTCTTCGACGTCGAAGCCAAACTTGAGGCCGTGCGGGCCGGCGGCCCGGAAGTAGTAGCTCAGGCCGAGGGCGACGGTGAAGCGTTGCTGGTCGATGAGGGCGTTGGCGCCGATGCCGCCGTAGCGGTAGTTGGTGACCGGGCAGGGGTTGAAGGTGCGGCCGCTCTGGCCGACGGCGCGGATGGCGCACTCGGGGATGTCATCGTAGGCGGCGAGGCTGGTGGTGCGGGCGTCGATGACGGCGCTCTGGTTGCCGGTGGGGTTGACGAGGCGCGACGGATCGGAGTGGTCGCCGTGGAAGCCGAAGCTGAGGTCGAGCTGCAGGCGGCGATCGAGGAACTTGGAGAGGAGCTGGGCCTTGGCGTCGTGGGTGAGGGCGAGGGTGGTGCGCAGGAGGCCGAAGGTGTCGCCGGAGGTGGGGCCGGCTTGTTCGTTGCTGGTGTTGGTGCCGAGGTACTGGAGGACGATCTGGTGGTCGGGGGTGAGCTGGATGTTGAGCTTGCCGATGTACTGGTAGTTGTGGCGCTGGAGCCGGGTGCTGCGGGTGTACTGGGGGAGGTCGCGCAGGACGTAGCTCGAACTGGTGGTGTCACCGCCATCGCCCGGGGGGCAGAGGGCGGGGTTGGTGCTGCGGATCCAGGGGGGGCACGGCGGGGTGGCGACGGTGTCGCCGAGGTAGGGGTCCTGGGGCCGGCCGGGATCGCGGTCGACGTTGTCGGCGGTGCGGACGCGGACGATACGCTCGAGGAGGTCGGTCTGGAACTGGGGGTGGAAGCCGGCGTAGAACCAGACGCGATCCTTGACGATGGGGCCGCCGAGGTCGAAGCCGAAGTCGAAGGCACTGAGCTGGCGGCGGCGGGCGAGGAGGCTCTCACTGGTGCGGCCGATGTAGGCGCTCTGCAGGGAGAAGGGGCTGTAGAAGAACCAGGTGCCGCCGTGGAACTGGTTGGAGCCGGCCTTGGTGATGGCGTTGACGACGCCGCCGGTGGAGCGGCCGTATTCGGCGTTGAAGCCGCCGGTGATGATCTCGGTCTGCTGGATGAACTCGAGGGAGAAGTTGCTGCTCTGGAGGCCGGTGGACAGGCCGGTGGCGTTGATGCCGTCGATGAGGAAGTTGTTCTCGGCGCCGGTGGCGCCGCCAAAGGAGACGCCGATGGGATCGCGGGCGGCGCCGGGGGCGAGGGAGAGGACGGAGTCGAGGTTGCGGCCAAAGGGGCTGAGGCGGGTGAGGTCGCTGGTGATCTGGGTCTGGATCTGGGTGTGGGCGACGTCGACGCTGGGGGCCTTCTCCAGGATGCGGTAGGTCTGGGTGCTGGCCCGCTGGGAGGGGAGGCCGGCGTTGACCTGGAGGGTCTGGTCCACGTAGAGGATGACGCCCGGGCGCTCGACGCGGAGGTTGGCGTAGTAGAAGCGGATGGTGTACTCGCCGGGCGGGAGCTCGGTGATGAGGTAGTGCCCGCCGCTGTCGGTGAACTCGGTCTGTTCGCCTTGCAGGGCGGGGCTGGTGGCGGTGACGGTGACGCCGGCTAGGGGCTTGCCGGTGGCGAGGTCGGTGACGAGGCCGGCGATGTTGCCGCGGGTGCCGGCCCAGGCGAAGGTGCTCGGGAGGAGGAGGACGCAGAGGAGGACGCGGGCGAGCCCGGCAGGGCGCTCGCGGTGGTGATCGTGTCGGCGTGAGAGCATGTGCTTCTCCGTGGGTAGCGGGGACGGTCGGCGCGGGGGTCGCGCGATCTGGGTCCGGGTCATGGGCAGACGAGGACGTTCACGCCGATGGCGAAGGGGTCGCCCTCGTCGACCTCGGTGCCGATGTCGGTGACGGTGAAGTCGACGCGGTGGTCGCCGACGGCGCGTGCGCCGCCGTCGCGGGCCTGGGCGCCGCTCGCGCCGCCGGCGACGAGGAGCCGGTAGGAGCCGGGGTTCCAGGTGCTCGGCTGGCCGCTCGCATCGACGGGGACGACGTAGATGATGCGAGCGGGCGCGGGGGGGCACTCGCTATCGGGATCGAGGATGAGGGGGGTGGCGCGGGCGGGGACGAGGTTGCCATCGGCGTCCTCGACCCGGACGCGATCGAGGGTCTCGGGGAGGACGTCGGCGGTGAACTGGAAGGCGAGGGCCTGGTTGGGGGCCACCTCGGGCGGGTCCAGGCCCTCGGGATCGGGGAAGGCGAAGTAGAACTCGCTGACGTTGGCACACCCTCCCCCGTTGGCGGCGGGGCAGCGCAGGTAATCGAGGACGCGCAGGGGCTCGGTGGTGAAGCGGTGGGTGCCCTGGCTCGCGGGGATGGCGCTGCCGCCGACGCTGCGCGAGCGGAGCCGTGGGGTGTCGAGGGTGATGCGATACTCGGTGGCGGGGGCGAGCGGCTCGGCGGGGTCGAAGACGATGGCCGGGCCGTAGGGGAAGGCGTTGGGATCGGAGCTGAAGTCGGGCGAGCCGCTGCGATCGTAGCGGACGACGCCGGGGATGGGGATGGGGGGATCGGTGGTGGTCGTCAGGGTGAAGAGGGCGGGGTCGAGGTTGCCGTCGGGGAGCTCGAGGCCGGTGAGGTCGATGTGCTGGTCGAACGCGACGCGGATGACCGAGTCGACGCTGGGCTCGACCTCGAGGATGTTCTCCGGGTCATGGCAGATGTCGCCGGTGGGCGGGTCGGGGACGTCGACGGTGAGAAGGGAGCCGTTGGAGGGGTAGTTGAAGACCAGCTGGCCGCACTGGAGAGGGGGTAAGCAGGGTTCGATGGAGGAGCAGGCGCGGCCGGGTTGGTTGTTGAGGAGGTCGGGGTTGAGGCCGCGCTTCTGGTCGAGGAAGACGATGTGGAGGATGCGCAGGGGGCCGGTGGGCTCGGGGTCTTGACCGACGGGGCCGCAGCCCGCGCCGCACAGGAGGAAGAGGTGGAGGAGGACGCCGAGCGTGAGGGTCGGGTACTCGTGGGGGGACGAGCGGGAGATGCGCATCGAGGATCCTTTCGGGTGTGCCGAGCGGGTCGAGCTCCGGGGGCGCCAGCGCCGCGCGGAGGGCCGTGTCGAGAGGAGCGGTGTGAACGGTGATGGAAAATGCAGTGCGTCAGCCGGGCAGAGAGGACGCTCTGGCTGGCCGTGCGCCTGGCGTGCGTGGCGCTGATGGAACGGCGTGTCGCCGTGCCGCTGCATTCACAGGGTAGACAGAAGGAGGGGGCGAAACTGTCAATGCAATGTGCAAGCGGGTTGAAAGATCTTTGCTTTGAAACGTTCCCGAGCCCGCGCGACCGGATCCGGACATTTTTGTCCGGGGACGGCACCAGGCGCCTCCTCTGCACGACTCAACCCAGCGATTTCTCACAGGACAAGAGTGGTACGTCGCTTGCGCAAGAGGGGGGACATGATGCGCACGAAGACTTGGCGGACCCTGTCCCTGTCCCTGTCCCTCCTGGCCTGCACCCCCCTTCTGACCCTTCTGACCGGCTGCCCGGCCGAGGATTCGGGCACACCCGGTCAGTTGGGCGAGGCCACCTTCTACTGTGGTTACTTCTGCAGCGTGCGGAGCCTGGCGCTGGCCGCGGGCGGCGCTACGTTCCGCCTCCGCTACAAGTCGCCCAGCCGGGTGCGGTACACGCAGTCACTCTCGCCCGAGGTGTTCACCGCCTACGTCGTCAATGATGAGTTTCTCGAGATCCATACCGGGCGGCCCGGCACGGGCGAGTTCATCCTCGGGGGAACGCACGGAGAGATCGATCGACTGCAGCTGCGGGTGGAGCCGGTCACGGAGATCGTCATCGATCGCGCGACGCCGGGGGAGCCCCTCCTCCTGTGGAGCGACGCCTACTTGCAGCTCAGGGTGTCCTGGCAGGGCCCCTCGGGTCCCCTCTTTGGCACCAACGCCGTGCGCGCCATCAGCACGGGCTCGCTGCGGCTCGATCCCGATGGCGGCGACTTCATGCAGTCGCGTTTCATCGTCACCGGCACGCCGGGCACGGGCACGATCGAGTTCGACAGCAGCGATACCCGCCTGAGCCTGCCCATCCAGGTCGTGGGCCCGGAGGACCTCGTCCGGCTCGAGAGCAGCGTGGTGTCGGAGAGCACGCTGCCCGATGGCTCTCGCCAGGGCGAGTACCGCGTGCAGGCGCACACGGCCGAGGGCGTGGTCTATGGCGTGCCCTGCGACTGGCAGGTCTCGGACTCATCCGTGCAGATCACGGGCGGCTATAGCCCGACCTATGATCTCCACGAGGTGCCGGGCATGGTGACCCGCTTCGTCGTGGTGCGGCCCGGGAGCCACGCGGCCACCTGCCGTGTCGGCGACCTGTCGGTGACCATCCCGTTCAATCTGTGATGGGGGCCTCGTCGCCCCGGAGTTGTACCGGCGGCGCCGGGTGGGCGACGAGGTGGTTCGAGATCCAGTTCGGTCCTAGTGACCGAAGAGGCCGCGCAGTCCTTCGCCCAGCTTCTTCTTGCCGTCCTCGCCGAGGTTGCCGGGCGCCGGCGCAGGTTGCCCGGGCTGGGCGGATGGGTTCTGCGGGTTCGAGGGGGCCGGCGGCGGCTGCGTCCCCTGCCCTCCTTGCCCCCCCAGCAGGCCCCCCGGGAGCCCGAAGCCACCGAGGCGCTTCTTGGCCTCCTCGCCGAGACGCTTCTGCGCCTCCTCCTGCAGCTTCTTTTCGGCCTCCTGCTTGGCCTGATCGAGGTTGCCCTGCCCGAGCGCGTTGGCCGCGCCGCCGACCGCCCCCGCCGCCTGGCCGCCGAGCGCGCCGCCGAGGCCCTTGCCGATCGCCCCACCGAGGAGCTCCTTGCCCTGGCCCTGGAGGAGGTTGGCGGCCAGCGCCGCCACCGTCTTCTCGATGTTCACCACCTCCACCTTGGGCGCGGTCAGGGTGCCGCCGACCTTGACGTCGAGCGGGAGGGGTCGGCCCATCTTGAGCCGGCCCGCGGAGACGAGCTCGAGCGCCTTGGGCGCGATCTCCATGCTGCCGCCGAGCGCCAGGCTCTGGTCGAGGCCGATGTTGCCGTTCAGCTTGACCGAGCCTTCCTCGTTCGCGAGCTCGATGGGCTTATTGGTCTTGAGCTTGCCGTCCTCGACGGCGAAGCGCACGGCCAGGTCCTTGAGCGAGCTGGTCTCCTTGATATTGGTGGCGAGGTTCTGGCCCGCCAGCCCCGGCACCCGCGTGACCACCTCACGCAGCGCGCTGCCCACGAGCGAGGGCGTCTTGAGCTGCCCTTCGGTGAGCCCCATGAACAGCTGGCCCGAGAGCGCCGGCGCGATCTGGTCCCAGGAGAAGCCCGCGCCATCGACGTTGAGGTCGATCGTGCCCCGCCCCTCGAGCTTCTGCGCGAGGAGCGAGCTCTGCGTGCCCACCACCTGGCTGAGGTTGATGTTCTCGAGCTTGGCGCGCAGGCCGAACCGCGGCTTCTTCGAGTTGAAGTCCACGCTCGTGCCGCTCGCCGAGACCACGCCGCTGAAGGTCGACAGCTTGAGCACCTTGAAGAGCGCCTTGCCCTTGGACAGGGTCAGATCGGCCTGCATGTCCGTGAACTCCACGCCCTTGTAACGCCCGCTCGCCACCGCCAGCTTGCCCGCGGCCTCGAGCGTCTTGAGGAGGGGCGGGAGCTCGGTCGAGGAGGACGAAGACGACGGCTCGGACTTCTTGGACGGGGACGAAGAAGACGACGAGCTACCGCCGAGCCACTTGTCGAGCTCCAGGCGATCCCCGTGGAAGTCGAAGGAGATGCGCTTGAGCGGGTCGATGCCGGTCACCTCGGCCTCGCCCTGCATGCGCGTGCCGGCCAGGTGCAGGTCCACCTGATCCACCTTCACGTGCGCGGTGCCGATCTCGTCGGGGTTGCCGTCCATCTTCATGGCGAACTTGAGCGTGCCGTCGCCCATGGCCTGCGGCAGGCTGTCCTTGACCGCGGGGAGGACCTTGCCGAGCTGGGTCAGGTTGAGGTCGGCGAGCGGGATGGCGAAGGCCATCGTGTGCGCGCCGGTGTCGGCCTGGCCGGTGGCCTCGATGGTCCCGCCCGGCAGGGACAGCCGCGCCTCGCGGAGCGACACGCGCTTGCCGGCCTGGCTGGCCACGAGCTTGAGCTTGATGGGCACGCCCGCCGCCTTGTCGATCGAGCCCGGCATGAAGATGCGCGCGGCGCTGAGGTCGAGGTTGGCGTTCACGGCCGCCGAGCCGGGCTCGGCCTTGACCGTGGCCGCGAGCTCGGCCCCGCCCACGAGCTCGAGCGAGGGCGAGCGCGCGTTGGCCTCGCGCAGCGCCACCTGGGCCGAGGCGTCGGTGGTCTCGCCGCGGCGCTTGATGGTGCCCGCCACCTGGAGCGTGCCGGCCAGCTTCTGGCCCGCGGGCACGGCCTCGGCCACCGAGGGCAGGAGCCGGAGGAGCGGGTCGATGTCCACCTTGCCGCTGTCGAGCTCGAGGTCCATGTGGGTCGCCGACTGGAAGCGGCCGTGGAGCGCGAGCACGAGCGGGCCGAGCACCGCGCCGAGGCGCTCGATGGTCGTCCCGGTCGGCGTGAGCTGCCCCTTGAAGCCGGCGTTCATGGCCACCCCGGCGGGCTTGTGCAGCTCGGGGGTGTAGATGGTGGCGTTGTCGAGGTTGAGGCCGAGCTGGACGTCGGCCTTGTCGGGGGTGCCGCTACCCTGGGCGGTGAGCTCGAGCGGCCCGCGCAGGTTGGTCTTGGGGGGCAGCGTGCCGGGCGGCAGGATGGCCACGAGCGCCTCGAGGGTCACGTTCTTGGAGGCGAGCGAGAGCGAGCGCACCGAGGGCGCGGTCCACAGGCTGTGGAGGTCGGCGCTGCCGCCCACGCCCATGCCGTTGAGCGTCACCTCGATGAGCTTGGCGGCCACGTCGCCGGCGGCCGGATCGACCTGCATGTCGGTCTTGAAGCGCACGTCGGCCGGCTGCCCGAAGACCGCGGGGCCGCCGCGGCGGGCCAGGCGTGAGAGGACGAGCCCGCTCGCCCCGGCCCCGCCTTGGATGGCCAGCTTGCTCGCCGCGGCCGGCAGCTCCACGCGGAGGTCGGCGTCCACCTTGGCGCGCGCGAGCTCCACCCCGCCGTCCGGAGGCGCCGGGAGGAACCGCAGGAGCGGCTGGAGCTCGATCGGCTGCAGCTTGAGCTCGGCGGCGTGGAGGAGCGCGAGCGGGCGATCGAACGCGAGGTCCTTGGGCAGCGGCCCGGTGGTCACCGAGAAGTGGAGGTTGCGCGCGGGCGCGAGCACGGCCGCGTCCATCGTCACCGTGAGCGGGTCGCCGAGGTGGACGTCCTGCGCCACCACGTCGAGCTGTTCGATGGTGACCACCGCGCCGCTCGCCTCCTCGTCGCGGAAGCGGAGCTTGGCGTTGGTGATGGCCATCCGGCCGAGGCGAACGCCCTGGATGTAGGCGAGCTGCTCTTGCGTGAGCGGCTCGCTCGGCGGCTTGTCGCCGGAGTCGAGGTGGTCGAGGATGTCCTGGTAGGACAGCCGCCCGTCCTTGCCGCGCACCACCACCACCTGGGGTGAATCGAGCTCGATGCGGCTCACCTCGACGCTCTTGCCGAGCGAGGTGAGGAGCGGCCAGGCGGCCACGCCGACACGCATCGCGCCCACCTGGAGGAGCGGCAGCGCCGCGTCGCCCGTCTGCCCGGGCTGCGCCTGCACGGTCACGTCCTTGACCTCCACGGCGATGCGCGGGAGCAGGCGCACGCTCACGTCGCCGAGGGCGAGCTTGCGGCCGATCTGTTTTTCGAGATCGGGGCGCATCTTCTCGATCTCGGCCTTGACCAGCCCGCCCAGATCGACGGCCCAGGCGACGATGGGGATGAGGATGAGGGGGAGCACGATCACCCCGCCCACCACGTAGAGCGCGATGCGCACGCCGCGCGGGAGGCGCGAGCGCGAGGTAGAGGATGCAGTCATGGTCGTTTGCCTTGGCGTATCTGGTGTGGGGGTGGTCCGGCCCTGCTACGAGACGAGTATGTTTGTCTGAAGTAGGACGGGGTTCAACGGGGAAACTTCGAAGGGGGACGGGCGCAGCCGAGCCCCTGGCGGGGCTAGAGGCCGTTCGTGGTTCTACACGCCCAAGGTGCGCAGGAGTTTGTCCAGGCTGCGCGAGCCACGCTGCCCTCGCCCTGCGGCTCTTGCGATGGTGAAGTCCAGCT
>DATAGU010000272.1:0-20637 GCA_036263495.1 Polyangia bacterium | reverse complement strand
GAGCTCGACCGACTTGCGCAGATATCCGATGCCGTCATCCTCCTTCTTTGCGTTGCGCTTGGCGTCGGCCAGAACCGCCACCCATTCGTCCTCGCGACCCTCGCGCCAGAAACTGAGGACGATGTCGGGCTGGTTGCCACGAGTGCTCTCATCGCCGAGCTGCAGTAGGAGGGGGGTCAAGGCATCCTTGGCCTTGCCCTCCTTCCCCCCACCAGGAGAATGCGGCAAGCCCTTGTACAGGCCGCAGCGGAACGGACCGGATCGCAAGCGAATCACCGGGCGGCCGCGGCTGTGCTCGATGGGACCGTCGATCTCCCAGCCGGCATCGAACAGCCGATCCGGGCCCGAACATGCGCAGGCGGCCTGCGCGATGGCCATCGTGGCCACCAGCTCGAGGAGCGCATCCGCATTCGTGTCGTAGGTCGCATCGATCCGCTGGGCCAGCTCCTGGAGCGCCGCACGATCAGAATCCCCGCCGAAGCGATGGAGCCAGAACGTGCGCCACGCACCGATGGCTTGGCCTGCCTGGCGAGCTGCAGGATCCCCCTGGAGGAGCCGCTGCTCATGGTGCCGTTGATAGACGACGGAGCGTCTGGCAACGAGCGGTACGGCCGCGACGGCTTCTTGCAGACGATTGCGCCTCTCTTGATGAGCCCGGCCAAGCGTACCGAGTTCGAGCAGCTGGATACAGTTCCAGGCCAGCGTCACCAAGGCCGCCCGCAGCTCGAGATCGGGGACCAGAATCGGCTCGCGCGTCCAGTAGCGCTCGGGCGGACGAGATATCTCTGTGAGGTAGGTATGGGGCCAATCGACCTGGCGTTCGGGGATCTCCAGCGCGCGACGGAGTGGCCGGGGCTGCTGCCAGGTGCGCGCCAGCAGCAGGATGAGGGCCTTCTCGGCATTCAGCTGGACTTCATGGTCGAGACGGAACAGGGGCTTGAGCCGGTCCTGGCTCTCCTTGGCGAGCTGGCGGGCGAGCCAGACGATGACTCCCGGCCGACTCGGATCGGGCAGGCGGGGCGCGATCCAGCCGACCTGGTGGAGGAAGAGATCGATGATGGGCTGCGAGGAGACCGAACTCATGGGCTGCCCCTCGGATCAAGGCGCCAGGCGTGACGGCAGCTTCTCCAGCCACTCGGCGGCGGCGGTGCCCCGGAACTGTCGTTCGAGTTCGCTCAAAAGGTACTCCGGGATCGAGATGCGTCCGTCGCCATCCCGGTCGAGCAGGCCGCCGCTGCTGGCCTGGAGGGGGACGAGCCGGAATTGGAACCGCCCTTCGCCCTGGCTCTCGGGTTCGATACGCAAGAAGAGATGATCCTTGCCAGTCTCCTTGTCGCGGAAAACGCTGATGATGTGTTCGACGGCGGGCTTGAGCCGCTCGGGGGGCAGCGCGTCGAGCTGAGGAAAGACGTTCAGGACCAGGCCCATGGCCAGATACGAGGCGGCCATGTGCATACAGTTCGTGTCGCTCGAGGGCAGCCTGACGAGGACATCGGTCTCGCCCTGGGCGGGAGGGCAGCGGAGCCCCTCGGCCACGAACCGCAGGATGTCGAGCACGGTGGCGATGCCCACGATACGCTCGGCCACGAGGTCACTGAAGCCATCCTTCTTGCCGGCCGGGTCCGATCGTTCCGCGAGGAGCCGGGCGAAGAGGGGATGGAGGTACCGCTCACAGACTTCCTTGAGCTGGACCTGACGCGCCCCGAAACCCTTGGTGCCGGTCGTAAACGTGTATTGGTGGCTGGCCAGCTGCTCGTCGGCCTTGACCTGCTGCTGCGCGATGAGGGCCCGCACCTCCGCCGGTGGCGGCGCCTCGACGCGGAGGATGCTGAAGCGTCGCTGCAGCGCGTAGGACAGCTGGTGCAGCCGCGCGCGGTCGGCGTCGTTCATGGTCCCGATGAGACGGAACTCGGCGCTCATCTGGTAGTCGCGATAGCCGCCGGTCTCCTCACGGCGCTCGGCGCCGGCCTGCCGATCCTCACCGATCGGGATGATGCGCACGGGGAGCGCGCGCCGCTCGGGCGATGATAGCGGTACCAACGCGCCGGCATCGGCCGCGGTGGTCGCCGCGGGGGTCACGGATTCGTCGTCGAGGGCCTGCTTGAAGGGGAGCTCGACCGTGTCGCCGGCCAGGACCGAGAACAGCTCGCCAAAGCATTGATCGATGTCGGCGCGGTTGATCTCGTCGATGATGAGCCACCGATCGTCGTCGATGGCGCGGAGGAAGAAGCCGGGTTGGAACTCAAGACCCTTGCCATCGTTGCGCGGGAAGTAGCGACCGATGAGATCCCCGGTGCTCCAGGCGGGCGACGCGGTGACCACGAGCGGCTCGGTGCCGCTCTTGCGATGGCGATGGCGAGCCAGCTCGATGGCCAGCTTGGACTTGCCGCAGCCAGGCGGCCCCGTGAAGAGGAGGTGCTTGCCGGCGTTGAGCGATGAGCAGGCGGCCTCGATGAGATGCCAGGGGAAGAAGAGGTTCTTCTTCTGCAGCTCATCACGAATGACGTGCGGCAGGAGATCGACCGGGCGCTGCGGGAGGTAGCTGGCGTTGGAGGGGAGCCCGTAGACGGCGGGATCGAGATCGCCGCCTTGGCTCTCGGTGGGGGACTCCTGGTAGAGGATGACCAGCATCGACCAGATGGCGAAGCACAGCGCCGTGGCCCCCCAGGCCTCCTGCGGGGGATTGTCCTGCGGGATGGCAGGCACCCGGACGTGCCATTTGCCGTCGTCCTTATAGACCGGCCAGTAGGGCTCGAGGACGGGCGCGCAGGGGAGCTTCTTCGGGTCCAGCCGTGAGATACCGACGTCGCTGAAGGCCGTGGGCTGTTGCGTGTACCAGACCTCGCCGAGGCGGCTGACCCCGGGGGCGCCCCTGGGCCTCGGATACGTCGACGTGAGCTCCTGTTGGCCCTCGTACCAGCGCTCGTAGTCTCCTGACTCCGCGAGTGGCCAGTTCCTCCGTTTCCGTCCGAACACCTTGAGGTTGAGCCAGAGGTTGGAGGAGAGGGAGAACTCGGCCGGCACGTCTTTGGGTTCGCCCCCCTCGCGTTGCCACGAGAGCGTGAACGACACGGTCACGTATCTCGGGTTCACGTCTTTGAGTCGGACGCGCGTCCGCGTCTGGTGGCCCCCCTGCTCCCGCCAGGCGAAGACCGCCAGTTCCTGCCCCTCGAAGCGGCGGATGGCATCCGGCAGCACACGCCGGATGCGGTTCATCAAGGGGATCGCCAGCTTGCTTTCGGGAGCACCTTCGCCCTCCTGCGATTCCTCGGGCTCTTCCTTCACCACCTCCAGGTTCGAATCGGTCACGCGACGCGCTCCTTCCTGGCCGACAAACCCGTTTTCATCCCCATCGCCGGCCGAACACTTCGGGCCCGACAACCATGAAGAAATCCTTCTGAAATCGCAAGATTGACAGCCGCCCGCGGTTACGTACGCGGATCCAGAACTGGCTGGTTGAGAAGCCTTTACCGCGTCTCGAATGTCTCTTCGTACTTGAGCCGAGTAGATGCTTTGGGGCTTCCAAGAGTCAGGTGGCTGACGGCGGAGGCGCTGCCAGGAAGGCGCCGATCGCGTCCCAGGGCACATCGCCTGGGGCGGCGACCGGATGGACGTGCTCACGGTGCGCCTCGTACTTGGCGAACCACGTGCGCTGCCGTCGGGCGAAGTGCCGTGTCGCGCGCTGGATCGCGGGCCCTAGTTCGGCCTCACCGAGATGCCCGTCGATGAAGGCGAGCACCTCCTTGTAGCCCACGGCGGCGAGCGGCTTGGCGTCGCGGCCGTGGCGCGCGACCAGGCGGCGCGTCTCCTCGACCAGCCCCTGTGCCAACATGCGCTCGATGCGCAGGGCGATGCGGCGATCGAGTTCCTCCTGCCCGGGATCCACGAGCAGGGTCAGCGTCCGATACCGCGGCCTGGCCTCGGCGCGGTAGCGCGCCTGGAGCGCGGAGATGGGCTCGCCGGTCTGCGCATGGACCTCGAGCGCGCGCTCGATACGCACCGGATCGGTCGGCGCGATCCGCGCCGCCGCGGCGGGATCCAGCGCCTGGAGCCGGGCATGCAGCGCCGGCCAGCCGAGACGCTCCGCCTCCTCGCGGAGCGCCGCCCGGAACACCGGATCCGGCGGCGGCGAAGGAAAGAGCCCATCGACGAGCGCGCGGAGATAGAGCCCCGTGCCCCCGACCACGATCACGGGCCGCCCTCGGGCACTGATCTCGGCGATGGCCCGGTCGGCGTGCTCCACGTAATCCGCCGCGCTGAAGCGCTCATCCGGCGCCGCGACGTCGAGCAGGTGATGCGGCACGCGCGCGCGCTCGGCCGCGCTGGGCTTGGCCGCGCCGACGTCGCAGCCGCGGTAGACCGCCACCGAGTCACAGGAGACGATCTCGGCGTTCCACCGCTCGGCGACCTCCAGCGCCAGACCCGTCTTCCCCACGGCCGTAGGGCCGGCGATCACGATCGGCCGCGATGGGAACGCAGGTTCACGCATGGACACCTCAGGATAACTCCCCTCGGCGCCTACGAACGTCACCCCAAGCGCGGCACCGCGTCCTCCCGCCACGTAAGGGGGGCCGCCCCCGACGTCACGCGCCTGTGCGATCCCCAGAGCACCGGATGGGATTCAACCCGTTCGGTCCTCCAGGACCCGCGCATTGTCCGGCACCCGCCGGAGGTACTGCTCGCGCTGCCGCGCATCGGCGATGCGCTCGGCGCGCATCAGGATCTTGCCGCGCAGCGCCTCACGGAGACGCCCCGCCTCCTCGACCTCCCCCGCCGCCTCGTACGCCTCCACGATCGCCAGCTCCAGCCGGACGTCCATCCAGCAGGTCCCCCCCAGCGACTCCAGGAGCGCCCGCCCCTCCCCCGCCAGCGTCCGCGACTCGGCGATCTTCTCCGCCTGCCCCTGCTCCCGCCCCCGGGCGAGCAAGACCCGCAGCAGCACCGCGATCGCCATCGGCCGCGTCGCCGGCGCCGCCGCCACCAGCTCCAGCCCTTGTCGCGCCTCCCGCTCCGCGCCCGCCAGATCGCCGAGCGCCGCCAGCGCCACGGCCAGCGTGCAGCGCGCATATCCCCACCACCAGGCGATCGGGCTCTGCGCCAGCTGCTCCTCGGCCAGCGCCCGCCCCTCGGCCACGTGCTCGGGCACCCCCGATTCGACCAGCGCCAGCGCCAGGTCCCCCCGCACCGACGCCATCACCAGCGGCTCCTGGAGCCGGTCGAGCTTCTGCAGCGCGCCGCGGAAGTCGGCGATCGCCGCCTCCTGGTCGCCCAGCTTCAGCGCCGACGCCGCCCGCAGCCCCTCGGCGAGCGCGAGGAAGCGCTGATCCCCCGCCGCGGCGAACGCGTCGCAGGCCGCCTGCGCCGCGACCCACTGGTCCCACGGATCATGCTCCACGAAGCGGCGATACCAGCCCCGCGTCAGGTACACGATCCCGTGCGCGCGCGCCTCGTTGTCCCCGAGCAGCGCCCCGGCCTCCTCGCTGCGCCGCAGGAAGCTCGCCGCCAGCTCGCGCATCCCCGTGATCCCCATCGACATGACCACGGCCATCACCGGCTCGACCTCGGCGCCGCGCGCCCCGGGCAGCGGCTCCACCTCGCCGAGCATCCGGATCAAGGACATGAACGAATCCCGCCGCCCGAGCATCCCAGCCGCGCCCAGCACGAGGCCCAGCATCTGATACCAGGCCCGGTCCCCCGCCTGCAGGAGGCCGAGCGCCTCGCTGCCGATCGTGTGCGCCGACGCCAGCTCGCCGCTCCAGAAGCAGGCCCAGGCCTGCGCCCCGCGCAGCGTCCCCAGCACCTCCCCCATCGCCCCGCACGCCACCCCGCGCTCGGCGCAGTCCCGCGCCCCTTCCAGATCGCTCACCTCGAGCGCCCGCGCCGCGGCCCGCGCATAGAACGAGGCCGCCTGCCAGCGCTGCCCGCCGCGCCGGTAGTGCTCCCCGAGCACGAGCGCGTCGCTCTCGCCCATGCGCTCGAGGTAGCTCCCCGCCAGGCGGTGCCCCTCGCGTCGGTCCTCTACCGTGAGCAGGCTGTAGGCCGCGTCGCGCAGGAGCTTGTGACGGAAGGCGAACTCCACCTCCCCCGGAAACCGGCTCGCGGCCTGGCGCACGATGGTCTCGGTCTCCACCAGGATCTCGAGCCAGCGATCGATCTCGTTCTCGAGGTGTCGCTCCGCGCCGAGCAGCTCCACGAGCCCGCCGCGCCAGAACATCTCGCCAAAAATGCTCGCCGCGCGGAGCAGCCGCCGCGCCCCGGGCTCGAGGCGCAGGAAGCGCTCCTGCAGCATCGCCAGCACCGTCTCCGGCAGCGCCTCCCCGGCCCCCTCCGCTACCGCCCGGATGAGCTCCTCGAGGAACAGCGCATTGCCCCCCGCCTGCGCGGCGATGCGCGTGATCGTCTCGGGCGTGGCGCGATCCCCGAGCATCTCGCGCGCCAGCCGCTCGCTCGCCTTGCGCCCCAGGGCCGCGAGCCGGATCTCCTGCATCTTGCGCTCTTCCCAGAGGCGCGGGAACAGCTCCTTGATCTCCGGCCGCCCGAGCGCCAGCACGAGCAACGGCTGATCCCCGAGCTCGCGCAGCGCCGCGTCCACCAGCCGCACCGTCGCCGGATCCCCCCAGTGCAGGTCCTCGAGCACGAGCAGCACCGGGTGCACCGCGCACTCCGCCCGCAGGAAGATCACCAGCGCCGCCGTCACCTGATCGCTCATGATGCGCGGATCCTGACGGGCGGCCTTGAGCTGCGGGCTCTGCTCGTCGGGGAACGGGACGCCGCACAGCTCTCCCAGGAACTCGATCACGTGCTGCCGCTCGGCCACCGGCACGTGCCGCCCCACCCGCTCCCCGAAGCGCGCGCGCCCGATCCCGAGATCCACGCCCTCGCCGACGCCGCACAGATCCGAGATGGCCCGCGCCAGCATCCCGTAGGTCGTCCCCGCGCGCAGCGACTCGCCGTGGCCGAGCAGCACCGCCACCGCCTCCTCGCGCTCCCGCAGGCGTCGCAAGAGCTCGCGCCGCAGCCGCGACTTGCCGACCCCCGGGCTCCCGGTCACCAGCACCGCGCGCGCCGCCATCTCCTCGAGGCAGCTGGCCAGGCTCATCTCGAGGAGCTGCAGCTCCTGCTCGCGCCCCACGAACGGCGTCAGGCGCCCGAGCAGCCGCCGCGTCTCGTCGCTGCGCACGCGCTCCCGCTCGAGCACGTAGCCGATCTCCTCCACCTGACGCACGTCGAAGCGCCCATCGATGAGGCCGGCCGTCAGCTCGTCGATCCAGACCTGCGCCCCCTCGGTCGTCACCCGCTCGATGCCTTCGAGCACGAGCTGCCCCGCCCGCTCGAGCGCCTCCCCGGTCGGCAGGTGCTCGGACAGGAGCCCTTGCCCCGTGGTGAGCGCCACCGCCGAGCCCTGCAGGTGATCGCGCAGCGCCAGCGCCACCCGCGCCGCCTGCACCGCCTGGTCCGTCGCCGTGTACCCCGCGCGCGCCACGCTCACCAGCGTCGTGCCGCCCGCCAGGTGATCGACGCGCGCCCCGAACGGCTGCAAGAACGCCTCGAGCGCCACCCGCTGCGACGCGATGAGCCCGCCGTCCTCGGTCAGGTTGACCGTCACCGTCTCGCCGGCCAGCGTGGGCCGCGGCGTGGCCATGATGATGCTCACCAGGCGCTGCTCGGTCTCGAGCATGAGCCGCGGCGGCGACGCGCCCACCGGCTCCTTCGTGGTGTCGATCGTGCGCAGCGCCGTCACCAGCATCTCGCCGTCGCCGAAGCGCTGAGTGGGGTCCTTGGCCAGCATGCGCCCGAGCAGCGCCTCGAGGACCTCCGGCAGCTCCGGCCGGAGCCGCCGCACCGGCGGCACCTCCTCGTAGAGGATGCGCGCCAGCACCACCGCCGTGTTCTTGCCCGAGAACGGCGGCGCCCCGGTCAGACACTCGAAGAGCACGCAGCCGAGCGCGAAGATGTCCACGCTCGGCCCCACCCGCTGCTCGCCGCGCGCCTGCTCGGGCGCGACGTAATGGAGCGTCCCCATCACCTCGCCCGTGCGCGTCACCGACCAGGACGACAACCCGCCGCGCGCGATGCCGAAGTCCACCAGCGTCGCCCGCTCCACCAACCCGTCGCGCAGGAGCAGGTTGCTCGGCTTGATGTCGCGATGCACGATGCCGTGCCGGTGCATGGTGGCCAGCGCGTCCGCCACCACCCGCACGAGCGTCAGGCTGTCCTCCACGCCGAGCGGACCGCGCTCGAGCCGCCGCGAGAGATCCTCCCCCTGCAGCCACTCGAGCGCCAGGTAGAACATCCCCTGCAGCGTTCGCCCGTGCGCCACGTATGTCACGATGCCCGGGTGCCGCAGCTCCGACAGGAGCTGCGCCTCGCGCATGAACCGCTCGGTGTCCTGCGGCGTCGACTCCGCCGGCAGGACCTTGAGCGCCACCGGCAGCCCGGTGTGGCGATCCCGGGCACGGAAGACCACCCCCATGCCGCCGCTCCCTGCGCGCTTCTCGATCTCGAAGCGCTCGGCCACGAGTGTGCCGGGCTGGATCATCCAGGAGTCCACTTCAGCCCCCCACGGCTCTGCGGCGGCCCCGCCCCGTCACCAGAGACCACCTCGCCGGTGATGCTCGGCCAGCACGAGCCCGTCGGTCTCCCCCATCCGCTCGAGGTAGCGCGCCGCGGCGCGGTGCCCCAGCATGCGATCCTCGGCGCGCAGGAGAGCATAGGCCGCATCCCGCAAGAGCTGATGCCGGAAGGCATATTGCGTCTCGCCCGGAAACCGCGACACGCTCTGGCGCACGATCACCTCCCCGCTCATCAGGCCCATGAGCCAGCGGTCGAGCTCCTCCCCGTGGTGCTCCTCCAGCCCGAGCAGCTCCTGCACGCCGCCCCGCCAGAACGTCTCGCCGAACACGCTCGCCGCCCGGAGCACCCGCCGCGCCCCCGACTCGAGGCGTAAAAAGCGCGCCTGCAGCATCGCCAGCACCGTCTCGGGCAGCGCCTCCCCCGCCGCCGTCCCCGCCCCCTCCGCCGCCGCCCGGATGAGCTCCTCGAGGAACAGCGCGTTGCCGCCGGCCTGCCGCACCAGCCGGGCCACCACGTCGGGCGTCGCCCGCTCCCCGAGCATCTCATACACCAGGCGTTCGCTCGCCTTGCGCCCGAGCCCGGCCAGGTGCAGCTCCTGCACGCTCCGCCCCTCCCACAGCCGCGGGAAGAGCTCCTTGACCTCCGACCGCGCCAGCGCCATCACGAGCAGCGGCCGCTCTGCCAGTTCCCGTAGCGCCACGTCCACCAAGCGTATCGTGGCCGCGTCGCTCCAGTGCAGGTCTTCGAGCACGAGCAGCACCGGCGCGCGCGCGCATTCGGCGCGCAGAAACGTCACCCACGCCTCGGCGACCCGCAGGTTCATCAGGCGCGGCTCCTGGCGCGCCGCGCGCAGCTGCGCGCTCGGCTCGTCGGGGGACGGAAAACCACACATCTCGCCCAGGAACTCCACCACCCGGCTCCGCTCGGCCCGCGGCACGTGCCGTCCCACCCGCTCCGCGAACCAGGCCCGCAGTCCGGCCTCGCCGAGATCGCGGGGCCCCTCCGCCGGCGCCTCTTCCTCCCACAACCCGAGCAGCGCCTGGGAGAGCAGCCCATAGGCCGTCCCGGCGCGCATCAGATCCCCCCGGCCGATGAGCACCTGCATCCGCTCCCCGCGCCGCTGCAAGCGCCGCACGAGCTCCTGGCGCAGCCGCGACTTCCCCGTGCCCGAGGGCGCCAGGACCAGCACCGCGCGCGCCACCTCGTCGCCCGCGCAGGCGTCGTAGAGCATCTCGAGCGTGGACAGCTCCTGCTCGCGCCCCACGTACGGCGCCGGCCGCCCGAGCAGGAGCCGCGGCGCATCCGGATCGTCCCAGGCCCCCTCGAGCTCGATCGGGCGCTCCGACGTCCGCCGCACCCGGTAGCGCCCTTCGAGCAGCCCGGCCGTGAGCGCGTCCAGCCAGATCCGGGGCCGGTCCCCCTCGCCGGCCGCGGCGATCTCCCCCTCGAGCAAGAGATCGACGGCCTGCTGCACCACCTCGGCCAGGGCGAGGTGCCCCGCCACCACCCCCCGCCCCATGGTCAGGGCCACCGTGCTCCCTGGTAGCCGCTGCTGCAGCACGAGGGCCGCGCGGGCCGACTGCACGGCCTGGTCTGCCGCCGTGCACCCGAGCGGCGCCAGCGTCGCCAGGATGGATCCCGTGGCGAGGCAATCGACCCGTCCCCCATAGGGACGCAGGAGATGTTGCAGCTCGTCGCGGCAGGCGGCGAGCCTCTCCTCCATGCCTTCGGGCCCCTGGAGGTCCGGGAGGACCCATCCTTCCTCGGTCATGCACGGCGTGGTCAGGAGGATGCTCACCAGCCGCTGCTCGAGCCCGAGCGGCGCCGGCGGGGCAGGCCCCGGCACCATGACCCGCTGGGCGAGGGCCCCGGTGACCGCAGAGAGGGCGGCCAGGACCGCCTCCCCATCGCGCAGACGCTCGTGCGGCTCCTTGGCCAGCATCTGACCGAGCAGCCGTTCCACCGACTCCGGCATCTCCGGGCGCAGCATCCGCAGCGAGGGCGCGTCCTCGCACAGGATGCGCGCCAGCACCACCGCCGCGCTGCGCCCCGTGAACGGCGGGGCCCCGGTCAGGCATTCATGGAGCACGCAGCCGAGCGCGAACACATCCGCCTCGGGTCCCACCCGCCGCTCGCCCCGCGCCTGCTCCGGCGCCGTGTATTCGAGCGCCCCCCCCACCTCCTCCGTGAACGTCGCGGTCCGCACCGCCAGCGTCCCCAGCGGCAGCCCCGCATCGAGCAACACGACCTGCTCGATCTGACCTCCCTGCAAGAGCAGATGGCTCGGCTTGATGCCGCGGTGGCCCAGGCCGCGCTGATGCAGCGCCGCCAACGCTTCGGCCACCGACCTCATCAGGACCAGGCTCTGACTCAAATCGAGCGGCTGGCGCAGGAGACGCCGCGCCAGGTTCTCCCCTTCCACCCACTCCGTGGCCACGAACGCCTGGCCCGCCTTCCCGTGCCCCTGGGAGATCCAACCAAAGGCCACGGGCGCCGCGATCCCCGGGTGGCGCAGCGCCCCCAGGGCGGAGAACTCCTCGAACAGCTCCTCGCTCGGCCGCCCCGGCAGGATCTTGAGCGCGACCCGTGCCCCCGTGACGCGATCCTGCGCGCGAAACACCCGTCCCCCACCGCCTGCGATGCGGTCCTCGACCTCGAAGCGCTCGGCGACCAGGGTCCCTGGGGTCAGGGCCGCAAGGTCCAGCTTGCCGTCTAGAACACTGCTCACGCGCATTGATCCGCTCAGGCCTTCCGTCCTCCGCTCTTTCCGCTGCCCGCAGGCTTCGCCTCCATCGGGAGGTCCCAGCGATGCGTGTGAGCGTTGGTGTCATTCGAGCATGTGACCCACCAGCCAGGGGAACCAGGCCTCCCCTGGTCCCTAAGCATTTCCACGCTCCAAGGAAGACTTTCGACGGAAATTTCTATTAAACGCTATCACGATTCAGCGGACTTACTCCAGTTCTTCGGTCGCCCTCCAGCCGGACGGGGCCTGCCCAGCGTCTGCTGGTCGCGGGTATCGCCTATGCCCTATCGACCCTTCTGAAACGTTCTGAAAGGAAAGAAGCCGCCCGACCTGGACGGTTCGTCAGCCCGGCGGACGTCTGAGGTCTCTCAGTCCTCTGAACCAGAGGATCGGACTCAACCCTGCGCGGAGAGGATCTGGGCATGGTACATCGCCGCCCGCTTCATCTCCCCGCCACGCTCGAAGTGATTCGCCAGGATCCGAGGATCGCGCTCGCCCACGCGTTCGAGATAGCTCCCTGCCAGGCGATGCCCCACGCGGCGATCCCCCTCCGGCACCAGGCTATACGCCGCATCGCGCAGGAGCCCGTGACGGAACGCAAACTGCGGCTCGTTCGGGAACCGGCTCTCGGCGCTGCGCACGACCGCGCCGCCCTCCACCAGGATGCCGAGCCAGCGATCGATCTCGTCCTCGGTCTGACGCTCGGGCCCGAGCAGCTCGAGGAGCCCGCCGCGCCAGAACGTCTCACCGAAGAGGCTGGCCGCCCGCAACACCCGCCGGGCCCCAGGCTCGAGCTTGAGGAAGCGCGCCTGCAGCATCGCCAGCACCGTATCCGGCAGCTCCCCGCCGTCCTCCATCGCGGCCCCGATCAACTCTTCGAGGAGCAGCGCATTCCCCTCGGATTGGGCCACGATGCGCGCCACCGCCTCGGGCGTCGCCCGCTCGCGCAAGACGTCGCGCACCATCCGTTCGCTCGCCTTGCGGCTCAATCCCGGTAGCCGGATCTCCTGGAAACTACGTCCCTCCCAAAGCCCCGGGAACAGCTCCTTGACCTCCGGCCGGCCGAGGGCCAGCACGAGCAGCGGCCGATCGCCGAGCTCACGCAGCGCCACGTCCACGAGACGCAGCGAGGCCGCGTCGCTCCACTGGAGATCCTCGAGCACGAGCACCACCGGGTGCGCCGCGCACTCCGCGGACAGAAACTCCACCCAGGCCGCGGAGACCCGCTCCTCGAGCGCGCCCGCATCCGGACGAGCCTGCCCCTGCGCGCCCGCCTCATTCGACTCGGTGAGACCGCAGAGCTCCGCCAGCCCCTCCGTCACCTGCTGCTGCTTCGCCGCATCCTTGTGTCCATGGCGGGCCACCCGCTCTGCGATGAGCGCCCGCGCCCGCGCCGGGGCCAGCTCCTCCCCCTCCTTCACGCCGCACAGATCGAGCACCACGCGCCCCAGCATCCCGTAGGCCGTCGTGCGCTCCACCGGCTCCCCGCGCGCCATCCAGATCTCGGCCGTCCCTTCCTCGGCCGCGATGACCCGCAACAGCTCCCGCCGTAGCCGTGACTTGCCGGCCCCCGGCGGCCCGGTCAAGAGCACGGCCCGCGCCCCGCCCTCCTCGGTGCAGCCACCGAAGAGCATCCGCAGCATCTGCAGTTCCTGCTCGCGCCCAACGAGGTTCGTCTGCGGCGCATGGATCCGCATCGTCTCCCCGGGCCCCGCGCGCCGGCCCTCGAGCACCGCGAGCCCACCGGCCCCGCGCCGCACATGGAACCGGGTATCGAGCAGGCGCACCGTCAACTCGTCGAGCCAGATCTCGGGCGTGGCCACCGCCCCCAGCCCCATCTTGTCGACGAGGAGGTGCGTCGCCCGATCGAGCGCCTCCCCCTCCAACGTCTCCGTCATCACCCCGAGCCCCGTGGCCACCACCACCGCGGCCTCGGGCATGGACTCCCGCACCGCGAGCGCCGCCCGCGCCGCATGCGCTGACAGATCCGTAGCCGGCTCCCCATCGCGCACGATCGACACCAGCATGGTCCCGGCCGGGAGCCTTTCCACCTTGGCTCCGAACGGCTGCAGCTTCTGCTGCAGCTCCGCCTGTCGCTTGATGGCCTGTCCGCTCCCCTGCGACAGGTCCAGCGTCTTGGTCGGGTTGCCCACCGGCAAGAGCGGCATCGCCATGACCACACTGACCAGCTGCTGCTCCGTGGCCAGCGGCGGATGGGGCGGCGGCAGGTTCGACAGCCCCAGCTGCTCGGGCAGCTCGAGTTCGCCGAGCGCCGTGAGGAGCGCCGTGCCATCTCCCAGACGCTGCTCCGGCTGCTTGGCCAGCATCCGTGCGAGCAACCGCTCGAGCACCTCCGGCAACTCCGGCCGGAGCCGCCGCAGCGGCGGCACCTCCTCGTACATGATGCGAGTCAGCACCATCGCCACGTGCTCGCCGGCAAAGGGCGGTGACCCGGTCAGACACTCGAACAGCACGCAGCCGAGCGCGAACACGTCCGCGCTCGTCGTCACTTGGCGCTCGCCCCGCGCCTGCTCGGGCGCGATGTAATGGAGCGTCCCCACCACCTCCCCCGTCGGCGTCACCGACCAGGAGGCCTTCCCGCCGCGCGCGATGCCGAAATCGAGGAGCGTCACCCGCTCCACCCTGTTGTCACGCAGGAGCAGGTTGCTCGGCTTGATGTCGCGATGCACCACGCCATGCCGGTGCATGGTCGTGAGCGCGTTGGCCACGCCGCGCACCAGCACCAGGCTCTCCGCCACCGTGAGCGGCTGCCGCGCCAGGCGCTGCGCCAGGTCCTCCCCCGAGAGCCACTCCAGGGCCAGATAGAACAGCCCGCCCAGCGTCCGACCGTGCGCGACATACGCCACGATCCCCGGGTGGCTCAGCTCGGACAGCACCTGCGCTTCGCGCAAGAAGCGCTCCGTGTCCTGCACCGTCGCGTTCGAGGAGAGCACCTTGAGCGCGACGAGCACGCCCGTGTAGCGGTCGCGCGCACGAAACACCATCCCCATCCCCCCGCTGCCGGCAAGGCTTTCGATCTCGAATCGCTCGGCCACCAGCGTGCCGGGGGCCAACATCCAGGGATCCACGCTCACTCTCTTTTATCGGAGGCGCGCCCGCAGGGCCACCGCGCGCCACCTCTTCTCCATACCGTATCGAGGTTCACTATGCCCCTAAAATCTGATGCCCAGCTGACATGATTCAAGACTAGTTTATCAGGTTCAAGGGCGGATGACCCCTAGGAATTCTCTCGACGTCCAAGCCTTTTTCCACAGCCAGTCACAGGCAGCTTACCACCGACGAGATCCCATGGGGCACGGCGACCTCCAGGCAGCCCACCGCCATCCGCCAGCCGCACCGCATCACCACGCCCCACCGACCAGGAACTCGTACACCCGCCCATGATCCCGCACCGCGCCCATGAAGCGCTCCCGCATCGCCGCCTCCGGGATCCGCGAAGCGCGTTGCTCGATGCGCTGCTGGGCCGCCACCAGCGCCGCCCGCGCCTCCAGGTCCGCCCCTGCGGCCTGCTCCGCTTCGGCCCAGGCTAGATACGCTCGGATATCCATGAAGCAGGTCCCACCGACCGACTGCAAGGCCGCCACCCCCTGGGCCGCCGCCTCCCTCGCCTCCGCGACCCGCCCTTGCAGGAGCAGCACCCGGCTCAACGTGGCCGAGCCGAGCGGCTGCCCCGTCGGCGCCATCATCATCGCCGCCACCGCCTGGCGGGCCGCCTCCTCCGCCCGTCCCAGGTCCCCGCGCACCATCGCCGCCATCGCCAGCGCCACATGGGTGATCCCCACCCATAAATTGGGCTGTCCATTCACCTTCAAGAGCTCCTCTCCGAGCCCCTCGATCTCCGCCACGTACTGCGCCTTCCCCGTATCGGCCAGCGCCAGGATGAAATGCGCCAGGAGACTCCATCGCACCATCGGCTCCTTGAGCCGCTCGGCCTGCCCGAGCGCAGCGCGGCACACCGCCTCGCCCCCCGCCACGTCGCCGAGCATCATCTGCCCACACCCCAGGTGCCCCTGCATCGCGCATTGATAGCGTCGATCTCCGGCCAGCGCGAACGCCTCCATCGCCGCCTGCGCCGCCATTCGGTAACCATAGACATCGCCCTCCAGCAGCAGCCGATACCACAGCGTCCCGAGCTGCAGGAGCCCATGCACCCGCGCCTCGTCCTCATCGAGCCCCGCGCAGATCCTCTCCCCGCGCTCGAGAAATCCCCCCGCCATCTGCCGCATCCCCAGCACACTCGCCATCACCAACACACTCGCGGCCGGCTCGAGAAACGCGCTCTCCGCCCCCGCGAGCGGACGCACCTCGGCCAGCCGGTGGATGTGCCCGAGGACCTCGCCCGGCCCCACGTGACTCGCGACCATCGGCAGCACCCCCACCGCGCGGTGCCACTCCGCGCTGCCCGCCGGGAGCAAGCGGAGCGCCTCGGCCGCAGCCGCGTAGGCCGCCTCCGGCCCCTCCTTCCCGCCCCAGAGAAGCCCCCAGGCCTCCAGGCACCGCAGCATCCCCAACGTCTCCCCCGACACCTCGCACGCCACCCCACGGGCCACGTGCTCGAGCACCCCCTCATTGTCCGAGCTGGCCAGCGCCCGGCGGGCCGCCTGGACAAAGCACAGCGCCGCCCGCTCCCGCTCCCGGCCGCGCTGAAAGTGCTCGGCCAGCAGCACCGGATCCCCCTCTCCCACCCGCTCGAGGTACTGCCCCGCCAGCAGGTGCCCCACCCGCCGGTCCTCGTCCCCGAGCAGGCTGTAGGCCGCGTCGCGGAGGAGCACATGACGGAACGCGAACTGCGCCTCCTCCGGAAACCGGCTCTCGCCCTCCCGCGTAATGATCTCCGCCCGCACCAGCATCTCCAGCCAGCGATCGAGCTCCTGCGCGTCCCCTCCCGAACCGAGCAGCTCCTGCACCCCGCCGCGCCAGAACGTCTGGCCAAAGACACTCGCCGCCCGGAGCAACCGCCGGGCCCCCGGCTCGAGACGCAGGAGGCGCGCCTCCAACATCGCCATCACCGTCCCCGGACGCTCCTCCCGCGCCCCCTCCGCCTCCGCCCGGATCAGCTCCTCCAGAAACAGCGCGTTGCCTCCCGCCTGATCCACGATCCGCGCCACCACCTCCGGCGCCACCCGTGCCCCCAGCATCTCCCGGACCAGACGCTCACTCGCCTTGCGGCTGAGCCCCGACAGATACAGCTCCTGCACACTGCGCCCCTCCCACAGCCGCGGGAACAGCTCCCTCGCCTCCGGCCTCCCGAGCGCCAGCAGCAGGAAAGGACGCTCCGCCAGATCCCGCAGCGCCGCATCCACCAGGTGCACCGATGCCGCATCGCTCCAGTGCAGATCCTCGATCACGAGGAGCACCGGCCGCACCGCGCACTCCGCGCGCAGGAAGTCCACCCACGCCGCCGCCACCTGCTCGCCCATGAGCCGCGGGTCCTGGCGCGCCGCCCGCAGCTGCGGACTCTGCGGGGCGGGCCTGTCGAGCCCATCCCCATCGACCTCCGGAGGCCCACCGGCACAGGCGATCCCGCACAGCTCCCCCAGAAACTCCACCACCCGCTGGCGCTCGGCCGCCGGCACATGCCGCCCCACCCGCTCCGAGAAGCGCGCCTGCAGCGCCGCGGCGTCCCTGCTCGGCTCCTCCTCCCGCGGCGCACACCAGTCGCGCAGCGCCTGCCTGAGCAGCCCATAGGCCGCACCCGCGCGCATCAGATCGCCGTGCCCGAGGATCAGCGTGAACTGCTCCCCTCGCTCCTCGAGCCGGCGCAAGAGCTCATGCCGTAGCCGCGACTTCCCCACCCCCGAAGGCGCCAACACCAGCACCGCCCGCGCCGCCTCCTCCTCGACGCAGGCATCGTAGAACATCTCGAGCGACTGCAGCTCCTGCCCGCGGCCCACGCAGGGCGTCGGCCGCCCGAGCAACGGCCGCGTCTCGTCGGGGCGCTCCCCCTCGAGCACCCTCCTCCCCTCGATCACGCGCACATGGAAGCGAGTGTCGAGCAGCCCCGCCGTGAGCTCATCGAGCCACACCGGCCGGGCCCCTGCCCCCGCCGCCGCTCCCTCCGGCGCCTGCACCAGAAGCACCGCCGCCCGGATCGCCCTCCCCAGCGACTCACTCTCCGCCCCCGCCACCCGCCCCGTGACCAGCGCCACCCCTCCCCCGGACAATTGCTCCCCGAGGAGCAGCGCCGCCCGCGCGGCCAGGACCGCCTGGTCCGCCGCCGTCTGCCCTACTTGCGAGATCGTCGCCAGGATCGACCCATCCGCCAGCCGCACCACCCGCGCCCCATAAGGCCGCAGGAGCGGCTCGATCGTCTCGAGCGGCGGCATCTTCTCTTTCACTCCCTTCGCAGCCCTCCCCGTCCCCTCAGAAGCCGTCCCCTGCCCCTTGCGGCCCGCGGGCTTGGCCAGGATGAGGCTCACCAGCTTCTGCTCCCCCGCCCCCACCGCCGGCCCCGGCGACATCACCGGCGTCATCTCCGCGTCGGCCGGCAGCATCTCGAGCTGCCCGAGCACCGCCACCACCGCCCGACCACTGCCCAGACGATCCATCGGGTCCTTGGCCAGCATCCGTTCGAGCAGCCCTTCGAGCGCCGCCGGCAACTCCGGCCGCAGCCGCCGCGGCGAAGGCGCCTCCTCGCACAGCACCCGGGCCAGCACCTCCGAGATGTGGTCCCCCGCAAACGGCGGCGTCCCCGTCAGACACTCGTACAGCACACAGCCGAGCGAAAAGACATCGACCGCCGGCCCCACCCGCCGCTCCCCGCGTGCCTGCTCCGGCGCGATGTACTTCAGCGTACCGATGACCTCCTCCGTCCCGCTCACCGTCTTGATCCCGAGCCCCCCCCGCGCCAGCCCGAAGTCCATCAGCGTCACCCGCTCCACCTGCCCACCTCGCAAAAGGAGATTGCTCGGCCGGAGATCCCCGTGGACGATGCCGCACTCATGCGCCAGCGCCAGCGCCTCCGCCACGCGACCGAGGAGCGCCAGACTCTCCGCCACCCGCAGCGGCCGCTCGGCCAGACGCCGCCCCAGGTCCTCCCCCTCGAGCCACTCCATCACCACGAAGTGCTGCCCCTCCGGCGTGGCCCCGTGATCGAAGAACGGCGCGATCGCCGGATGGCGCAGCTCCGCCAGCGCTTGCGACTCGTGCACGAGACGCACCGTATCCTGCGCCGACGATTCGGCCCCGAGCATCTTGAGCGCCACCACCCGCCCCGTCTGACGATCGCGAGTGCGATACGTCCCCCTGCGGCCCTGTCCCACCCACTCCACCAGCTCATAGCGACCGGCCACGACCGCGCCCGAGATCATGCCAAAAGGTTCCATGTCAGTGCCCCACCCGAACTCTTGGACAGCAGAGAATATCCAACAGCCCTAGTCTAGCAGGAAGCGAGCCCTATCAGCTGTATTGCCGTATCCCCTTGTCCCCCCCATGTCCAAGCCGTGAGAGCGCCGGCCCGGGAGGCCAGCACCCACCTTTTCGCCCCTCATCCCCCGCGTCACCGTGATACACGACAGACATGGTCGCCCCCTCCGCATCCCCCGTTGAGACCAGCCGACGGCGCATCAAACAGCTCGAAGTCATGGTGGCCGAGACCGTCATCGAGACCCCTGACACCGTCACCCTCGTCCTGTTCACCGGCAACGATCGACTCGACTACCAGGCCGGCCACTTCCTCACCATCGATCCACACCAGTTCGAGGCGCTCGGCCGGTTCATCGCCTTCTTCGAGGACGTCAAAGGCAAGCGCGAGCCCCCGCGCGCCTACTCCATGTGCTCCTCGCCCGACGAGAAGTACCTAGCCGTCACCGTCAAGGAAGAGCGCTACGTCTCGGGCCTGACCAAGTACCCGCCGCTCCTGTCGCCGTTCCTGGTGAGGAGCACCCCGCGGGGCACCCGCATGGTGGTCACCGGTTTCACCGGCCCGTACGTCCTCCCGCCGGACATCGAGACCCGGACGGATCACCTGGTGCACGTGTGCGCCGGCTCGGGCAGCGTGCCCAACTTCTCCATCATGAAGTACGCGCTCCAGCATCACCCGCGGCTCCGGCACACCTGGGTGTACTCGAACAAGACATGGGACGACGTCATCTTCCGGAGGGATCTGCAGGAGTTGGAGCGGCAGCACGAAGGCCGCGTGCGCATCTACCACTCGCTCACGCGGGAGGAGGATCCGGCGCTGTATGGACCGCGGGTGCGCAAGGGACGGGTGAGCGTGGAGCTCCTGCGCGAGGCGATCCCGGATCCGGACTCGTGCGTCGTGTTTGCGTGCGGGCCCGCGATCGGGCCGTTTGATCGGCAGGTGGCGAGGGAGAAGGGTGTCGAGCCGGCGCCGCGGTTTCTGGAGAGCAGCTTTGCGGCGCTGGAGGAGATCGGGGTCAGTGAGGACCGCATCATGCACGAGTCGTACGGCTGAGCTGAGCGGGGTGCGGGGGATCAGCGCTGGGGGAAGAGGTCTGGTAGCGCCACGGTGACGTCGGGGAAGGATGCGAGGGTGAGGGTTTTGTCGCGGTTGTGGCGCTTCATCTCCGTCCAGGCGCCGCCGTCGGGGTTGCGATAGACGGTGACGGTCTGGGCGTTGACGTCAAAACCCCCTGCAACAGCTCGATCTTCTCGTTGGCGAAGACGCCCAGTTCGACCAGCTGGTTGTATTTGGCACGTCGCAGCGACCGTAGCCGGAGTGGCTCGTGGAGTGGCATCGTGGGGAGAATGTCGACGGTGAATTGCATCACTCGTTACGATAGCACCGTGAGCACCACGCATCTCCGAGGCATGAGAAGATCACCTGCTCTATCTCCTCGGCCCGTGGACGCTCATCCGGTATGATGGCCCTCATGCGTTGGTGGATCTGCAGCGTTGTGCTTACATCGGCTTGCTTCAAGGTGGGGGGTATCAATCTCGATAGTGGCCCGCCACGCCCCCCGATTTCACACGTCCCCGAAAGCTATCTCGCCAATGGAACATGTGATCTGATCATTTCTGCCTCCTCTCTCTTAGATGGCCTCTTCCTCCCCCTCGATGCTTCGATTCTTGAAGGCCCAATGCACACGTTCGACACGGGCACGGGTCAACTGGACGGCAAGAGCGTGCCCACCGGTTGCATCTCCCAACTCGAAGCCCAACAGGGCCGTGATGGAGGGATAGAAGACGCAGGCAGCGGAGCATCGAACACCGTCGCAGTTCTGGCGGTTAGAAACTTGACCATTGAAGCCGGGGCCATCCTGCAGGTCACAGGCCCTTATCCTCTCGTCATCGCTGCAGGCGACACCATCCGAGTAGAGGGCACCATTGATGCGAGC
>DATAGU010000271.1:0-22976 GCA_036263495.1 Polyangia bacterium | reverse complement strand
GGCACAAAACGACACCCCCTAGGCACAAAACGACACCCCCTAGGCACAAAACGACACCCCCTAGGCACAAAACGACACCCCCTAGCCTCAGAACGACACCCCCTAGCCTCAGAACGACCCTGCCTTGATGCTGTTTCAACCTGCCAGCAGACGCTGCCGTAGCTCCTGGAGCAGGGCGTGGGCGGCGCGGGGCGAAAGATCATCGGGGTCTGCTTCACGTAGCGAGCGCAGGACCCCGGCGGCGGCGGGCGATAGGGTCGACTCCCCCGCTGGGGAGGGTCCTGGGGGCGGCGTGGGGGGCTCCGGTTGGGCCTCTTCGGCCACGGGGGCGGCGAACAGCTCCATCTGGCGTATGCCGGCCAGTGGCCGGGCGCGGCCAAAGGCATCCTCGCCGCGCTCGAGCGCCGCCAGCACGGCGCGGGCGCGCTCGATGACCACCTGGGGGAGGCCGGCGAGCCGCGCCACCTGGATGCCGTAGGACCGGCTCGCCCCGCCTTCGGCGAGGCGATGCAGGAATACGACCTCGTCTTTCCACTCGCGCACGGCGACCTGCCAGTTGCGGACCCGGGGCCGCGAGCGCGCGAGCGCGACGAGCTCGTGGTAGTGCGTGGCGAACATGGTGCGCGCGCCGATGCGATCGTGCAGGTACTCGGCCACGGCCCAGGCGATCGAGACGCCGTCGTAGGTCGAGGTCCCGCGGCCGATCTCGTCGAGCAGGATGAGCGAGCGGCGGGTGGCGTGGCGCAGGATGTGGCCGGTCTCGCGCATCTCCACCATGAACGTGGACTCGCCGCGCGCCAGGTTGTCCGAGGCGCCGACGCGGGTGAAGATGCGGTCGACGACACCGACGCGCGCCCGCGTGGCGGGCACGAACGACCCGGTCTGCGCGAGGAGCACGATGAGGGCCACCTGCCGCATGACGGTCGATTTGCCGGCCATGTTGGGGCCGGTGATGACCATGAGCTGCGCGTCGTCGGGGTCGAGCGCGACGTCGTTGGGGACGAATTTGCCGGCCGCGGCCAGCTTCTCCACGACGGGGTGGCGCCCTTCGGTGATCTCGAGGCGGCTCGATTCGTCGACCTCGGGGCGCACGTAGCCGCCGGCGTGCGCCACGTCGGCGAGCGCGGCCACGGCGTCGAGGATGGCGACGACCTCGGCGAGGCGGTGGAGCCGCTCGCCGTGCGCGGCCACGCGCGTGCGCAGGGCGGCGAACAGCTCCTGCTCGAGCGCGGCGCGCCGCTCCTCGGCGCCCAGGATCTTGCTCTCGTACTCGGTCAGCTCGGGGGTGGTGTAGCGCTCGCAGTTGGCGAGGGTCTGCTTGCGGACGTAGTCGGCCGGGACCCGGGCCATGTGGGTGCGCGTGATCTCGAGGTAGTAGCCGAAGACTTTGTTGTAGCGGACCTTGAGGGACCCGATGCCGGTGCGCTCACGCTCGCGCGCCTCGATGCCGAGGAGGCGCTCCTTGCCGTGCTCGGCGATGTCCACGATCTCGTCGAGCTCGGCGGCGGCGCCGCGGCGGATGATCCCGCCCGCCGCCCACTGCACGGGGGGATCATCCACCAGGGTGGCCGCGATGTCGGCGGCGACGTCGGCCGCGAGGTCGGAGTCGGGCCGGGGGCCGAGGAGCTCGGGCAGCTCGCCGATGGCGCCGATGCACGGGCCCACGCTCTCGCCGAGCGCCTGGGCGATCGCGGGCAGCCGCTCGAGCGAGCGGCGCAGGGCCGCGAGGTCGCGCGGTGTGGCCACGCCGAGCATGGCCCGGCCGCACAGGCGCTCGAGGTCGTAGACTTCGCCGAGCTCGGCGCGCAGGGTGGCGCGCAGGGCCGCGTGTTCGACGAGCCACTCCACGGCGTCCTGGCGCCGCCGGATGGGGGCGAGGCCGAGGAGCGGGGCGCCGAGCCAGCGGCGGAGGAGGCGGCCGCCCATGGCGGTGCGGGTCTGGTCGAGGATGCCGAACAGGGTGGCGCGCCGCCGGAGCTCGCCCTGCGCCATGCCGCCGCCGGGGCCGGAGGCGGGCGAGGAGAGCGGCGCGAAGAGTTCGAGGTGCAGCTGCGTGGTCTCGTCGATGACGAGGTGTTCGCTCGGCTGATAGGGGCGGATCCGGTGGAGCGGGAGGCTCCCGGCGGGCTGGGTCGAACGCGCGTAGCGCACGCAGGTGGCCGCGGCCTGCACCGCGAGCGGCCATGAGGCGAGGCCGAGGGCCTCCATCTTCGCCCCGAAGAGGTCCTCGAGGAGGGCTGCATCCGTGCCGGCGCCAGTGTCGGCGCCGGCGGTCTCGGCGGGCACGAACTCGGTCAGCGCTCGGCCCTGACCGATGAGCTGGCGCAGGGAGGACTCGAGGCTGGGAGGGATCAGGAGCTCGCGCGGCCCCACCCGCGCCAGCTCATCCTCGAGGGCCGCGCCGTCGAGCTCGGTGGCCGCGAACTCCCCGGTCGAGACGTCGAGGTAGGCAAAGCCCACCCGCTGCCACTCTGCGCCGGGCGCGATCGCGGCGAGGTAGCAGCTCTCCTTGGCCTCGAGCTGCTCCTCGTCGATGAGGACCCCGGGCGTCACCACCCGCGTCACCTCGCGGCGGACGATCCCTTTGGCGAGCTTGGGATCTTCGACCTGATCGCAGATCGCCACCTTGTAGCCACGCTCGATCATCTTGCCGAGGTACTGGCGCAGGGCATGGTGCGGGACGCCGGCCATCGGCACCGCGTCCTCTTTGCCCTTGTCGCGCGTGGTGAGCGTGAGGTCGAGGGCGCGGGCGGCGGTCACCGCGTCGTTGAAGAAGAGCTCGTAGAAGTCGCCGACGCGGAAGAAGACGATGCAGTCGGGGTACCGCTCCTTGACCTCGAGATACTGCCGCATGAGCGGTGTCTCGGCACTCGGGCGGGGCGTGGTCATGGCGACGGGGATACCAAATCGTGCTCCCCAGGGGAAGGGCGAGGTGTAGATGAGGATGGGGTCCTCCGTCGGTGGCGGGGGCTCGGCGGCGTTCTGCTGGGCGAGCGAGCCGATCCCTCCAGGCCAGGCAGCAGGTCGAGGAGAGGGGGAGGGAGCGGGACTTGCGAGGGATGAAAGTGGCTGTTACGTTCTCCCTCATGGAGGGCCAGCGCGATATAAGGGCATTCGGGATCGAGACCGCAGTACGAGTGAGCCGTCTCTCCGTCACCCAGTTGCGCCGATGGGCCAAAGACGGTTTCTTCCGTCCCAAGTTCATGAGCGAGGATGGCTTTCTCCTGTACTCGTTCCGCGACCTCGTCGCGCTTCGCACCATCGCCGAGCTCCGCAGGCGCGGTGTCTCACGCCAGGCGCTCAAGGAGCTCGGCACGTGGCTGCACGTGCGGTATGACGACCCCTGGTCCACGCTCGTCTTCAGCATCGAGGGCCGCCGCCCTGTGTTCGACGATCCGAACACGGGGACGGCCATCAGCTCCGAGCCCGTCGGACAGGCCCTCGCGCGTGAGGTCATCCGCCTCGAACAGATCGCTGGTCAGGTCGAACGGGATGTGACCGACATCCGGAGACGACCGCCGGAGACCATCGGGAAGATCTCTGCCCGACGGGGGATCCAGGGTGGGGTTCGCTGTATCGCCGGCACCCGAATCCCCGTGGCTGCCATCCAGGAGCTCGCTGCGTCGGGCATGTGCGCGGCGGACATCCGCAAGCAGTTCCCGTCTCTTACCGATGCCGATGTGGAAGCGGCCCTGCGCGATGAGCATCGAACCGAGCCCCATCGCCACGCTTCTTGAAGCGTCCTACCGCTCGATCTTCGCGTAATCGTCTGCGATCTCCGCGATCAGGCGCCTGTCTCCCTGGTGTCGCTGATGCTCGTACTCGGCCTCGAGCAGGTCGATGAAGTATCGGAGCCGCACGGGTCCGAGGGGCTGCCGGCAGGTCAAGCTGATGCGGCCTGCATGGCGATATCGCTGGTGGTTGTACTCGGGCCTCCGGGTGATTCGCACCTTGAGGTGCCGATGATTGCCGGTGATCAGGATGGCTCGGAGATCGTTGGTGAGGTGGGCGACTTGATCGTCCGTTGCGTCCTCGCCCAGGGTGTCCCGCACCCGGTGCACGGTATGCCCTCGTTGCTGCAAGAACTCGACGATGTCATCGCGGACGTCGTTGTCGGCCACGATGACCAGTTCTTCCCGCCCATTGCCGGAGATGCTTGATCGCCGGCAGGGTAAGGTCAACTCCCGGGACGGCTCCAGAGCGCGGAGCGGCCCTGGTTACGACCGGGTGGCGGCGGGGTCGCCGAGGCCGAAGCCGTCGTGGAGGGCGCGTACGGCCAGCTCGGCGTACTTGGCTTCGACGACGACGCTGATCTTGATCTCCGAGGTCGAGATCGCCTGGATGTTGATGCCTTCTTTGGCGAGGAGCTCGAAGGTCCGCTGCGCGACGCCGGCGTGGGAGCGCATGCCGACGCCGACCACCGAGACCTTGGCGATCTGATCGTCGGTGCGGATGCCGCCTTCGGTGAGCTCGGGCAGCTCCTGCTGGATGAGGCCCACGGCGCGCTTGAGGTCGCCCCGCGGCACGGTGAAGGTCACGTCCGTGCGGCCGGTCGCCGAGATGTTCTGCAGGATGAGGTCGACGACGATGTTGGCCTCCGACAGCGGCTTGAAGATGCGCGCCACCACGCCGGGCTGATCCGGCACGCCGATGAGCGTCACTTTGGCCTCGTTGCGGTCCATCGTGACCCCGGCCACCTGCACGTGTTCCATCTGTTTCTCCTCGGGGACGACCCAGGTCCCCGCTGTTGAGTGGATGTCTCCGGCCTTGGGGCCCGATGCGTCGATGAAGGAGGAGAGGACGCGGATGTGTACGCCGTATTTCATGCCGAGCTCGACGGAGCGTATCTGCAGGACCTTGGCGCCGAGCGAGGCGAGCTCGAGCATCTCTTCGTAGCTGATGCGATCGATCTTGCGCGCGTTCGGGCAGATGTTGGGATCGGTCGTGTAGACGCCGTCGACGTCGGTGTAGATCTCGCACGCGCCGGCCCCGAGGGCGGCGGCGATGGCCACGGCCGAGGTGTCCGAGCCGCCGCGGCCGAGCGTGGTGATGTTGCCGTCGTCGTCGATGCCCTGGAAGCCGGCGACGACGGCGATCTTGCCCTGGCCGAGCGCTTCGTGGATGCGCGCGGCGTCGATGGACTTGATGCGCGCGCGGGTGAAGGCGGAGTCGGTGAGGATGCGGATCTGGGCACCCAGGAAGGACTGGGCTTTGCCGCCGAGCTTGTGGAGGGCGAGCGAGACGAGGCCCACGGAGACCTGCTCGCCGGTGGCGGCGATGACGTCGAGCTCGCGCTCGGCTTCGGGGGACGGATCGTCGTTGACCGCGCGGGCGAGCGCGAGGAGGCGGTTGGTCTCGCCGGCCATGGCCGATACGATGACCACGACGTCGTGGCCCTGGCGCTGGGTGGCGAGGCAGCGTTGGGCGACGGCGTGGATGCGCTCGACGGACCCGACCGAGGTGCCGCCGTACTTCTGGACGATGAGCATGGCCCCGAAGCTAACCGACCCTGGGATGTCGTCAAGCGGCGATCCGCTTTTGTCATCGGCTGGTTTCGCTATACGCAGGTCGGCGCGGTGGTAGGCGGGTTCCCCTGGAGAGGAACGAGCGGGGCCATGGGGCCGTCCTGCTTCCGCGCGGGGGGCTGCGCGGCGCACGGCTCGCTCCAGGAGCGACTGTGCGCGCCGTTTGCAAAGTGATGGCGGCATGCTGACGCAGCCTTCGCCTATGTTGCGGCCCTTGCTCGTGATCGCGGACCTCAATCCGAAGAAGCGCGGGTCGCTCGAGCAGCAATTCTGTGCCTTGAGCAGCCACCTCCGCGCCCGCGGCCTGGTGGCGCACTTCCTCTTCTCGGCGCGGCCGATCCCGCAGGTGGAGGCCGATCTCCGGGACGCAGGGGCGCGCTGGGACACGATCGATTTTACCCGTCCGCATCGCGCCGCCCGCCAGGTGGCGCTCCTGGCGCGCCGGCTCCGGCCCGCGCTCGTGCACGCGCACTTCGTGCGCATCACGTCGCCCATTCTGTTTGCGGCCGCGGCGGGCGGGGCGCAGGTGGTGCTCAACGATCATATGATCCTGAATGATCGCCGCCACGATCCGCGGCGCTACCTCAAGCGCATCCTCTTCGGCGGGCTCCACCGCATCTCGCCGGTGAGCATGCGGGTCGCCGTGTCGAGCAGCGTGGCCGAGAGCGTGATCCGGGCCGAGGCGACGCCCGAGGAGCGTATGCGCATCATCCCCAACGGCCTGGATCTCGGTCGCTTCGCCGGGATCGAGCGGGCGGCGGCGCGTCAGGCGCTGGGTCTGGGGGGCGCTCCGGGGCGCCAGCTCATCGGCATGATCGCTCGCATGGTGCACGACAAGGGCGTGGATCTCGCCATCCACGCCCTGGCGTGCCTGACCCAGGCGGGCCGCGACGTGGAGCTCTTGCTGGTCGGCGATGGTCCTCTGACGGGGGCGCTGCAGCGGATGGCCCGGGAGCTCGGTGTGGGCGAGCGAGTGCGCTTCCTCGGCCTGCGCGATGACGTGGAGCGGGTGCTCGCGGCCTGCGATCAGGCCTGGGCCCCTTCGCGTGTGGAGCCCTTTGGCCTGGCGGCGGCCGAGGCCATGGCCAGTAGCCGCCCGGTGGTGGTCGCGGCCGTGGATGCCTTGCCCGATGTGGTCGGGCACGGCACGGGGGGGGTCGTCGTGCCGCATGACAACGCGATCGAGCTCGCGGGGGCGGCGCAGTCCTTGATGGACGATCCGGTGCGGGCCGCGCGCCTCGGGCGGGCGGCGCGTGCGCGCGCCGAGGCGGAGTTCAGCATGACTCGTTTCGTCGAGCGCGTGTGCGCTCTCTACGCCGAGATGGTGCCGGGATGGCGACGGGCTCTCCAGTAGGGAAGCTGGCCCGGCAGGCGAGCCCGCTGTTCGTGGGCCGGGTGGCCTCGACGGCGCTCACGTTCGTCTTGCCGCTCGCGCTGGCGCGGCTCCTCGATCCGAGCGGCTTCGGGACCTACAAGCAGCTGTTCCTGGTGTCGCAGACGGTGCTGCTGGTCGGTCAGATCGGGCTCTCCCAGTCGCTGTATTACTTCTTGCCGGGCGGCGGGCGGGAGCGCGGGGCCTACGTGGTGCAGACGGTGGGCGGGCTGGCCTTCCTGGCGTTCTTCGCCGGGGTGGCGCTGTGGTGCGGCGCGCCCTGGCTGGGCGGCTGGCTCGGCGACGGGACGCTCGCGCGGCTGCGTACGCCGCTCGCGCTCCTCACGGCGGGGACGCTGGCGGCGGCGCCGATCGAGTCCGCGCTCCTCAGCGAGGGGCGGGTGGGCGCGGCGGCGGTCTCGTATTTTGCGAACGACGCGCTCCGGGCCACGGCGCTCCTGGTCGGGGCGCGCTCGGGCGGGATCGTCGGCCTGGCCTGGGGCGCGGCGTGCTACGCCGGCGCGCGCGTGCTGATCCTCGGGCTGCTGCTCGTGGGGCGGGTCCTGCCGCTGGCGACGCCGAGTATGGCGCGGTTCCGTGCCCAGCTCGCCTATGCCTTGCCGTTCGCCGGGTCGGTGCTGCTCTATGTGGCGCAGCGGCAGTTCGCGCCGTATGCGGTGTCGGCCTACGTGACGCCGGGCCTGTTCGCGGTGTACTCGGTGGCGCTGTTCCATCTGCCGGTGGTGGACATTGTCTTCGCGCCGATCGCCGAGGTGCTGGTGATGCGCCTGAGTCAGCTGCGGGCGGCGGAGCAGGGCTCAGCGGCGTCGACGCCGGAGGCGGCGCCGGCGGCGGTGAAGGGGGTGCCGGGGGGGACGCGGCCGGCCGACGGATCGGTGGCGAGCCTGGCGGAGTGGGACGACGCGGTGGACAAGCTGGCCTCGGTGCTCTGGCCCGGGGCCGTGATGGGCTGGCTCGTCGGGGGGCAGCTCCTGCCGCTGCTCTTTACCCATCGCTACGACACGAGCGTGCCGCTGTTCTTTCTGGCCACGCTGGAGCTGCCGATGTGGGTGTACCCGGTGGACGGTCTCCTGCGGGCGCGGGGGGACATGCGCTTTCTGTTCGTGTGGAATGGCGTGCGGGCGGCCTTGACCGCGGGGCTCGTGCTGGCGGGGATCCACCTGTTCGGCCTGTCGGGCGCCATCGGGGGCGGGCTGGTGGGCGAAGGGCTGTCGCGGGTGGTGATGTTGCGGCGCGGGCGGCGCACGCTCGGCGTGGCTCGTTCGCTCGCGGCGGTGCCGACCCTGGGCCCGATCGGTCTCGCGACGGTCCTGGCGGCCCTGCCCGCGGCGGCGGTGCGCTACGGGCGGAGCGGATGGGGGGGCATCATCGGCGCGGGCCTGGTGTATGGGCTCTGCTATCTCGGGCTGCGCCTGGGCTGGTATTACCGCACGCGCCGGCAGGCGCAGGCGGAGGCGCAGTTGCAGGCCGGGGCGGCAGGGGCGTGAGTCGGATCGAGCAGCCGCTCGATCACATCATCAATAAGGGGAGCCGATGGGGGCGGTGCTGCGGGTCTGCATCTTCTCCAGGGTGTCGAAGTAGGCGAAGACGCGCTGCTCGAGGTCGCGCGGCAACGCGGGGTTGCGCTGTAGCTCGCGCACGAGGTCCTCGCGGAACCGGGTGAGCAGGCCGACCGTGGCGGAGCGCAGGGTCGTGGCTTCCTTGCGCGCGTTCGGGGACATGTCGGTCCGATCGCCGAGGAGCTGGTGCAGCTGCTCGCCGGCGCTGAGGAAGCCCTTGGCGACGTCGTAGAGCGTGCCGTAGCCGGCCACGGGGAAGCGCTGGAGATCGTCCTTGAGGTTGTCGAGCAGGGGCTTGCGCTCCATGGCCCGCTCGGCCTCGATGGCGTAGCTCGCGCCGAGCTCGGCGAGCGAGGGGATGAAGGCGCGGCGGATGCGCTGCGCCGCGTCCACGAGCTCCTTGCCGGTGCCGGGGAGCCGCAGGTAGGCCTCGGTGATGAAGAAGACGGCGCCGCCAAAGCCGTCGTGGATGTTGTCGATGGCTTCGAGCTCGTCGGCGAGGGGGGTATGCCCGGTGAGCTGGCGGGGCAGGGAGGTGATGGCGGAGAGCTGCTCGGCGAGGAGCGGCTCGTAGAAGTTGCCGGATTTGGTGAGGCGCAGATCGGCGAGGCGCTTGTCGAAGAGGTCGCGCAGGCCGAGCAGGATGTCGGTGAGCTTGAGTCTCTGCATGTTCACATGTTCGCCTGCCGGGCGAGACGATCAAGAGAAATTGTCTGCCTCCTGGTTAGGGCCAGAGGTTGTGCGGGTGGGTGGCGACTCCTGCCCACATTCCCGCGCGTCGCCGGGGGAGGCCGTGGTAGGAATGAAGCTCCATCCAAGGAGCTTTCATGAGGTACGTGCAGCACTGGATCGCCGGCAAGCTGGATGAGCGTCCCGCGGAGCGTCGCGGTGACATCTACAACCCCGCCACGGGCAAGAAGACGGGCGAGGTGGCCTTTGCCTCGCCGGCCGTGGTCGACGCGGTGGTGGAGGCGGCCCAGGCGGCCTTCGTCGAGTGGCGTCAGGCGTCGCTCGCGCGCCGGAGCCGCGTCCTGTTCGCGTTCCGCGAGCTGCTCGAACGCCACAAGAAGGAGGTGGCCGCGCTCATCACCGAGGAGCATGGCAAGGTGGCGAGCGATGCGCTCGGGGAGGTGAACCGCGGCCTCGAGGTGGTGGAGTTCGCCTGCGGTCTGCCCCAGCTCCTGAAGGGGGAGTTCTCCGAGAACGTGTCGACCGAGGTGGACAGCTACTCGATCCGCCAGCCGCTCGGAGTGGTGGCGGGGATCACGCCGTTCAACTTCCCGGCAATGGTGCCGATGTGGATGTATCCGCTGGCCATCGCGGCGGGGAACGCGTTCATCTTGAAGCCGTCCGAGAAGGATCCGTCGGCGGCGATGTTGTCGGCGCGGCTCCTCAAGGAGGCCGGGCTGCCGGACGGGGTGTTCAACGTGGTGCACGGCGACAAGGTGGCGGTGGACGCGATCTTGAATCACCCGGGCATCCAGGCGGTGAGCTTCGTGGGCTCGACGCCGATCGCCCGCTACGTCTACGAGACGGGGACGCGCTCGGGCAAGCGGGTGCAGGCGCTCGGCGGGGCCAAGAACCACATGGTGGTGCTGCCGGACGCGGACTTCGAGCTGGCGGCGGACGCGGCGGTGAGCGCGGGCTATGGCTCGGCGGGCGAGCGCTGCATGGCGATCTCGGTGGTGCTGGCGGTGGGGGACGCGGGCGACCGGCTGATCCCGAAGGTGCGCGAGCGCATCGCGCGGCTGCGCGTGGGGGCGGGCACGGACGCGGCCTCGGAGATGGGGCCGCTCATCACGCGCGAGCATCATGCGCGCGTGGCGTCGTACGTGGCCAAGGGGGTGAGCGAGGGGGCGGCGCTCGTGGACGATGGGCGCACGCTGCGCGTGCCCGGGCACGAGGAGGGGTTCTTCCTCGGGCCCTGCCTGTTCGATCGGGTGACGCCGGAGATGACGATCTATCAAGACGAGATCTTCGGGCCCGTGCTGTCGGTCGTGCGGGTCGGCACGTACGACGAGGCGATGGCGCTCATCAACCGGAACCGCTACGCCAACGGGGTGGCGATCTTCACGAACGACGGCGGGGCCGCGAGGAAATTCCAGAACGAGGTGCAGGTGGGCATGGTGGGTATCAACGTGCCGATCCCGGTGCCGATGGCCTATTACTCGTTCGGTGGATGGAAGAACTCGCTGTTCGGCGACTCCCACGTCCACGGCAAGGAAGGCATCCACTTCTACACGCGCGGCAAGGTGGTGACGAGCCGCTGGCCCGACCCGCGGCACCGCGGCGTGAATCTCGGCTTCCCGGAGATGAAGTAGATGAAGAGCTCGCTCGGCACCAAGTTCCTGGCCCTGCTCGTCGCCCTGGTGGGGGCGGTGGGGGTGCTGGTGGCGGTGGTGCTGTATTTCCAGTTCAGCGGCCGCATCGGCGGCGAGGTGGAGCAGCTGCTCGGGCGCCAGCTGTCGGCGGTGGTGGAGGTGGCGGCGCGCAAGCTCGACGGCGACAAGGTGCGCGAGGTGTACCGCAGCCACAGCTTCGACGACGATAACTACCGCGGGGTGCAGGCGGCGCTGCGGGAGGTGCGGTCGAGCTTCCGGCTGAGCACCGACCTCTACACGCTGCACCGCGAGGGGGAGCGCACGCGCTTTGGCATCACCTGCAAGGACGAGCCGCTCCTCGGGGACGGCTATGACCTGAACCCGGCGATGCGGCAGGCGTTCGAGGGCTCGGGGGTGACGACGAGCGGGGTGTATCGCGACAAGAGCGGCTGGTGGATCTCGGCCTACGCGCCGGTGCGCGACGCCACGGGGACGGTGGTGGCGCTGGTGGAGGCGGACCACCAGCTGGATCCCTACGTGAACGAGACGCGGGCGCGGGTGGTGCGCGGGGCGGCGGTGGCGCTCGGGGTGGCTTGGGTGCTGGTGGCGCTGGTGGGCTCGGTGCTGGCGCGGCGCATGGTGGGGCCGCTCGCGAAGCTGCGCAAGGGCGCGGAGCAGCTCGCCGGGGGGCAGCTCGAGGGGCTCGAGCTCGACGTGGAGGCGCGGGACGAGGTGGGTCAGCTGGCCGATGCGCTGGCCAAGGTGGCGGCGGCGATGAAGCGGCTCACGCAGCGGGTCGAGGAGCTGGAGCGCCGGGGCCGCGGCGCGACGAGCTAGCCTGTCCTGCGGTTGGGGCCACGCCCGCGGCCCCAACCGCGGTCTATCGGCTCGGCGATGCCTGGCTCGGCCCACGGGCTGCCGCTGCGCGTGGAGGCAGCCAGCGGCGCACGTGAAAGAGCCCGCGCAGGAGGGCCCGCTTGAGGCGTGGGGCCCGCCTCGTGCGGAGTTCCTCCTGGCGCCGCGCGAGCCGTGCCCCCAGCGCCTCGAGCGTTGACGCGCCGAGCTGCGCGCGCACCTCGGGGAACATGTGCCGCTCTTCGGCGCTGGCGTGATGTTCGAAGGCGCTCACCAGGGCGTCGAAGTACTTGAGGAACTCCTGCGAGGAGGGATCCATCCCCTCGACCAGGGCCACGAGGTCCGACAGCTGCCGATGCTCTCCCGGTGCGTCCCACCAGCTGGAAGCCGATGGCGATCGCCGCTCCCAGGGCCTTGCTGATGGGATCGAGCCCGGTGCGTCCCTCGATGGCGGCGATGCTCCGCTCGCCCACGGCGCCGCCTTCCTTCTGCGCTTCCATCCCTACGCTCCCAGCGAGTGCGCTCGCTCGTCCTGTATCGGCCGCGTATGGGGCCCTGGCCGCATCACGGCTCTCTCGTGCAAAGGCACCCGCAAGGGGCATGCCGAGTCGGGGGAGACCCGGCCCATGCCACGAAGCCGGAGCGTCGGGGCAGGCGCGCTGCCGGTATCGTCCGGTGTTGGGCCGCTTCGGCGGACAGCAAAATCACTTTCCCCCTTGATCGGGGCCATGGCGAAGCAGCTTCTCCCGTGGTGTTCTGTATTCCCCTGCCGCCGACGAGGAGAAAAGGTCCATGACCGATTCCAACGTCCCCGCGAGCCCTCTCTCGGACCCGGGTCCGGGACTGGCCGGCTCGTTCGCCACGCTGGGAGATGAATTCCTGGCCGACCCGTACGCGCTCTACGAGCGCATGCGCCGCACGGATCCCGTGCTGTGGGTGCCGGGGTTCTTCGGCCTCGGCGCGTGGCTCGTCACGGGCCATGCCCTGGCCTCCACGGTGCTGCGCTGCAAGCATTTTGGCCGCGAGGGGGACAAGGTGCTGCCGCCGGAGAAGCTGGCGCTCTGCCCCCAGGAGGCGGCGGCGCTGGCGGACCGGCGCCGCAGCATGCTGTTCCACGATCCACCGGACCACACGCGCCTGCGCGCGCTGGTGAGCCGGGCCTTCACGCCGAGCACGGTGCAGGAGCTGCGCCCGCACATCGCCGAGATCGCGGAGGACTTGCTCGACGCTGTCGAGGGGCAGGGGCACATGGACTTGATCCGGGACTTTGCCTTCCCCTTGCCGGTCATCGTCATCGCCGAGCTCCTCGGTATCCCCCCCGAGGACCGGGACCGCATCCAGGGCTGGTCCTCGGACCTCATCTCGGTGCTGAACCCCCTGGCCGGTGCCGACGAGGCGGCCCGGGTCCAGCAGGCCGTCTTCGCGCTCGACGAGTATCTGGGCGCGATCGTGGAGGAGCGCCGTCGCGTGCCGCGGGCCGATCTCATCAGCGAGCTCACCCGGGTGCACGACGCCGGGGACCAGCTGAGCACGATGGAGCTCCTGTCCACGTGCCGCCTCCTGCTCACGGCGGGGCACGAGACGACGGTGCACCTGATAGGAAATGGCATGCTGGCGCTCCTCACCCATCCCGCGGCCCAGGACATGCTCAGCGTAGAACCGGAGCTCTTGCCCCAGGCGGTCGAGGAGCTCCTGCGCTACGACAGCCCGGCGCAGCTGGCGATGCGCTATGCCCTGGAGGACGAGTTCCTGGGCGGGCATGCGATGAGGCGGGGGGATCTGGTGGTGCCCCTCCTGGGCGCCGCCAACCGCGATCCCGAGCATTTCCCCGCGCCGGACGAGCTCGACCTCCTGCGCGGCAACGCCCATGACCACCTCTCCTTTGGCGCCGGCATCCACTATTGTCTGGGGGCGCCGCTGGCTCGCCTCGAGGGGCAGGTGGCGATCGGGGCCCTCTTGCGCCGTCTGCCCCGGCTGGCGCTCGGCGATGGGCAGCCGGTCTGGCGGAAGAACCTGGTCTTGCGCGGCCTCTCATCGTTGCCAGTGACGTTCTGAGCGCCTGGGCGTGGACTGGTGGGGGAGATTCGACGTGGGCGATGGACTATCGCTGCTGCTGGGGCGTGTTGCCGGCGGGGGAGGGCGGTGTGGTCTGGGCCGGGCGGCCGGGCTGGGCGGCGGGCGGCTGATTCCCGCCGGGCCCGGCGTTCGTCCCCGTGCCCGTTCCTGTTCCTGTTCCTGCTCCTGCCCCTGTTCCTGTTCCTGTTCCTGTCCCCTGGGTGGGCTTCTGCTGCATCTTCTGCCGTAGTTCTTCGGCCTGCCGTTCGCGCTGCCGGAGCTCCTCGATCTGCTGCTGCTGGTTCTGAAGCTGCTGCTGCTGCGCATCGAGCAGGTTTTGCTGTTCCTCGATCTGATGGAGGAGCTGTTGCTGCTGCTGCCGGTCCTGCTCGGCCTGCGCGCGTGTCTGTTCCGCCGCCTGCCGCTGCTGTTCCCCGGGGGCGTTCACGACCGGCGGCACGTTACTGGAGGCGGCCGGGAGGCGTCCATAGAACGGGACCTCCTCGGTCGTCACGGTGGCGGGGGGACGCTCGGTGGTGGCGCCGGGATCCGCGGGCGGAGTCACGGGGCCGGGTGGCGCGCTCGGGAAGCAGCCGCTGGTGCCGATCTGGCAGCCGGGGCCGGGCGGCGAGCCGGCCGTGCCGGGGTTCAAGGGATCATAGTCCTGCGCATGGCTCGGACTGGAGAGGAGGAGCGCCGCGATCGCTCCTGGGAAAAGCAGCCATCGTGCCGAGAGCCTCATGTTTCTGGGGAATGCATGCGGTGCTCCAGGCCCGTTCCCGGTGCGGATCACGCTCCTCGCTCGTCGCCTGTCCGGGGCGGGCAGGGCTCTTCGGTGGATCGAGGGATCGAGTCCCTGCGGGGCGCCGGAACGGGCCGCGGTTACAAGATCCCGCCCAGCTTGAGGCGCACGTAGATGTAGATGCCGATGGTGGCGACGATGTCGATGACGATGACGTTCACGAGGTCGCTGCGGTCGAAGGTGATGCGCCAGTCGGGCGCGTGGCGGCGCACGGCGACGGCGAAGGCGCCGGTCATGCCGACCAGGATCCACAGCGCCACGTGGTAGGCGAAGGACAGGAACGAGCTGCCTACGAGGAGTCCCGCGAGGGAGGCGAGGAGCGCCTTGGCCCAGATCCGCGCCACTTCGGGGGCCTGGCGAGGATCGGCCTCGAGGTGGCGCAGCGCCGAGAGCGGGATCTTCACCGACAGGTAGAGCATCGAGCTCCACGCCACGAGCCCGGGGAAGCCGAGCTCGGCGATGGCCAGGACGAAGGAGCTGTGGGCGGTGCGGAAGTGGTGGTCGAGGAAGTGCCCCTGGCCCACGCCGAGGATGGGCCAGGACCGGAACATGAGCAGGCCCTCGTGCCAGGCCTCGACACGACCGAGGAAGGACTCATCGGCCTCTTCGCCGCTCCGGCCGCCAAGGAGAAGGACGGGCAGGCCGGCGATGCCGGCCGCCACGAGGCCGCGCCAGCCGTAGCGCCGGTAGACGTAGATGCAGATGACGGTGAGGAAGGTGGCCTGACCACCGCGGGACTGGGTGAAGACGGTGCAGAGGACGATGAGGCCCAGGCTGACGATGAGGACGAGGATGCGCAGCGCGCTCCGTTTGCGGGCGGCGAAGGCGAAGGCGAACGGCAGGCTCATGCTGATGGTCAGGGCCAGGTCGTTCGGGTCGTTGAACACGCCGCGGTAGCGCACGCGGCCGATGATGGGGGTGGTGTTGAAGAGGCCGGCGTGCTCGCAGACGTAGCCGATGTCGGGGTCGGCGTCGCCGCTCTGGCAGTCGTCGCGCTCTTCGCAGGGGCGGCCGTCGTAGATGTAGGCCGCGTCCTCGGAAGAGGGGTCCGGGTAGTGGCAGCCGAGGGGGGCGAAGTTCTGGTACACGCCGGCGCCGGCCAGGAACAGGGCCAGGGCGAGCATGAGGCCGGCCACGAGCTCGAAGGCGCGGAAGGTCTGCACGCCGGCGCCGATGGCCAGGCACAGGGCCACGGGGATGCCGAGGAAGAAGGCGACGCGGCCGATCTCCTCGGGGAAGCGCAGCGCGAGCGCCACGACGCACCAGGCGAAGAAGGCGAAGATGATGGCGAGCTGCGGCGGTGCGACGGGGCGGGACAGGCGCAGGCGGAGGTCGAGGACGAGGCCGAAGATCATGAGCCCGAGCGCGACGTAGAGGAGCGGCCAGGGCCGGATGGCTTCGATGAACTCCTGCGGCCGGACGTAGATGAGCGAGACGAGGAGGAAGATGCCGGGGAGAGAGAACACGGGGGCTGGCAGTCATTGTGGAAAGGCCCCCGGGCCGGCGTCAAGCCGAAGTGATGAAACTGCGGAGGGGATGGGTCTGAAACAGACGGTCTACAGTGGCACGGTCAGCTTGCGTGCGAGGCCCAGTCGCTACAGTGGGGCGGTGAATCGCCGATGTACGATCGTTGACACAAAGGGCGCGGCATGGACAGTAAGCCCGTGGCGTTGGTCGCGATCATCTGCTGTCTCGTCGTCGCCTACACGTACGTAGGCTACCCCCTCCTGGTGGTCTTCCTGGCTCGATTGTGGCCCCTGCCGCCCAGGAAGAATACAGCTTATCTGCCATATGTCAGTGTATGCGTACCGATTTACAATGCTGCTGCGTATCTTCCAGTTAAGGTGGCCAGCCTTCAGGCTCTCGATTATCCGCCCGATCGTCTGGAGTTCCTTTTGTACTCGGACGGATCGACCGATGACACGCGCGCGGTGGCCGAGGCGCTGGCCGAGCAGGACCCCCGCGTCCGCGTGATCGCCTCCGAGCGGCGCCGGGGCAAGCCGACGGCGCTCAACGTGATGGCCGAGCGGGCGCGCGGCGAGGTCCTGATGCTCACCGACGTGCGGCAGCCGCTCGTGCCCGGGGCTCTCCGCGCGCTGGTGGCGCCACTTTGCGACCCGGCCGTGGGTTGTGTGTCGGGCAACCTGGTCCTCGAGGGCGGTACGGGGGCCGGGGCGTACTGGCGGTACGAGAACGCGATCCGCAAGGCCGAGGGGCGCTTTCGCGGGATGGTGGGGGTGACGGGGCCGCTCTATGCGCTGCGACGCACCGACCTCCTGCCGTTGCCCGAGGACATCATCCTCGACGACATGCTGGTGCCGCTGCGGCTGCAGCTCGCGTACCGGCTGCGGGTGGTCTTTGCGCCCGAGGCGGTGGCCCATGACCAGGCGTTCGACGACGAGCGCGAGTTCGGGCGCAAGGCGCGCACCCTGGCCGGCAATTACCAGCTGCTCGCGCGGCTGCCGGGGCTGCTTCTGCCCTTCCACTATGGGCTGTGGTTCGAGTTCATCTCGCACAAGCTCTTGCGCCTGCTCTGCCCGTGGCTCCTCGTGGCGATGCTGGTGGCCTCGCTGGCCGGTGTGCTCGCTCCCGAGACCGCGCCGGGGTGGCGGTCAGCGCTCACAGCTGTGCTCATGGTAGGACAAGTGGTCTTCTATGCGCTCGCCTTTGTCGGGGCGCGCGCGGGAAAAATAGGACGCCTGGCGCGTACTTTTATTGTGATGAATGCAGCGGCCGTGGTGGGTCTGTGGCGCTTTGTGCGTGGCACACAGCGGGTGACTTGGTGAGGCCGTGGGTCGCGTCGACGAGCGCCAGGCGCGGGGGGAGAGTGGAGTGCGAGGGATGTGTAATTTTATTCTTTGCCCGACTGTTTGCATTCTGCGTTCAGGTATTAGATTATCGTTGACGGTGTGGCGAACGATCTTTAGTGTGAAATTAGGTCGTCTTAATTACATCTCCTATGCTTGGTATAATCGTTGTGATGGAAGGGGTTTTCTGAGGGGGCTGCGATGAAGTTCGACCGCATCGACGAGCCACACTACAGCTGGCCCCTGGTCGAGGAATCGAGCCGTCAGGGCGATTCTCTCTTGGGTCCGCACTACCAGACGCTGGCCAAGCGGAATCGGCGCTTGTCACAGGCCAACGCCCGGCTGGTGGACATCAATCGGAGCTTGCGCCGCGAGCTGGAGTCGGCGGCGCGCATCCAGCGGAGCCTCTTGCCGCAGCGGCAGGCGGACTTCGAGGGGGTCCGGTTCGACTGGCTGTTCCAGCCCTCGAGCTTCGCGGCCGGCGACACGTTCAATTTCTTCCCCCTCAGCGAGCACGAGCTGGCCTTCTATGTGCTCGACGTGGCTGGGCATGGGCTGTCGGCGGCGCTGACCTCGATCTGGCTGAGCCGGATGCTGAGCCCGCACGTGCCGAACGCCCGCCAGGTGCCGGTCGGCGCCGGGCACCCGTTCGACATCCCGCTGCACGATCCGGTGCAGACGGTGAGCAAGCTCAATCAGTGCTTCCAGAGCGAAGGGGAGTGGGCGCCGTACTTCACCCTCCTCTATTGCGTGCTCGACACGCGGACGCGGGAGCTCACGATGGTGCAGGCGGGGCACCCGAGCCCGGTCCTGATGCGCCAGGGGCGGGCCTCGCTGCTCGGCGAAGGCGGTTTTGCCATCGGCCTCCTGCCCGAGGCCGAGTTCACGCCGCTCAAGGTGCAGATCGAGCCGGGCGATCGGCTGTTCATGTACTCCGATGGCATCGTCGAGTGCCGCAACCAGAGCGAGGAGCCCTACTCGTCCGAGCGCCTCGTCAGCCTGCTCGAGGCCGAGAACGACCAGCCTCTCGAGGTGGCGACGCAGCGGCTGTGGACCGATCTCTGTCGCTGGCACGCGGAGGAGGAGTTCGAGGACGACGCCTCGCTCCTGGCCGTCGAGATCCTCTGAACCCCCCTCTCTCCTCTAAACCCCCCTCTCTCCTCTAAAACAGCGCCCCGCAACCGGCGGATCCCTGCGAAGGCCCCTGATGATCAGGGCCCTCGTGGGGTCACCCGTCGTGCGTGCCGTCGTCGATTCGAGGGAGAAGACCCGGTTAGAGGGAGAAGACCCGGTCGAGCCGCAGCAGCTTGAAGATGGCCAGCGGTTGGCCGCTCGCGCCGCGGACATGGAAGTCTCCGTTGTCGGAGCGCACGCGCTTGAAGAGCGACACGATGGCCCCTACGCCCGAGCTGTCGATGAGCCGCAGCGCGCTCAGGTCGAGCGTGACCATACGGGGGCGCCGCTCGGTGAGCTGGTCGAAGAGGGGGCGGATATCGGACACGGTGATGGCATCGAGCTGTCCCTCGATGCGCACCGTCACAGCGCCATTTTCGCCGTCGATCAGGGTGTATTTCATACCGTGGCGGCCTGCTCGGGCCGAGAGACGATCCGTTTGGTCATCTCGAGCAGGTTGGGTGCGCCTGGCCGGTAGATTACCTGATCCATGAAGGACTTGATGATGAAAATCCCCAGCCCCGACTCCGGCAACGATTCGAGATCGGGATCGGGCTGATCGTCGAGCTCATAGCTGCGCCCGTGGTCCAGCATGCGAATGGTCACGGCATCCTCGTGGACCTCGATCTGGATCTCTACCTCGCCGGGCGTCTCGGGATAGGCGTGGACCGCGATGTTGTTGAAGGCCTCGCTGCAGGCCGCGACCACCTCGTCATCGAACACCGGGTGATCGCCCTGACCGACCAACTTGGCGGCGGCCTGCGTGGCGCGCAGCACCAGGTTGCGATAGCGCAGATCCGATTGGAAGCGGAGCAGGATGACGGTGGATGCCCGCTGCACTCCTACAAGGTACCGAAAGCTGCGGCGCTGTCAACTTGCTTGAAGGGGAATCCCTCTGTTCCGGGGCGCTCCTGCTCGGTGTGGGCCCGCTTTGCGTTCGGAGGGCTCCCAGGCATCTCCCGCGCCCGCTGACGTCCGCCATATACCGTTTTTCTGTGTGGTTTTTGTTAAGATGGCTCGGTGACGCTGGCGGTTCGCATCACCAAACGCTTGCTCGATGTGACCAGCGCCCTGGTCGGCCTGGCGCTGACCGTGCCCCTGTATCCGTTCATCGCCGCCGCCATCTACATCGATTCCCCCGGCCCCATCTTCTACCGCCAGCGGCGGGTGGGGAAGCTGGTCGGGCCGGGGCCGCGCGTGGGACAGTTCGTCTTCGATGAGTTCGACATGCTCAAGTTCCGCACCATGCAGACCGATGCGGAGAAGGGACGGGGGGCGGTGCTGGCCACGCCGGGCGATCCGCGCGTCACCCGGGTCGGGCGGTGGCTGCGGCGCACGCGCCTCGACGAGCTGCCCCAGTTCTGGAACGTCCTGCGCGGCGAGATGAGCCTGGTCGGCCCGCGCCCCGAGCGCATGGAGCTGTTCACCAACCTGATCCTCGCCATCCCCTTCTTCGAGGAGCGGGTGCGCAGCGTCAAGCCGGGCGTCACCGGGCTGGCCCAGGTCTCGCTTGGCTACTCTGGTCAGCCGCCCAGCAACAGCGAGCTCACGCAGTACCTCGACTCGCTCACCAACCCCTTCAAGCTCGAGGACGCCAGCGACAGCGAGGCCGACGGCATGCGGCTCAAGCTCTTGTTCGATCTGGCCTATGTGGCCTCGCTCGAGAAGTTTTCGTCCTATCTCTCGATGGAGCTGTCCATCCTCGTGCGCACGCCCCTGGTCATGCTGATCGGGCGGGGATACTGAAACTTGAAGAACATCGCTCGCTTCGCTCTCTTGTGGATGCTCGCCGCCGGGTGTGGACCGCCGGTCCTGTACGACTACGCCAAGGAGAAGGATCCGCGCGACAACACCTACCTCATCGATCAGGCGGACCACCTGCGCGTCAGCGTCTGGCGCATGCCCGAGCTGTCGGCCGACGTGATCGTGCGCCCGGACGGCGCCATCACCCTGCCCCTGCTCGGCGACGTCCACGCCGCGGGCCTCACCACTGCCGCCTTGCAGGAGCGCGTCGCGCTGCTCCTGCCGCGCTACATCAAGGACGGCAGCGCCGACGTCACGGTCACCGTGCTCGAGCCCAACGGCTACCGCTACGCGGTCGTCGGCAACGTCGAGCGCGGCGGCGTCTTCGTCTCACGCTACCACGTCACCGTGGCCGAGGCCGTGGCCCTGGCGGGGGGGCTCAACCGGTACGCGGCGCCACGGCGCATGCTCATCCTGCGCGCCGATGGGAAGCGGAAGTTCCGCCGCATCCCCATCGACTTCACCCGCGTCCGCTCGGGCGAGCACCCCGATGAGAACCTGATCCTCGCGCCTGGCGACTTCGTGGTCGTGCGCTGAACGGCGCCAAGCCTCTCAGCCGAGAGCCGCCCGTTACCCCTCGCGCGGCAACTTGGCGAGGCGGACGTTGTCGAGTGAGGCGGGGGCGGCGCAGTTGGCGATGGCGCGCCGGCGGGCCAGGCGGCGCACCGGGCGGCCGACGAGCCACACCACGCCAATCAGGCCGAGCGCGGCGCACACGTGGAGGCCGCCACCCAGCCCATACCGGTCCATCATGGCGCCGCACAGCGGCGCGAACAGGCCGAACGCGATGCGGCGCGACATGCTCTCCACCGAGAGGATGGTGGCGCGCTGCCCCGAGTCGAGGATCTCGCGGTTGAGGAGCTCCTTCGAGAGCGGCGAGTACACGCCGTTCAGCACGCTCTGCACGAGGAGCAGCGCGATCCCCCAGGACGCCACCCAGTGGCCGAGCACGAGGTAGGAGAGGGCCAGCGCCGCCGGCACCCCCACCACCAGACCCCGCTCGCCCAGGATCCGCCGCAGCCGGTCGATGCCGTGCGCGCCCCAGGCGCCGAGCAGGGACAGCCCCCCCAGGACGAGCCCTACCTCTTCGATCGCGAACCCGGCGCGCGTCAGATATGGCTGGTGCAGGTACAGGCTCATGCGCACCAGCGTGAACACCAGGGTCGAGAACAGCACCGCGAAGAGCAGGGGAGGGTGGGTGAGCACGGCGCGCGCGCTCGACGCGATCTGCGCCCGCAGGGGACGCGGCGTGGCAAAGGCCACGGGCCGCTCCTCGAGGAGCGCGGCGAGGAGCGCGGCCACCACGCACACCGCCGCGGTCGCGACGTAGGTGATGGAGACGTCGCGCCGCGCCAGCCAGCCGCCCAGGACGAGCGCCACCGCCGTACCCACCAGCTTGGCCGCCGATGCCGAGCCCTCCCAGCGGCGGTACTCCGCCTCGCGCCCGGCCGCCCGCAGGAGGTCATAGAGGTACGCCGAGTCCGCCCCGGACGAGAGCGTCATGCCGAGGGCCAGGAGCCCCTCGCCCGCGGCGAACGCCACGAACGAGTGCCCCGCGAAGTCGACGAGACAGCCCGCGGCCATGAGCGAGGAGCCGAGCACCATCGCCCACTTGCGACCGCAGCGGTCGGCCAGGACCCCGGTCGGCACCTCGAAGAGGATGAGCGTGCCCGAGTAGACCGTGTTGAGCAGCGTGATCTCGGTGAGGCTCAGCCCGCGCGAGGAGAAGAAGAGCAGGAAGACCGGCACGAACAGGTACGACGTCGAGAGGAACCGGTAGGCCTGGAACACGCGCAGACACCGGGTGAGATCCCGATGCGGCCGCGAGATCGGAGACGCCGCCGAGGCCAGCATCAGGGAAACACCAGCACGCGCTCGGCCCCGTTCTTGGCGATGAGGCCGTCGATGTAGCGCAGCGCCACGTCGCGGCGGGCGATGAGCGCGCGCATCTCGTCCGTGTTCAACACCGCGGGCTCGGCCATCAGCGCCTCGCGCAGCGCCCGGAGATCGAGCTGGCGCAGCCGGGCGACCAGGCGGCGTGAGAACTTCTGCACCCGCTTGAGGTAGTTGCGGCACTTCTCGTGGCCCTCGGGCTCGACCTGGAACCCGAAGGTGTTGTCCATGTAGAAGAGTGTCTTCCCATCCGGCGAGGTGAGCAAGTTGCCGCCCGAAAAACGGTCGGAATTATTCTGTAGTAGGTCGAAGACGAGGAGTGTCGACAGCTGCTCCATGAGGTGGCGTTTGTCGGCCGGGATCTCCTGGCCGATCGTGAGCCACTGGGACCACTGGAGGACCGCCTGATCGGTGTCGAGGTGGGAGTCGACCACCACCGGGATCCAGTACGACACCTCGCCGCGGGTGAAGCCCTCCTTGTCGAAGATGACCTCCTTCTCCATGCGCTGCGCCGTGGCCCGGGCCTCGGGCGAGAGTTTGCCGAACAGGTCCTCACGGTGGATGGTGCGCATGGTCGCGGGCGGGACCGCGCGGAGACCGAGCCAGCGATTGAGGCGGTACGCCGCTACCTCCTTGCGCGGCACCGTCTGTGGATTGGTCTGCTGCGGCTTGAACGCCGCCCGCGCCCCGCTGGCGAAGGTGACCCGCAGCGAGATGGAGGACCCGCCGCGGTTGGGCTTGACCGCGGCCACCGGCTGGACGCGCAGGTGATCGAGCGCGATCTGGTCAC
>DATAGU010000270.1:0-30133 GCA_036263495.1 Polyangia bacterium | reverse complement strand
CTTATTCCTTGCCCGGTCGACGGCCCCCACCACGTCGCAACCGTTGATTTGCGCGCTCTGAACCTGAAAGAGCCGCCGAATTGCATCGCTGTTTCTCTTGGTGACCTCCAGCATGGTTCTCTGCATCTGCGATTTTGCGCTTTGCGTGGACGACACCACCTGGGTAGGAAACCTCTCATCGATTGGCGCGGCCCTGGTTCTCCTCCGCCGGTACGCTTGGTACGCGTCCAGCAACCCTCCGAATGCACCTCCGAGCAGCGCGCCCGGAACACTGCCTACGTACGCACCCGCCAGCGCCCCGAGAGCCATGTAGCTGGCCTGGGCTGCAGACGCCCCGGGAGCCTCATCGGGCGAATCCTCGCCGCTGGCCTTGAAGGCAACCGGGCCCGTGGAACGGCTCGTCTGCGACCGCGTCGCTGATGAACCCGCCTCCGGCCGCGCGTACCGCTGCACCGTCGCCGGATGCGGTGTCACCGCCTCCGGCCGCGCGTACCGCTGCACCGTCGCCGGATGCGGTGGCTTCGCCGTCGGACTCGCCGGCCGCGCGTACCGCTGCACCGTCGCCGGATGCGGCGGATGCGCCGTCAGACTCGCCGGCCGCGCGGCCTTGCGCTGCACCGTCGCCGGATGCGGCGGATGCGCTCGCCCCACCGCGGGCTGCGCGCTTCGCGGTGGGCCTACTTTCGCCGGATGCGGCGGGCGCTTGGGATCGGGCATGACCGCTTGACCTCCTGACGTTCCACTATAGGCCCCCCACACGGCACGAGGAAACCTGCACCGGATTCAGATTCGGAGAGACCCACCGCGCTCCCATCGCATCGGTCACGACCCGCCTTGGCCCCGGTGCTCCAGAGCAAGGTGGGCTTCGAATTCCAGACGGCGACCCGGATCTACAACGCCAACCTGGGTGAGCGTATCGAGGACGCGCAGGTCATCGGCCTTGCCGTCTTTCCGGAGCTCCGCGAAGTAGGCCACACGCGAGGGTTGCGATCGACAGTTTCTTCGCCCTATGCTCCCTCGAAGCCGGTGAGGCCAGAACCAGGGCGTCTCCGAGATTGCAAGGAAGGCTGACCGTCGATCGGCACATCCTGGCTGCCTTCCCCGGCCTGTTCCAAAAGGGAGCAGCAATGAGCAGCGGTCAGTCCGACAGAGACACGGCAGCTCGGGGGGCTGACCGGCCCCCCCACCCAGCCACCATACAACGCGGAGCAGGCACGCTCGGGAGCGCCGCGCCGGGATCTACACCGCCCCCGGCCACCGTCGCACAGCGGCGCGCAGAGCCGCACCCGGCCACCGTCGCGCAGCGGCGCGCAGGGCCCCACCCGGCCACCGTCGCGCAGCGGCGCGCAGAGCTGCCCCCGACCCCCGTCGCGCAGCGTCGCGCAGCGCCGCACCCGGCCACCGTCGCGCAGCGGCGCGCAGAGCCGCACCCGCCCCCCCTGCTGCCGGGGGGCCAGCCTCCGCCGACCCCCGCGCAGCCGACCCTCGCGGAAACGACGGAGCTCGGCGACAAGGCCCCCATCGACCTCGACGCGCTCGTGAGGGACGCCGAGGCGCGCTGGCAAACCCGGGGGACCATCCAGCGCTCCTTGGTCGCGCGGTCGAAGCACGGCGGATTCGGCGGCGGGGGTCGGAAGCGCGGTGGAGACAAGAAGCCGCCTCCCTTCGACCTCAAACACATCCGGAAGGCGCGCCTCAAGAAGAGGCTCCGGTACCACGTCACCCGGGTCCGCCACTTCCTCAACATCCTCGCCAGGGGGCTGCAACCTCGCTTCGGCGGTCGGGGCGGCGCGAGCGAGGCCGTGGGAGAACGTCAGTTCATCCGGAACTCGCGCGGACACGTCCATATCGCGAACAATGTCGGCCTGGCGCGCTTCTACTACAACGTGCTCCTGCGCACGGCGCAGAATGCGTTGGACATGCCGATCGTCTTCGCCATCCGGCGTGACGTCCGCTTTCGCGAGGAGCTCGATCCCGACGATGACCGCGGCGCGTTCCGGGTGCAGCATGTCATCCGCCCTTCGGACATCATCGTCCTGGAGGCGACGGACATCGGCTTCCAGCGTGACGACGACGAGGACTACGTGCCCGACCAGGAAAACGAGAACGACCTCTAGCAAGAAACTCGATCCGCCCGCCCTCCCACCGCGTTGAGCCCCGCCCCATCTTCCTTGTCAGCCGCCTTACCCCCCCGCCTCATCCCCCTTAGTCGGCCTCCTTGTCGGCTCCATGGGGCCCCACCTCATCCCCTTCTTTAACTGCTTTGAGTTTTACGAGTAACCTGTCACCCAGGTGGCCGGCTCACACACTCCGACGTGCGCATTCACGGGGGGTTTGAGGCGCACGAGCTCGGCGCGATCGCCGTCACCCTTGGAACAAGACTGCAGGGAGCGCGACCGGCAGGAAGCTCGCTCTGGCACCTCGATCCATTGTCGTGAAAGACTGGCGCCGTGCCGCCCAGCCTGCCCGTCCTCCTCGGCTCGCTCGAACTCGCCCGCGAGGACGACCTCCCGGATCTCTCCTCCATTGAAGAGAGCTATCGCAACCCCGATCCCTTCTGGGCCCTCCTCGCCGCGGGCAGCGCCATCCCCGGCCTCGCGCCGCCCAAGAGCCGCTTCGGCGAGCGTTACGACCTCTATTATGATCTCGTCCTCCGCCACCTCGCCGCCCGCCGCATCGCGCTCCGCTGGTACGACAAACGCACCGGCTGGCAAGCCCTCTCCTATGAGGAGCTCAACGCCCGCTCGGCCGCGCAGGCGGGCGCCTGGCTCACCCAGGGCGTCCAACCCGGCGCGCGCCTGGCCATCGTCCTCCCCTTCGGCCCCGAGACCGTCCTCGCCCTCCTCACCGCGCTCCGCCTCGGCGCCTGCGTCTCACTCCTGCCCCCCCTCGGCGATCAGTTCCTGGCTCGCCGCCTGAAGAAGCTCGCCCCCGCGCACATCGTCACCGCGCCAGCCCACCGCCCGCTCCTCGGCCCCTTCGACAAGGCCCCGCTCCTCCTCACCGATTCGACCGCTCCCGGCCGCGCCCGCGCCTTCGACGGCTCGCACACCTACCTGCGCGAGGACCCCTGCGCCGCCCTGTACTCGCCGCTCCGCGAGCCGCTCACCGACCCCGCCCTGCTCTCGGCCCACGATGCCTACCGGTTCCCGCTGCGCGACGCGCTCCTCACCTTCCTCCTCCGCCCCGGCGATCACCTCGCCGCCCCCGGCTTCCACCCCACGCAGCACCAGCCCGCGCTCCTCTTCGCCGCCCTCCTCGCCGGCGCCACCTACCTCCACCTGCCCCCCGAGGCCCTCGCCGCCAACCCCGCGCTCCTGCGCGAGCACCCCTTGCGCAGCCTCGGCCTCACCCCCGAGCTCCGCGACGTACTGCTCAAGAAACCCGCCGGCCCCCTCGCCAACGTGCACCACTGGTTCAAGAACCCCGAGGAGCGCCTAGACGCCGACGAGTGGCGCGCCTTCATCCAGGCCCACGCCCTCGATCACGCCCTCGTCTCCAACGTGCTCGTCGACGCCGCCCGCGGGGGCGTCGTCCTCGGCTCGGTGCGCCGGCCGGCCAGCCTCCACACCAAGGTGCTCCCCGCGGCGGGCGTCCCCTTCCGCCTCTTCGACGTCGCCGCCCCCACGCGCGAGCCGCCCCCCGAGGCCGGCCTCTTTGCCCCCGGCGTGGCCAAGAAACCCCCGCCCGACGCCTACATCCTCCTCTCCCGCCCGGGCCGCGAGTTCTTCTATGGCGGCACCCTCCCGCCACGCCGTGCCGGTCGCATCTATCCCGTGGACGAGGTGCTCGCGGCGCTCGGCGAGCTGCCGTTCGTCGCCGGCGCCAGCGTCGTCGCCGCGCCGCGCGGCCGCGCACCCTCGGCCCACGACTTCGTACTCCTCGTCTTCACCGGGGCCGAGGAGACCGAATCCGCGGCCGAGCAAGGGCCCGGCCGCCACCAGGCCATCACGCGCGCCATCACGCTCCATCTCGGCGCCGAGCACCTACCCGATCGCGTCGAGCTCTACCCCCTCTATCCCCGCCGCTACAAGGACGGCCAGGTCGATCATGCCGCCTGTGCGGCCGAGTATCTCTCGGGCACCCTCTCCCGCAAGGCGCAGACCCCGATGTTCCTGCGCCTCGCCGCCCTCCGCCGCGTCCTCACCGAGGGAGGACCGCGCTAGAAGCCGCCCGCGACCCCTCCGGCCCACCGCTCGCCTCCTGCCGCTGCGTTGGGGCGAGAGGTTACGGGCTCATCGGCGCTCTCGACCGGGGAGCGACTCCGAAAAGTGGCTCCGGACGCGTGCGCAGGAGCGTCCAAGGCGCGGCTCGATCTACCCCCCCAGCTGCACGGCCCCATCGCTGTCCTCCTCTGCCGGTCGTCTCCTCTCTGGATGTTCCTCGACACCACTCCGCACACAGGACCTCGTGCACGATCAGCGCTGTCCTGCGGACGCTGTCCCGAGGGACCCGAGAGCCCGCGGGGTCAGAGCCCGCTCTTGCGCCAAACCACGCCTGGCGATAGGGATCATTACGCAGGCGAGGTGCGATGGGCCTTCAAGTGTGCATGGGAGCGATGCTGCAATGTAGTTTCGGCGTCGCACCTTCGAGCCTGGTGGTGCTCCCCACCAATCGCGTGATGACCACCACGCCGGCCGCCAACATCATGGACAGCAAGCCACTCCTCAACATCATGCCCTTTGGCATGTGCAGCTCGCTCGCCAACCCGATCGTGGCCTCGGCCACCGCGGCGGCCCTCGGCGTGCTCACCCCCATGCCCTGTATCCCCGCCACCGCCGCCCCCTGGACCCCGGGCTCGACCCAGGTGATGCTCGGCCACCTGCCCGCCCTCGACATGAACTCCAAGCTCATGTGCAGCTACGGCGGCGTGATCCAGGTGTTGAGCCCGGGTCAGTTCAAGGTGAACGATGCCTGACTCTGCCTGGGGCCCCGGGCTCCGTTCTCCCTGCCGCCTTCCCCGCCGCCCTCGAGGACGCCCGTGAAGCCTGCCAAGCCCGTGAAGATCGACCTCGGGCTCCTCGACCGCGCGCTCCCCGTCGCCGAGTACCCCGGGCTCGAATCCTCGGAGCCACGCCTCCTCGAGATCTATCGCCTGGCCGACCAGGGCGAGGACCTCCCGGCCGGCGAGAAGGCCCAGGCGCTCCTCAAGACCGGCTTCTACGACGTCCGCCTCCTCGGCTTCTTCTTCTTCGGCGCCTTCGTCGAGCAGGGGCCTCCCTGCCTGCCCGACCTCGGCGGTACGCTGCTCCGCACCGTGGGCGAGAACTGGGCCGCCTTTGGCCCGGTCTACAAGCGCGAGCGCCTGTACGATGGCGCCCTCGGACGCCTGTTCCGCTCGATCCGCGAGCGCCTCGCCTTTCACAAGCAGTTCCGCGATGCACGCTGGAACGACTGGATCCAGGCGACCACGCCCATGATCCTGTCCATGTTCCGCACCTCGGCCGAGCGCCTGCAGGCCGTGATCTCGGAGCACATCACGAACGCCAGCAGCACGGACGAGCTCCTCCATCTCGAGGCGTGGCTCAAGGATGAGCTTTTGCCCCTGCTCGTGGCCTTCCACGCGCCGCCGGCCTCCCCCCCCGAAGAGCCCGCGGACCATCCGTCCCCACCGGCCGAGAGCGAGCCCTCGCCGCCCGGTTCGCCCTCGGCCGAGCTCCTCCAGCAGGGCTACAGCCTCTCACCGCCCGGCTACATCACGATAGCCCTCTCCCCCGCGCTCGCCCGACTCATCGACAAGCTGCAGGGCTTCGCCGACCTCGTCGAGGCCGGCAAGTTGAACCGGGCGGCCATCGTGGCCGACGACATCCGCCAGACCCTGGAGAGCTTCGACCCGCGGCTCCACCTGCCCAAGCTCCTCTCCTCCTACTTCCGGCTCCTCGCCGCTCACGTCGACGAACTCGCCCCGCATTGGCAGGACAGGGGCACGCCCGCCTGGCAGATGCTCGAGCAGTTCTACCTCGTCGACTTCGACGCCTTCATCAAGGAGTAGCCCGTGCCCGGCCAGGATGGGCGCGCCTCGCCCCCCGGAGGCTCCGGCGGCACCAAGCCCCCGCCGACGCCGAGCAAGCCGTCGATGCCGAGCACGCCGACGCCGAGCACGCCGACGACGCCGAGCACGCCGCCACCGCCGAGCAAGACACCGACGAGCACGCCGCCACCGCCGAGCAAGCCGCCGACGAGCACGCCACCGCCGAGCAAGACACCGACGAGCAAGCCGACGCCGAGCACGCCGACGCCCAAGCCCCCGAGCGCACCCCCGAGCCCGCCCAAGCCGCCGGCGCCGAAGCTCCCGAGCGCACCCCCGAGTCCCCCCAAGCCGCCGGCGCCGCCGAGCACGCCGCCGACGCCGCCCTTACCCCCTCATGAGGCCGCGCTCCTCGTCCGCATCCGCGACTTCGACCCCGCGGCCCTGCTCGATGTCCTCGCGCACCTCGGCTACCAGCGCGAGCACATTCGCTTCCGCGGCCACTACGTCCACGGGCCCCAGCCCACGCTGTTCCATGACATCGCCTTTGCGGGCGACCCCCGGCCCGCCGAGCGGGAGGTCACCGTCACCGTCAACCTCGGACTCCTCTCCGGCCGCAGCTCGCTCCCCTCCTATTTCGACCGCCTGATCGAGACCATAGAGACCGAGAAGCTCATGGAGGAGCCGTTCGTCGCGCTCCTGCGCGCGCTCGACCAGGGACTCATCGCCGCACGCCTGCGCGGTTTTTATCCCGAGCGAGACCAGAAGCTCTTCCCCGATCCCTGGGCCGTGCGGCACGACCTCCTCCGTCTCACCTCGCTGCGCTCCCCGGTCACCCTCGACTGGCTCTTCCGCCGGGTGTACCCGGAGCTCGGCGTGCTCGTGCACCGCACCCTGACGGAGCGCTTCATCCCCGGCCCGTGGGCCCGCCTGGGCTCGAACCGCATCGGCGAGGCCGTCCTGGGCGACGAGGCCCAGGCCGGCGTCCAGGGGCTCACGGTCGTGCTCATGGCCGCCGAGCCCGAGGCCTGGAGCGGCATCCCCTGGCCTCGGGAGGCGCGGCGGCGCCTCGAAGACCTCGTCTTCCCGCTCCTCGGTGAGATCGGCCTCACCCTGTCGATCGTGCTCGTCCTCGCTCGCGGGCACGCGGCTCAGTTCGACCGCCAGAGCTACGTCGGCTATGATCCGCTCGGCAGCGAAGCAGGGCCCCATCGCCTGCTCCTCTTCTCCGGCCGCATCCCCTAGACCCGGCGAAATCCTGTCGGCTGAGACTTTGACTTCCTGAAGTTAGATAGATGTAGGATGATTCATCCCAACGACACCTCTGAGGCCGTGCATCCGCCGCCCTAGACCGGACGTCGGCCCGCCCCGGTTCGGTAGTCAAGGAGGACGCCTTGCACAAGTACATCCAGGACAACATTTACAAATCGCGTCTGACCATCACCTACCGCACCTTCATCGAAGGGGTGCCGGTGGCCGAGGAGCTGCCCCTCCGGATCCTGGTCCTGGGGGACTTCTCGGGCCGCTCGGACGCGGATCGCAAGGCGCGCGACCCCTTTGCGCAGCGCCGCATCCGCTCGCTCAAGCGCGACACCCAGTTCAACACATTGATGGAGGAGATGGGCGTCCAGATCCCCTCCATCCCCCGGATCCTCGACCCGGAGCGGGCGCACCCTGAGTTCTTCCCCTACGTCGTCCTCCAGCTCGATGGACAGTTCGAGGGCAAGGTGGACGAGGATCTGCTCAAGGACACGACCGCGCTCGCCACCATCCCCGGTCAGTACAAGAACCTCAAGCTGACGACGCCGGTCCAGCTCTCCGGCCCGCTCGATAGTGAAATCACCCTCACGGCGAAGGTCCCCCTCAAGGGGGATGACAAGAACCAGCCCGCGCTCGATCCCTCGCAGAAGATCAAGCTCCAGGTGAGTGGCCGGATCCACGGGGACATCCCCGCGCTCATCGAGCAAGAGGTCGAGATCGCGCCCAAGGACCTGAATCTCGACAACACCAAACACACCCTCACCTTCTCCCTGTCGGCCCAAGAGATGCTCGGGACGCGGGTGTTCAGCGGGATCGATGGCTTTGCCCCCGACCAGCTCATCGGCAGCCACCCTGAGATCTATCGCATCTACCTCGTGCAGTACCTCCTCGAGAACCTGCAGGCGTCCATCACGAGCAGCGATGCGCTGCGCAGCGCCCTGCGCGAGCTGCTCAAGACCCCCGCCACGCTGACCTCGCTGCGGGCCTGGTGCACCGCTCATTATTCCTCCCTCGTCATCCAGCCGGTGGCCGCGAGCGTCGTTGCCGGGCCGCCGACGCCGGCCCCCAACGTGGACGATGCCACGGTCACCAAGACCCTCGGCATGCTCATCAACACCGTGCTCGCCGAGTTGCCCGGCACTGCGGCCCCGCAGCCATCCCCGGGCCCGGGCCAGACCCTGCAGCCCAAGATGCTCGTCGAGACCACCACCATCGGTGGCCAGACGGTCACGGGCCTTTATCGCTTCCACGATCGGGAGGCCGACAGCAAGACCGGCATCCAGGACACCGACCGCGCGGCCGCCTACTTCGCGGCCCTGTTCGTCAATGCCAGCGCCGCCGATCTCAGCGCCCTCCGGCTCCCGGGCGACGTGCTCCTGCTCATCAGCAAGTTGCTCGACCAGGCCCGGCACGCCATCGCCAACTATCTCGATGACGTCTACCACGAGAGCCCGCAGATGAAGATGCTCGAGGCCCACTGGCGCGGCCTCTACGACCTCTGGTCCCACGTCGAGACCGATCAGGTGGTCATCGACATGCTCGACGTGACCAAGGACGAGCTCGCCGACGACTTCGACGAGACCCAGGCCGACATCTTCTCCGGTGCCCTGTTCAAGAAGGTCTACATCGACGAATACGACCGCCACGGTGGCAAGCCCTTCGGCGCCCTCATCGGCCTCTACGAGTTCGAGAACAACGACGATGACCTCGCCTGGCTGCGCGTGATGTCCAAGCTCGCCAACGCGAGCCACGCGCCCTTCATCACCGCCGCCTCTCCTCGCTTCTTCGGCGTCGAGACCATGGCCGAGGTGGGCGAGATCAAGAAACTCGAGACCATCCTCCAGCACCCGCGCTACGGCGCCTGGGAGGCCCTGCGGGACGAGGACGGCGCCGCCTACATCGGCCTCACCCTGCCGCGCTACATGGTGCGCAAGCCCTGGGACGCCGAGGACAGCTCGCGCTGGAACAAGGTCGCCCGCTATACCGAGCGCATCGATGCACCGACCGATTACCTGTGGGGCAACTCGGCCGTCCTGTTTGCCCGGAACATGGTGCGCTCCTTCGAGAACTCGGGCTGGTGCCAGCACATCCGGGGCCCCCGCGGCGGCGGCACCATCAGCGGCCTCCCCATCCACACCTTCGAGCGCGACGGCCGCGAGGAGATCCAGCCGCCCGTCGAGATCGCCGTCCCCGACTATCGCGAGCTGCAGTTCGCCAACAGCGGCTTCATCGCCCTCGTCCACCGCAAGGACACGGCCGACGCCACCTTCTTCAGCGCGCGCTCCATCAAGAAGCCCAAGGTCTTCCAGAGCGAGGTCGACACCCAGAACGCCGACCTCGTGGTCAACCTCGCCTACACGCTGTCCATCACCCGCATCGCCCACTACGTCAAACGGATGATGCGCGAATACATCGGCAGCGCCGCCGATGGCACGTACATCGAGCAGGTGCTCGACAACTGGCTCAAGCAGTACGTCACCACCGTGACCAACCCCGACGATCTCACGCTGCTCTACTATCCGTTCAAGGCCACCAGCGTCCAGGTGACGCCCAAGCCCGGCCCCCTCGGCTGGTACAAGGCCATCATCTCGGTGCTGCCGCACGTCCAGTTCGAAGGCATGGACGTGGAGCTGCGCCTCGAGGCCGCCCTCGGCGGCGGGAAGTAACCCCGGCTGATCCCGCGAGCCCTTCACAAAGGAACGAGCGATGCCCGAGTTTCGCAAGGTCTGTGACGTGTATCAGGGGTACAACTACAAGAAGGACAAGCAGACCCCGGTCGGCTTCCTCACCAAGATCAAGGTCGGCGACAAGGAGCTGGCCGTCGACCAGACGGTCAAGAACCCGGTCACGCCCACCGAGGATCTCAAATGCGTGGCCGTGCTCTCCGACGTGCTCTGGGAGACCGGCGTCACCGACGCCGTTTATCTCTCCGGTCAGCTCTCGGTCATCAACAAGCAGGACGTGGCCCTGCTCGCGCTCACCGACCTCACCAAGGTCGACGTCACCTACCAGTTCACCGTCTTCGCCTACGATCCCGTGGCCAAGGCCTACTTCAAGGCCTTCCACTCGAACGACACGGACATGAACGGCATCCTCGAGAAGCGCGGCGAGGACCTCAACATCTCGGTGTCCGAGGACCCCTCGACCGAGGTGCAGTCGCCCGAGAACTACGCTTTCCAGGTCGGCATCAAGCCGCAGCCCTCGGCGCAGGCGCTCCACATCGCCACCTCGTCCACCAAGAACGTGGTCAAATCCTGGGGGCTGAAGGTCGGCAGCTAGCCGACCGACCCGGCATGGCCCGCGACGACTACGGCAAGCTGGCCCGCACGCGCTGGAGCATCGGCCAGGTCCTCATGCCCGCGCACTTCCAGGCGGACGAGGAGGCCTTGTCGCAGGAGACCTGGCTGCGCTCCGGGCTCGGTGGCCCGCCGAGCTATGGCGTGGCCGAGCTCGTCTGGGATGCGGCGCAGCTCGAGAAGGGGAGCCTGGCCATCGGGCTCCTCCTCCTCATCGCGCCGGACGGCAAGCTCGTCGCCGTGCCCGGCAACGCCACCGTCTCGGATCTCGATCTCAAGGCGAGCGGCGCCCGCCGGGTCACCGTCTATCTCCACGTGCGGCGCGAGGCGCGCGGGGCGCGCGGGCTCAAGCTCTATGAGCGGGATCCCCCCGAGCTCGAACGGGTGGTCCAGGAGGCCGTGCTCGCCGCCAGCGAGTCGCTCGACAACGCGCGCCTGGTGATGAAGCTCGGCGACTTCCAGAAGGGCGTGGACGGCGCCTGGCAGCTCGACCCGGCCTATGTGCCGCCGCTCGTCCGCGTCGGCCCGAACCCCTTTCTCCAGAGCGTCCTCACCGAGCTGCGCCAGTTCCTCCGCCAGGCCGGCGACGAGCTCTCGCGGCAGCTCCTCGACGGCTTCTCCGGCGGCGAGACGCGGGCGCTCGTGCGGCGCTGCCAGATCGAGGCCGCGCACCTCGAGGCGCTCCTCGGCGATCTCGGAAACGGCATCTACGTCCATCCCTACGTCCTCTTCCAGGCGCTGCGGCGCTTCTACATCGAGGTCTGCTTCCTCGCCGGCCTGGCCCCGGAGTCCCAGACCGAGCGCTACGATCACGACGATCTCGCCGGTACCTTCGATCGCCTCGGCAGCGCCATCGCCCACCATCTGCGCTACCGCCCCGAGCTGTCGCCGCACCGCGAGTTCGTACGCCAGGCCGAGGTCTACACCGCCGCGTCGCTCGACGATCCGGTGCTCAAGGCCGCCGAGGTCTACCTCCTCCTCCAGAAGTCGAGCCCCGAGGAGCGCATCTCCCTCGACGGGGTCAAGCTCGCGAGCCCGCTGCGCCTGCCCACCGTACACGCGCGCGCGCTCACCGGCATCCCCTTCGAGCCCGTCCCGTTCCCGACCTTTCGCCACAGCTTCGGGCCCGAGGTCGACTTCTACCGGCTCCTGCCCGGGGCGGAGTGGGAGTACGTCCGCCGCGAGCGCGCCCTCGCCTTCTACTATCGGCGCGAGCTCGGCCAGGCGCGGCCCGCCCTGTTCTGGCGGGAGGGGTGAGCCATGTCCTTCCTCAGCCGGATCCAGGGTACGCAGCCCGAGGGCGAATTCGACCGCGTGGTGCGCAACCTCGGCCAGGTCCTGAACATCCGCAAAGAGTACGGGAGCGTCCTGCCCACCCTCGGCCTCGGCGACTACGAGGGCGAGCACGACCACCTGCACGGCACCCACGAGGCGCTCGCGGCCCTCGATCGGGAGATCCTCGAGCAGGTCGTGCGCTACGAGCCTCGCCTGCTCTCGCCGCGCCTCGTCCGCCTCGGCCGGGACCCCGAGCTGTGGCTGCATTTCCATCTCGAGGGCGAGGTCGACGGCCTGCCGCGGAGCCTGCGCATCAAGCTGCACACGATCTTCCGTCAGGTCGAGGTGAGGGCCACATGAGGCGGCGCGGGCCGCTCCCGACGGCGCCGCGGCCACGGCCGCAGCCACGAGAAGGCCGTCATGTTCTCTGACCGCCTGCGCGTCACGGTGAAGCTCACCCTGGCCGGCACCGCGCACACCATCCCGGCCGGCAACGTGCGGCGCCTCGAGCTCGAGCTCGCGAGCTACGGCTTCTCCGGCCGGATCGAGTTCTGGCTCGCCGCCGACAAGGCCTATGGCGGCGGCTACGAGGATGAGCTCAAGGCGGCCTTCATCAAGCCCGACCTCATCCAGGTGGACCTCGCGGTCGAGGCGGCGCACGCCGAACCCGAGACCGCCGCCTCGATCCAGCCGATCGCCGTCTCGGGCCTGGTCACGAGCAAGGCCCTCACCGAGTCCCAGCTGCGCACCGAGCGCGACGAGCCCATCGTCGGCCGCCGCTACGAGGTGCGCTTCGCGGATCCGGCGCGGGTCCTCTGGGGCCAGCACTACCCCTGCGAGCTCTACACCGAGAAGTCCATGCAGGACGTCCTCGACGCCCACAAGGGCGAGCGCATCACCCTCGCCTACGACTGGACCGCGCTCGGCGCTTCGCAGCCGCTCCTCTTCCTCGGTCTCGACCCGGCGTACGGCGCGAGTTTTTATGATCTGGTCCTCTGGTACGTGGCCAGCGGTCAGGCCGCCTTCACCTACGATTACCTGTCGCAGGGAGCACAAGGCTCAGGGTCCCCCGGCTACAAGATCGCCGCCACCAAGGACACCACCGGCACGCCCGCGAAGCTCTTCCGCGACGACGTGGCCCGGCTGGCCCTGCGCTTCCCCGAGGTGGTCCGCTACCAGGCGCGGGTGCTCAACTCCTACGCCCTCTCCCCCGCCACCCAGATCGTGGATCAGGAACAGAAGGTGACCGGCATCCGCCAGGATCACCTCCTCCACACCCCCATCTCCCAGGCCGTCGACGATCGCGTGAGCGCCGAGACCGCGCGCCTGTTCGTGCGCGGCATGGAGCTCGAGCTCGAGTGCGGCCGCTACCCGACGATCACCTTCGTGCCCGGCGTGCGCCTCACCCTCGAGTCGGATCTCCTGTGGAGCAGCCAGGCCGTGCCCCTCGGCCAGACCTATCGCGTGTTCGAGGTCCGCCTCGTGGCCGAGGCCCTCGTCGAGGGCCTCGACCAGGACTATGGTGCCCCCGACACCGGCTTTCGCGTCTCCCTCGCGGCCGCGCTCGAGCTCGACGCCGAGAAGACGCTCCGCCTGCCCGCCTTCGCCGAGCCGCGCTACCCCGTCTACGTCGAGGGCCTGGTGGTGAGCGAGCAGGGCGAGGAGGCCGACGAGACCTACCAGATCTACCAGGACCAGAGCACCTCGCAGGATCAGTACAAGGTCGCCATCCCGCTGTGGGAGAAACAACAGGTCACGGCCCCTTTCGGACCCGGTCAGGGTTCGGACCGGCTCTACTTCCCCCTGCACAAGAACGACCGCGTGCTGGTCGCCTTCGATTTCGCCGGCGCCGAGATCGTCAAGACGCTCGACTGGCGCGCGGGCGCGCGGCTGGCCATGGAGGGGCAGGGCGATCAGGTCCTGTTCGGCAAGACGCCGACCAGCAAGACCGCCATGAGCTTCCTCTACACCGAACAGAAGCCCGTCTTCAGCATCGCCCGCACCAACGACAAGGACACCTCCACCATCGAGCTCCAGGAAGGCATCCTGCGCATCGTCGTGAAGGAGGACACCTGATGCCGCTCGTCTGCACCATCGAGCTCGACAAGCAAAACGGCATCACGGTCCAGATCGATAACGCCGACGCCAAGATCACCCAGACCGTGAAGCTCGACGGCACCGCCATCACCCTCATGGTCAAGGCCGAGGACTCGACCAGCACCATCACCCAGAAGGCCGACAGCATCACCTCCACGGTCCAGGGCAGTGACACCAGCACCATCACCCAGAAGGCCGACAGCGTCGCCATCCAGTGCAAGACCTTCACCCTCGACGCCGAGGAGACCATCACCTGCAGCTCCAAGCAGGACTCGACCTACAAGAGCAGCCAGAAGCTCACGCTCGAGAGCACCCAGGACATGAAACTCACGAGCCAGGCCAACCTCCAGGGGAGCGCCACCCAGAACCTCAGCCTGCAGGGCACGATGCAGGCCGAGATGAAGGGCGCGACCGTCAAGGTGAGCGCCGACACCCAGCTGAGCGCCGAGTCGCAGGGCATGGCCACGCTCAAGGGCGGCGGCGTCACCACCGTGCAGAGCGACGGCATCACCAACGTGAAGGGGTCCCTCGTCAACCTCGGCTAGGGCACGCATGGACGCCAAGGAACGCTTCCATCAAGACTACCTCGCCGAGCTGGCCGCCCTCGACGAGTTCCTCACCCGGCGCGGCGAGGACCGGCGCCTCCCCATCCCGGTCGATCGCCAGGACCCCGACGTGCGCCGGCTGCTCGAATCCGTGGCCTACCTCTCGGCGCGCACGAGGAAGCTCAGCATGGACCGCCTCGAACGGGCGGTCGAGCGCTGGTGCCAGGGCTTCTTCGATGACCTCGTGGCCCCCATGCCGGCCATGGGCCTCGTGCAGGCGCGCCCCGATGGCCGCCTGGTCGAGCGCACGCACCTGCCGCGCGGCGCCGAGCTGCGCCTCGTGGCCCCCGATCACGCCGCTGCCCCCTTCGTCACCACCCGCCCCCTCGATCTGCTGCCGATCGTGCGCTGGCAGGGAGAGCTCAAGGTCTCGCCCGAGAGTGGCATCCGCATCTTGCTCCACCTCGAGTGCGCGACGGCGATGAGCGAGTTTGGCGTGCTCAGTTTCTACCTCGATCACCTCGGTGACTATCGCGCCTCGCTATGGTTCCAGGAGGCGCTGCGCGCGCACCTCCTGGGCATCACCGTGCGCTACGACGCCGAGCCCGGAAGTCCACCTCAGAGTCCTGGCGAGGCACCGCCCGCCGACTTCTACTTCGGCGCGCCCTCCGGCGAGGCCGATGAGAACGATCGTACGCCCACGCTCGGCCGCATCCGCTCCTTCTTCCACTGCCCCGAGCAGGATCTGTTTCTCCACGTCGCACCGCCGCCGCCGCCGCGGCCGGTCCGCCGGGCCACTCTGGTGCTGCAAATGGATGGCCGCTGGCCCCTCCAGGCGGCCATCGATTATCGCCAGGCCTTCCAGCTCTTCGTCGTGCCCGTGGCCAACCTGTATCAGGGGCCGGCGCAGCCCATCCTGTGCGACGGCACGCGCGACGAGTATCCCCTGTTCCCGCCGAGCGCGTCCAAGGAATCGGTGCTGTACTCGGTGCTGGGTGTCTACCAGGCCGGCGAGCGCGGCCTCGAGCCCCTCCCGCCCTCGCTCATCACCGGGGGCAACGCGACGTACGAGGTCGAGGCCGTGGGCGAGGATCAGACGCGCTGGGGCCACCAGCTGCACCTGCGCATCCCCGATGCCTTCCTCAAGCCGCGGCGCATCACCGTCCAGGCGCTCTGGTACGACCCCTGGTTCCTGTCCCACGCCCACGGCACGCTCAAGGTGCGCCTCCAGACGCGCAGCCTGACGGGCGTCGCGCTCGTGCTGCGCGGCGAGCTCAAGCCGCACGCCGCGAGTCCGCTGTGGGGGGATGCCCTCAAGCTCCTCCATCTCCTCGCGCTGCGCATGAAGCCCCGACTCGAACGCGAGGATCTGGTCCTCCTCATGGATCTCCTCGGCGCCAGCCAGGATACGAGCTACCGGGGCCTGCTCGACCTCATCGCCGAGGTCGAGGTGCGCGAGGCCGCGGATCCCACGCTCGGGACGCTCGCGTCCCGTGGGCAGAGCGGTGTGCGCCTCGTCTACAAGATCCTCCTGCGCGAGGTCGAGACCGAGAACCTCGGCGCGCTACGAAACTTCTTCCTCCAGCTCGGCATGCTCCTCGGGGCCTGGCTACCCGATCCGGTGCGGCTCGAGGTGCGGACGCCGGACCGGCAACCGCTCCTCCTTCCCGGGGCCGGAGGAGAGCCGTCCGCATGAGCGCCGTCGCCTGGCAGGCGCTCCTCGGGGCGCTGTCTGAGATCGATCGCCTGGTAGCCCGGGCGGCCCTCCTGGATCCGCAGGATCAGCCCGTCGCGGCCGCCACCGTTCAGTCCCGCGCGCTGACCGTGGCCGCCGCCGGGGGCGAGACAGAGCCGCCGAGTCCCCTCGCGCCACTGCACGATCAGGTGAGCCGCTGCCTCGATGCCCTGGTCGAGAAGCTCACGACCGCACTCGGCGACTTCGTCGCGGCCCAGGTCCATCTCCCGCTCCTCATCTATCTCGACGAGCGGATCCTCGACCAGCTGCCGGCGCAGCTGGATCTGGCCTGGCCGCCGCTGCAGCACGACATGCTGCCGGCCATCAACGGCGGCGAGGTCTTCTTCGACCGGCTCGACCGCCGCCTCGAGCACACCGACACGCCGTCCTTCGTGCTCGAGTTTTACTACTACGCGCTCGAGAGCGGCTATCAGGGGCGCCTGGTCGGCCAGCCCGAGCTCCTCGCGGACTATCGGCGCAGGCTCAAGGAGCGCCTGGCCTCCCCACCCGCACTGTCCTCCCCGTCCTCTCGAGAGGAGCCCACGCCATCCGCTACCGCGGCTTCATCCCAGCGCACGGTGCTGACCTATTACCTCGCCACGGCCGCCTTCGTCGTCCTCCTCCCCTTCCTCCTACGGTACCTGTCCAACCTATGATGCCGACCGAATTATCCCCGTCCATCGGCACGCAAACCCCCCGGGCCGCGGCCGCCGCGCGGGCGCTCGACGCCCTGATCGAAGCGATCGAGCGCGAGCTCGGCGCGGGCCGCACCGCCGCGCCGCCGCTCCGCGCGCTGCTCGAGAGCCTGCTCGAGCACACGACCGCGCCGTTGCCGCCGGCCCAGGCCCCGCCCGAGCTCCGTGCCACGCTCGACACTCTCGAGGATCTGCTCGACGGCTTGATGAGAGCCGGTTCGCGCTGAGTCATGGCGGTCATGGAGAGGATCACCGCACTACTGAAGAGCCTGCCGAGGCCGGTCCTCATCCTGCTCGCGGTCCTCATCGTCGCCCTCTTGGTCCTCGCCGTCGTGCTCCTCGTGCGCTGGTGGCGTGCACGCAAGAAGAAGGGGCCCGGCGCGGCCGACACGCCGCAGGCCCCCGCCCTGCCGCGCGATCGTCTCGCGCGCGTGCGTGAAGAGTTCTTGCGCGGGCTTCCCCCCGCCGCGGCCGAGTACCCCACCGCCATCGTCCTCGGCGAGATCGGCACCGGCAAGAGCCACCTCATCGACAGCCACGTCGATTGGCGCGGGCAAGCCAACCAGCTCCTGCCGAGCGTGCTCCGGGATCCCCTGATCCAGCTTTACCTCGGCGAGCGCCTCGTGGCCCAGGAGCTCGCCGCGCCGGTCCTGCGCGACACCACACCGGAGATGGGACGCGCCCTCACCGCGTTGTGGGCGCCGCTCGGCTCGCAGCGCCCCATCGTCCTCGTGTGCATCGACGCGCGCCAACTCGGCGACCCTGCGGCCGAGGCGGACCTGCGCGAGTTCGGGCAGCTGGTCCGGGGCAAGCTCCACCTCCTGTCCCAGATGCGGCGCGAGCCCGTGGCCGTGCGGCTATGCCTCACGCACATGGATCTCATCGAGGGCTATGGTGAGTTCGTGCGCCTGCTTCGGGCCCAGGGCGAGGAGCCGAGCCTCGATCTGACCCGCCCCGCGCCGTCCAGCACCGCGAGCACGTCCCCCGGGCCCCCGCAGCTCGCCGACTGGCTCGCGCCCTACGAGGCCTACCTGGCGCTCGGGCTCACCACGCTCTCCCCCGAGGCCTTCGCCCGCCTGGTCGCGTTCTACACCCACGGCGGCGCGCTCCTCGGCGCGCTCACCCCCTTGCTCGACGCCCTCATGGCCGAAGAGTCGCTCGTGGAAAGGCCCCGCCTCGAGCGGCTCTACTTCAGCGCGCTCGCCCACGATGAGCAGCCCGGCACCCCCTTTGCCGTCGACCGCGCCGCTCTGGCCAGCGATCAGGCCGCGCGCCTCCGCCGCCTCCGCCTGCGCTGCCTCGCCCTGGCCGCCGCCTGGACCCTGCTGCTCGGCGGCCTCTACGTCTATCACCGGATCCGGATCGCCCAGGCCGGCCAGATCGTGGCCGCCTTCCAGCGCGCCGTCGAGGTCGCCCCGCTCAAGTCCGGGAGCACGGCCCCCCTCTCCGGCCGTGAGGCCGCACGCGCCGAAGAGGAAGCCGGCGCCGCCCTCACCGACCTGCGGCGTTCCGAGTCCTTCTGGCCCCTCCTCCCCACGAGCTACGTGGCCGAGAAGCAGGACCTCCGCCATCGACTGACCGGCAGCATCCGCCAGCTCTATCTCCTGCCGCTATTCCAGAAGTCGCGGGATACGAGCCGGCTCCTCCACGCCCTCGCGCTGCTCTACGCCTCGCGCGGGAGCGAGCTGGCCTCCCTCATCCTGCCGGATCGATCGGCCTGGGCGCGCCGGCTCCAGATCCCCGACCCGAGCGTCAGCGACTACATCGATAACAGCGACCAGCCCTGGGATGGCTCGGTCGAGATGCCCTCCCGCGACGGCGGCGTCAACGCCGCCCTGGCCACGCTCGATCCGTGGATACATTTTCTCCAGGATCTCGAGCGGGCCGCGGCCACCCCCGATCTCACCCCCCAGGATCTCCAGCGGCTGCAGCAAGAGGCCGCGCCCTTGGCCGCGGCCCTCGACGAGCTTCGCCCTTATCACGAGTCCACGGCGCTGGTCGATCTCCTGGTGCGCAATCGCTGGCTCAACCTCGACGCCCTCTTCCCCCCGCCGGCGCCGTCCTCCCCGGGTGCGGGCAGCAACGACGTCCGCGCCTGGATCGACGCCCACTTCACCACGCTCGACGGCCTCCTTGGCCTCGTGCAGCAGACCAGCCTCGCCTTGCCCCCGGTCTCCAGCCTCGGTCTGCGCACCTTCATGAGCCGCGTCCCGGCGCTCGCCATGGTGACCCGCACGGCCGACACCACCTATCAGATCGAGCCGCGCCCGGGACTGCGGTTCACCTTCAGCACCAAGGCCTGGTGGGACCTCATCGAGAGCGCCCGCACCCGGCTCCTGTTGGCCGCCTACACGAACGTGCCGAGAAGCAGCGGCGGGCTCTTCTTTGGCCCCGACGCGCGCTACTCGGACCTGCCGCGGGGCACGACCGGCCGTGGCGCCACGGTCTCGGTGCCCGGCCTTTACACCCGCGCCGCGGTCGAAGGCGACGTCGTCCCCGCCCTCACGCCGCTCGACCAACAGCTCGCCGCGCTCGCCCTGCCCGAGGACGACCGGACCCAGTTCGACACCTTCGTGGCCGACGAGGTCGATCGCTACGCCGGCGATTATCACGACCGCCTCGGCAACTACTATGGGAGCTTCACCTTCGACGCTCGTTCCGTCGATGCGCTGCGCCAAGGCTTGTCCTCGCTGCGCGCGCCCTCCTCGTGGATGGTGAGCTTCCTCAAGACCGTGGCCGACAACGCCGCGCCCATGCTTGGCACCAGCACCTACGTCGAACCCCTGCAGGACGAGCTCGGCACCTTCCAGCCCCTCGTCACCCTCCTGCAGCCGAGCAAGGGCAGCTACCCGCAGCTCGACCCCTACCTGGCCCTGGTAGGGATGCTCGACGCGGCCCTGGGCGGCACCCTGCCTGAAGGCTCCGCCGCATCGCCTCAGGGCGGCCTGCCGCTCGCCGCCGAGCTCCAGCCTGTGGGCCAGGTGGCGCTCGATATGCTCCTCGGCACCAAGGCCTCGCTGCTCGCCGCGGTCCAGCAATGGGCCGCCGGCGCCGGCCTCGATCAGGGCCTTTCGCGCCCCTTCCTCCTGCCCTTCCAGCGCGCCTACGAGCTGGGTCTTGGCAACATCGAGAGCACTGTGGCCAGTGATTGGCAAAGCCTCCAGCCCCAGGTCACCGCGGCCCTCGGGCGCTTCCCCTTCCGCCGCACCGCCACCGACACCTTATCCCCCGCCGAGTTCGAGAGCCTCTTCGGTCCCCAGGGACGCTTCTGGCAATTCTTCACGCGCTCGGTCGCGCCCCTGTGCATCCAGCGGGACGGCCTGTGGGTCATGCGCAGCGCGCCCTATCGCGCCCCACAGCTCCCGGCCGGCCTCCTCGACCTGGCCAATGCGCTCAGCCGCACGCGCAGCGCCCTGTGGGACGACAAGGGCATGCCCAAGCCCCTCATCTACAACGTCAAGCCCCTGCCGCTTCCGACCATCCCCGCGGATGGCACACAGGCCGCCACGCTCGCCTACCTCCGTGTGGGCGCCGGGGACGGCGCAACGACGGTCTACAGTTTCAACCAGACGCCCGCCTGGCAGCCGCTCCAGGTGAGCTGGGACCAGCTCGAGGCGGCCTCGGTCGGCCTCCAGCTGAGCCCCATCGGCCGCGGGGGCAAAGGCCAGGTCGGGCAGAGCCAATACCCTGCGCTCGAGGTCAATGACGCCGCCTGGAACTTCCATCGCCTGCTCACCCGCGGCAAGCTGTCCAGCCAGCTCGTCGCCTCCTGGACCCTGTCCCCCGATGCCGCCTCCGGAGCCGCGGGGGGACAGGCCCAGACCGTCCTCTTCACCTTCGACAGCGATCCCTGGACCCCCTTCCAGGTATCTGCGCCGGCCTCGCCGCGGTAGATCGAGAGAGGGAGGCACCCGTGTGGTCCGCTCGCAAGAAAGTTCACGTCATGATCGGTCTCCTCGGCCTGCTCGCGGGTTGCGGCATCCCCATGCTCCAGCTCACCGTCACCGCGGACGGCGACGTCAACCAGCAGCGAACGTTCTACATGCTCGTCCGTACCGTCGACTCAAAGCAGTACCTCACCGAGTCGTACGCCGCCGTGGCTGCTCAAGTGGTGACCCCCGATGCCTCGGTGCTGGCGAGCGCGATCCTCCCCTCGCGCACCCCGGTCCCCCTCAAGATCCCGATCACGGACGCAAAGCCGCTCGCGATCTATTTCCTCTTTACCACCCCGGCGGGCGACTGGAAGACGCTGCTGGAACCGCCGCTTCCCAAACACCTCATGATCGCGCTCGGGCCCGGCCGCATCGCCAAGATCGAACGCCGCGGCACGCTGAAGTCACAGGCTACGGCCGGTACGCCCAAGCTCAAAGCGCCCAAGCTCACGGTGCCCAAGCTCAAGTAACCCGAGCTTGAGCGCGAGGCGAGCGGCCTCCGAGCTCAAGTCGCCTTGCTAGGCGAACCGAGCTGGTGATACAGGTCGCGCGGCCTGCGCACCGGCGCCCCCGGTAGATCCGGGACCTCGGCTGCCCGTAGCACGTCCAGGGCAAAGGTCGAGCACTGGCGGCGGTCCAGGTGGAACTGATAGCGGCCCGACTGGTACTCGGCGATCTTGGCCATCGCCGCCTGGGCCTGCACCGCATTGATGGGGTAGGCACGCATGCGCACCCCCGGTTTGGCGAGCGCTCCCGTGTCGTCATGCACCACCCCGGCCACGCCACGCCGCAGGAGGTTGAGGTCACGAAAGGGCTGGTCACGGGAGAAATCGGCTGGCGAGAAGCCCCAGGCCTGGACCGGCTGCCCCGGCTGCTCGAGGGCCACGAAGGTATGGCCGGCGAGCGGGTCGGGGAGCCGTTCGCCGTTCTCGTGCAGGTACGTGCCGATGAGCAGCCGGTAGCCGGATCGGGCCTGAAGCGCCGGCGAACCAGGCGCGGCCGGATGCCGCGGCCGTTCGAGCTTCCGTGGCGGCAACCCTTTCGGCTCGAGCGCCTGCGACTTGAGCTGAGCCGCTACGGCCTGGCCCATGCGTTCGGCCTCGGCCTCGAGCTCCAGATCCTGTACCACGGCCACCCCCTCGCCGAGGGGATTCGACACCCGCCCCTCGCGCTGTTGCAAGACATGCGTGAGTTCGTGACCTAGAAGCTGCTGCCCGCGCGGCGTATGCGGCTCATACTGACCCGGCGAGAAATAGATATCGGTGCCGATGGTAAAGGCGAGCGCGCCGATCTCCATCGCCTCCGGACCCACGTGAACCCGCACCGCGGAGAAGTCGGTGTCGAAGAAGCGTTCCATCTTCTTCTGCACGAGCGGCGGCAGCTTCTGCCCCGAAGGGCGCTGAGGGCGCTCGAGGAAGCCGGAGGGCGTCTCGAAGGCATGGACCTTCCCCCCGGTCTGGATGCTGCCTGTGCTCCTGGTACCAGGCGCCGGAGGCGAGGTCGCCATCTTGGATTGTAGGGTGGCTGGATGGGCCGGATGAGAACGAACACCCGCAGACCGCGCGTGGCGATCGAGTGTGGCCGGATGAGGTGGGTGAGAGGTTGCGCCTGCCGATCTGTAGGGCTGGGCGAGACGTGCCGGATGGGGCGATGAAACCGATGAAGTGGGCCCCCCGCGCACCTTTACTTGGTGGGTCACGAACTTGGCTGGGATGCGGCCGGCAGGGAAATAGGCCTGGATGACCCGAGGACGCGGGCCCGATGCAGCCGAGGATCTGGGAGAACCACCAGAGAGAGTCGAAGGCATACGCAAATCGCCCAATGAAACCCCGCGATTCTACTCCAGATGCAGCTGCTGAGAAAAGTGGCTGTCTAGCGTGATCACCACCGACATGCAATCCGAGCCCATCTCGACGGACGGGATGGGGCTGCGGGAGGAGCTGCTCGAAGGCGGCTTTGGCGACGTCACGATCGAAGGCCTTGGCAGGATCATTGATCGAGATGAGGGCGGGCGTGGCGGCGGCCTTGAGGGTGGGGGGAGGGCACTGCATCCTTCATAACGGCGGCCGAGCTTGCACGCGAGCGGACGGATTTCGTGCTACGCCATGCGCACGACATGAAGCCATTCGATCGCTCCCGTCCCCTCACCTCCACCCTGGCCATCACCCTCGGCGCCGCCTGCCTGACCGCGCTCATCGACGTGACCCTGGCGACGGCGCGCAGCGCCGAGCCCACGCCCGCGGGCGCCTACCTCGGCGCCCTCGGTGCCGCGCTCGGCCTCTACGGCGTCGCCGCGCTCGTCTTCGGCCTCGGCCTCGGCTGGGTCCTCCGCGGCATCGCGCACACCCTGCCCGGCCACCCGCTCGAACGCTGGCGCCGCTTCCGCGCCGGCCTGCGCGAGGACCCCGAGCGGGATCGCGACCTCGCCGCCGGCTACCTCGGCGCCGGCGCCGGCGCCGTACTGCTCGCCGCCCTCGTCTTCTTCTATCTCCGCCTCATCGGCCTCGAGATGGCGAGCCGGCGCAACACCGCCCTGTCCACCGCCCTCGTGGCCGCCGCCGCGCTGCCGCTCGTCGGGCTCGCCTGGTTCCCGATCTACCGCGCCCTGCGCCTGCCGGCCCGCCTCCTCCCCCGGCCCCGCGCCCTCGCCGCCCTCGGCGCCATGGCCCTCGTCGCCACCCTCGGCGTCCTCGGCGCGCTCCTGTCGGTCGACTGGCGCGTCCTCAACTTCGGCCCCGCGCTCGCCGGCGCCATCTTCAGCCTGATCGCGCTCGGCGCCGCCGCCGCCCACCTGCGCGCGTCCGACACCTCGGGCGGGGGCCCCGATCGGCGCCTGCCCGCCGCGCTCCTCCACGGCCTCGTCCTCAGCGAGCTCGTCATCTTCGGCTGCACCGCCCTCTACACCTGGTCGAGCCTCGGGCACGACCCCCGCGCCGCCGTCCTCGTGGGCGAGGAGACCTCCGGCGCCCGCCCCCTCCTCACCATCGCCCGCCACCTCGCCGACCGCGATCATGACGGCTTCGCCGGCCGCCTCGGCGGCGGCGACTGCGACGATCACAACCCCGCCGTCCACCCCGGCGCCGAGGACACCCCGGGCGACCACATCGACCAGGACTGCTCGGGCAGCGACGAGCAACCGATCGCCGATACCGGTCCGGCCCCAACCGCGCCCCCAGCCGCCGGCAAGAACCCGGCCGCAGCCCCCGCCGCCGCGCCCGGCACCCGCAGCGCCGCCGCCGAGCGCCTCGGCTTCAAGGGCAACCTCCTCATCATCACCATCGACACCCTGCGCGCCGACCGCCTGAACCCGCGCACCATGCCGCACCTCCACGAGTGGGCCAAGGACGCCGCCGTCTTCACCCAGGCCTACGCCCAGGCGCCCAACACCCCGCGCTCCTTCCCCTCCTTCCTCACCTCGCGCTTCCCCTCGCAGATCCAGTGGGAGCGCGAGTTCTCGAACTTCGCCGCCCTGGCCCCCGGCAACCTCACCTTCTTCCAGGTGCTGCACGACGCCGGCCTCCACAACGTCGGCGTGTTCTCCCACTTCTACACCAAGCCCGGCGTCGGCATCGACGCCGGCTTCGACGCCTGGGACAACGCCGACGCCCTCACCTTGCACGACTCCAACACCGACATCGCCGCCCCGCGCATCACCCCCCGCGTCATCGCCCGCCTCGAAGAGCTCGCCGCCTCGGGCAAGCGCTTCGCGCTGTGGACCCACTACTTCGAGCCCCACAGCCGCTACATGGAGCACCCCGAGTTCCCGATCCACCAGAGCGGCCTGCGCGCCCTCGAGGAGAAGTACGACGGCGAGGTCTCCTTCGTCGACCTCTACCTCGACCGCCTGTTCCAGGCGCTCAAGAAGACCGGCCTCGACAAGAACACCGCCGTCGTCGTGTTCTCGGATCACGGCGAAGCCTTCGGCGAGCACCGCTTCGGCGGCGAGCTCCTGTACTTCCACGGCCAGACCCTCTACGACGAGCTCCTGCGCGTGCCCCTGGTCATCAAGGTCCCCGGCACGCCCGGCCGCCGCATCGACGACCGGGTCATGCTCATCGACCTCGGCCCCACCGTGGTCGAGCTCGGCGGCGCGCAGGTGCCCCCGTCCTTCCGCGGCCGGTCCCTCCTCGGCGCCGTCCTCGGCGAACCGCTCACGCCCGAGCCCGTCTTCGCCGAGCTCCTCCCCGCCCCCTCCTGGAACCACGCCTGGCGCGCCTACATCGAAGGCGACCGCAAGCTCCTCTACAAGATTTCTGAAAACTCGCTCGAGATGTATGATCTGAAGTCGGACATGCGCGAGCAGACCAACCTGTCGCAGCGGGAGCCGGCCGCGGCCCAGACCTTCAAGGAAGCGCTCCTGCGCTACATGGCCCGCGTCAAGAGCGCCAAGACGGCGCCGCCCCCCCCATGACGACGATCCTCAGGCGACCCGGACGAGCATGACGAGCGACGCCTCCCCCCGCAACCCCCTCCCCACGGTCGATGTGATCATCGAGTACCAGGGCGGCATCGTGCTCATCGAGCGCAAGAACCCGCCGCACGGCTGGGCCCTGCCCGGCGGCTTCGTCGACCGGGGCGAGCCCCTGTGGCAGGCCGCCGTGCGCGAGGCCCGCGAGGAGACCTCGCTCGACGTCGAGCTCACCGAGCAGTTCCACACCTACTCGGACCCGCGGCGGGACCCGCGCCGGCACACCCTGTCCACGGTCTTCCTCGGCCGCGGCCAGGGCACCCTCGCCGCCGCCGACGACGCCGCGAAGGCGGCCGTCTACCACGAGCACGATCTCCCCCCCCTTGCCTTCGATCACGGCGACATCCTCGCCGATTACTTCCGTTATCGCCGCGATGGTACGCGGCCGGGGCCCAAGCGATGAACCCACCCAGCTCCTACGTCCCTCTCGAAGAGATCGATCGGCGTGAACTCCTGCGCATCGCGCGCATCGCCCTCAAGGAGTGGCTGCGCATCGGGCGCTTGCCGCCGGGAGCGCCGCACCGCGTCTCCCTGCTCACCCAGACCGGCGCCTTCGTCACCCTCCACGTCGACGGCACCCTGCGCGGCTGCGTCGGCCAGACCGACCCCGAGACCCCCCTCTACCGCACCGTCTCCGAGCTGGCCATCGGCGCCGCCACGCGCGACGCCCGGTTCGCGACCCTGCAGCGCGAGGAGATCCCGCGCACCCGCATCACCATCTCGATCCTGTCGCCGCGCGAGCGCGTGACCGACCTCACGCGGATCGAGCCCGGGCAGCACGGCCTCCTCATCAGCCGCGGCGAGCACCGCGGCCTGCTCCTCCCCCAAGTGGCCAGCGAGAACAAGTGGGATCGCGACACCTTCCTCAGCGAGACCTGCCGCAAGGCGGGCCTCTCGCCCGAGGCCTGGCGCGAGCCCGGCACGGTCATCGAGAGCTTCACCGCGGACGTCTTCGCCGATCCCAGCTGACGGCGGCCGGCGTATCCTAGGGCCTAGGGCCTGGGACAGGCCACACGACCGGCGCCACCGTGTCCACAGATCCGAAGAAACCGCTGTCCGGCGACGACCCGAGCAGCTCCGAGGCGGCGACCACGGCGGTGATCGCCCGGCCCGAGCCCGCCGAGCCGCCGTACGCGGACGATCTGCCGGCGCGACCGCGGCTCACCGAGGTCCCCCCCACGCTCCTCTACGAAGGCCTCGAGCGCTACCAGATCGAGATCGAGCACGCCCGCGGCGGCCTGGGGCGCATCCTCATCGCCCGCGACCTCCGCTTCGGCCGCCTCGTCGCCATCAAGGAGCTCCTCGGCCTCTCCGAGAAGGCGTCCGCCCGCTTCCTGCGCGAGGCCGTGGTGAGCGCCCGGCTCGAGCACCCCTCCATCATCCCCGTCTACGACGCCGGGCGCTGGCCGGACGGCACCCTGTACTACACGATGAAGCTCATCTCGGGGCGCTCCTTCCACGAGTTCGTGGAGGGCGTCGAGGCGCTCGACGACCGGCTCGCCCTCGTGCCCCACGTCCTCGCCGTGGCCGACGCCATGGCCTACGCCCACAGCCACCACATCATCCACCGCGATCTCAAGCCCGCCAACATCATGGTCGGCTCCTTTGGCGAGACCATGGTGATCGACTGGGGCCTGGCCAAGGACCTGTCCGAGCCCACCGAGGAGATCGAGGAGGGGGAGTTGCCGGTGACCCTCCCCGGGGCCGACCTGACCATCATGGGCGCGGTGCTCGGCACGCCACAGTACATGGCGCCCGAGCAAGCGCGCGGCGAACGGGTCGACGAACGAGTCGACGTCTACGCCATCGGCGCCGTCCTCTTCTACCTGCTGGTCGGCAAGGCGCCCCACTCCGGCACCTCGCTCGATGAGATCCTCTCCAAGGCGCGCTCCGCCGAGGTGGCGCTGCTCGCCCCCCTGCCCGAGGGGGTCCCCAAGGATCTGGCGGCGATCATCCGCAAGGCCATGGCCCGCGACCCGGAGCATCGCTATCGCACCGCGGGCGAGCTGGCCGAGGACCTGCGGCGCTTCCTGCGCGGGCAGCTGGTCAGCGCCCACGAATACTCCGGCCTCACCCTGCTCGGGCGCTGGCTCGCCCGCCACCGCATCGCCGTGACCGTGGCGGCGCTCCTCCTCACCGTCCTCGCGGGGGTCAGCATCTACGGCGTGCGCCGCATCCTCGCCGAGCGCAACGCCGCCGAGGCCGAGCGGCGGGTCGCGCTCGCCCGCTCGAACGAGCTCGTGCGCGTGCAGGCCGAGAACGCGCTCGAGCACGATCCGACGCAGACGCTGGCCTGGCTCAAGACCCTGCCGCCGGACGCCAAGAGCGAGAAGGCGAGCCGCGAGCTCGCGCTCGACGCCGTGAGTCGCGGCGTGGCGCGCCACGTGTTCCGCAAGACCGAGGGCAAGACCTCCTACAACACCGCCTCGCCCGACGGCCGATACCTCGCGCTGGCCGACGACGGTCGCACGCTCCGCGTCTGGGACCTCCGCGAGAGCCGCACCGCGGCCCGGCTCCCCGTGGTTGATGACGTCGCGTACCTCAGCTTCTCTCCCGATGGCCAGACGCTGGCGTTCACGGTGTGGGGGCGCGAGAGCGTGTGGCTCTGGCGGCACGTGACCGGCGAGATGCGCGAGCTGCGGGACCTCGGCGGCATGATCACCAGCATGGTCTTCTCCGGCGACGGGCGGCAGCTGCTCCTCGGCGACAACGGCCCGGAGGTGCGGCTGCTCGAGCTGGCCTCGGGCAAGATGCGGCGCTTCGAGGGCCACGAGGGCCTGGGGACCAACATGCGGCTGTCGCCCGACGGACGGCTCCTCGTCTATGCCGGCCCAGGCGGCCTCATCCACCGCATCGACCTCGAGAGCGGCGACGATCAACCGCTGCACGGCCCGGAGCTCACGCTGCTCCTCGAGTTCTCGCCCGACGGCAAGGCGCTGGCGGCCGGCACGGCCGCGGGGACGATCTGGCTGTGGGATCTGGGACGGATGCAGCACCGTCCCCTGCGCGGGCACACCCAGTGCCCAGGCACCCTGCAGTTCTCGCACGACGGCCGGCGCCTGCTGTCGGCCAGCGCGGACCACACCGTGCGGCTCTGGGACGTAGAGCACGAAACCGGGCAGGTCCTCGGTGAGCACGCCGGCGGCGCGGCGTGGGCCGTGTTCTCGTCCGACGAGCAGGTCGTGGCCTCGGCCGGGGACGACCGCCTCGTGCGTCTCTACTACCTCCGGACCGGCGACCAGCGCGTCCTGCGCGGTCACGAAAAGCTCGCGCTCCGCGGGCAGTTCCTCGGCAATAGCCCCTACCTCTTGACCCTGGGCATCGATCACACCACGCGGATCTGGCAGCTGCCGCCGGACCCCGCCCGGGTGCTTCACACCGGCGCCTGGGTGGGCGGCCTGGCCTTCTCCCCCGACGGACACCACCTGGCCGTGGCGGACGCCAACGACCTCGTGTGGTACTGGGACGTCGGCACCGGAGAGGCGGTCTCCTGGCATGGCCACACGCGAACCGTCTCGAGCGTCGCCTTCTCGCCCGACGGACGGATGATGGCGTCGGCGAGCGTGGACAGCACCATGCGACTGTGGGACACGGCGAGCGGTTCCAACCATCAGCTCGCCGGGCACCTCAGCCCCGTCCCCGACGTACTCTTCGCACCGGATGGCCGGCAGCTCGCGTTCACAGGGGCAGGCGGTGGGCTGCACCTGTGGGACCTGGACCGTGGCCAGGATCGGATCCTGCCGAGCCTCCAGAAGAGTATCCGGTCGCTCGCATATTCCCCGGACGGCCAACGGATCGCCGCGGCGGGGAGCGAGGGGGACGTATCTCTCTGGGAGCTCGGGACCGGCCAGCACATTTCCTTGCGGGGGCACCAGCAACCGGTGTTGCGGGTGGCCTTCTCGCACGATGGCCGCTGGCTCGTCTCCGGTGGCACGGACGGCAGCGTGCGCCTGTGGGACGTGAGCGGCGGCCGGACATCCCACCGGCTCCTCGGCCAGCAGGCCAAGCGGATCCGGACCGTGGCCTTTTCCCCGGACGATCGGCTGGTCGCCGCCGCCGGCGAAGACGGCGCGATCCTGCTCTGCCAGACGGCCCCCCACAGCTGCCGCCCGCTCGACGGTCACGCCGGCAGCATCGTCAAGCTCGACTTCTCGCCGGACGGCCAGCTCCTCGCCTCGGCAGGCAACGACTCCACGGTGCGCCTGTGGGACGTGGCCCAAGAAAAGTGCCTGCGCATCCACCGCCACGACGCAGCGGTCACCGACCTGGCATTCTCACCGGACGGCAAGCTCCTCGCCTCGGCGGGCACCGACTCGACCGCGCGCCTGTGGCGCGTCGATCCGACGCCGGCCGTACCGCTCGCGCCCGAGGCGCTCGGGCAGTGGCTCGATACGGTCACGAGCGTCACCTTGCGGGGCAGGGAACCAGGGACCTGGTAACAGCCCACGCTCATTCTTGCATTCACAATGAAAGACACAAGCGGCCGCCCCTCACGGACGTTCCGATGACGAGGGAATATTCCGCGTCACCTGCAGTATCCAACTTTGCAGGGAGAATTGTGACAAGCGTAGGCAAGAATACGTAAGTCCGCCCTGGAGAACTGATATAGATACTCCATCGTTTGATTTGAAACGGATCCCCCGGGACGCCGAGTCCCCAATCGAGGAGACCGCCATGCATCGTCAATCCAGGGCCCCGAAACATCCCAAGCGCCTACAGCGGAAACTCTCGCTCAACAAAGAGACGCTGACGTGCCTCTCCTCGAAGCAATTGGTGAAGGTGGCAGGCGGCGACGACGTGTTATACCCGACGTGCCCGTGCACGATGAGCTGCACCGATATCGGTTGCGGCACCGACGTCTA
>DATAGU010000269.1:0-16173 GCA_036263495.1 Polyangia bacterium | reverse complement strand
CTTGCCTGAGCCACTCCTTCACATCCCGCTTCCAGCCCCAGGTGATGCCTGTGCCCGTGACCAAGAGGCCGAGCCCCAGCACGAGCATCCATTTCCACCTGCGCATCACCGCACCTCGCGCGATCGAGCGTAACCCGCTGGCACCCTGTCATCAATCCATCGCGGACCTGTGCTCGTAGGCCTTATGAGCGCCCCCGGCCCCGCCAGTCCTCGATGCGCTGCCGCAGCGCACCGAGTTCCGGGCACACCTCTACAATTCCTTTCCACTGCGCTCCTACACCCCGCATCGCCCACTTCCGCCCTGCACCGGCATCCAGCCTGGGTGCGCGCTCCGCCAGAAAGGGTCGTGCAAAGCGCTCTTTGGGATCCCGCGCGGCGCGGATGGAGGACCACGGCCTGGACAGCGAATCCCGATGGAGCGCCAGCATCCAGACCTCGATCTCTTCGATCGCCAGGCAGGCGATGAGACGCCCCGGGTGTTCCTCTTCGCGCGCGCGGACCTTCTCCGCCCGCTGCTCCTCACCGTCTCGATCTACGAGCAGGAGGAAGAGGTCGATCATCGAGTAGGTCGCCATGATGTCCGAGATCACGGCGCCATCGAGCGCCTGGCTCACACCCCGCAAGCGCGGGTTCCAGAGCACCTCGACGCGCGCCGGGATCCCCAGCTCCGCAAAGAGCTGCGCCGCCAGCGGTTTGAGGATGTACTGGTCGAGTGAGGGATCCTCCGGGATCACCAGCACCTTCACAGCGCCATCTCCAGCCAGCCGGTGGCGAACAGCTCATCGATCCCTTTGCGCGCCAAGGCTTCCTCGAAGTGCGGCAGATCGCCGAGCCGCCGCATGAGCGTCCCTTCATGCCCCGGCACCCGGCCGAACACCACGGCCGAGAGGAGCGTCTCCCGGCTGAGCGCCTGCAGGACCACCGGTGCGTGGGTCGTGGCGATCACCTGCACGTCACGCTCGCGCACGAGCGCCTCGAGAAACTCTACCAGCACGTGGACCCGCGCCGGATGGAGGCCGCTGTCGATGTCCTCGATCAGGAACAACGAGCCTGGCTCCGCCGTACGGAGCGCGAGGAGTAGCCCCAAGAAACGTAGCGTGCCGTCGGACAGGCCACGCGCCGGGACGCGCTTGCCATCCTTCTCCACCAGGATCGCCATCACGTCGCCCAGTTCCTTTACGCCGACGAAGTCGATATCCGCGATCTCGGGCGCGAGCAGCTCGGTCAGCCAGTCAACGATCGCCTGCTTCTCCTCACTGCTCTCGCACAGGTGGGCCAGAGCACCCGAGAAGTTGGAGCCATCCGGAGCAAGCTGCGGGCGTTTCATCTGGCCGTAGCCCCGCATGCGCTCCGGACGGATGTCGAGGGGATAGATCCGCTGGAACGCCTCGTGGAGGGCCAAACCCAGCACCTCCACGCCGGGCGCGTCCAGGGGATAATGGGTAAGGACCGTCCACGGCACCTGCCACAGGATGCTGCAGCCCGTCCGGGATGGCATTTTTACCGGTCCGGCCGGCCCCCTCCAGACGGATCCCGCCGTCCAGGTTCCCTCCTGAGCCTCCGTCACCTCGAGCCACACTGCCTCCCCGCTATAAATGCCCTCTTCGATCCAGTCTGGATCCGGCTGCGTGCGGCACCGGATCCGGTGGACGAGCGATTCCCGAGCAGGCAGGTCCTCCTCTGGGAATGGAGGCGTAGCCCAGGTGGACTCAATCGTGAAAGACGAGGTGCCGATGCGGCAGGCCCCGGCCGAACCGCCACGGATCCCTGGCGATGGCTCTTGCCATGCCGCGAGGCCCTGCTCGCCATCGAGGATGTCCGATACCGACAGATCGCGAATCAACTCGCGGAGAAAGTGCAGCGCATCGAGGCAGTTGCTCTTGCCCGAGGCGTTGGCGCCGACCAGCAGGGTGAGCGGAGCGAAGTCGACGGCTTCATCGACGAAGCTCTTGAAGTCGGTCAGACGAAGTCGTTTCAGCATGGCTCAACCCACCGCTCACGCTACCCCGCCGCTCCACGCCCAGCAAGAACGCTGCACCCAGCGGCCCGAGGCCCCGCGGACCGCCCTCCTGTGCAGACGCAAGGCCCGATCGACGTGCGCAAACCGCAGAACGATGTCCGCAAATCGCAGAACGATGTCCGCAAATCGAAAATCGATGTCCGCAAACTGCAGAACGACGCGCGCAAATCGAAGAACGACGTGCGCAAACGCCAGAACGGCGTGCGCAAATCGAAAAACAATGTGCGCAAATCGAAAAACGACGTGCGCAAATCGAAAAACGACGTGCGCAAGCCGAAGATCCCCCTCGTTCTCCGGTTTGCGCACACCGTTCTGGCACTTGCGCACACCCTCCTGGCGCTTGCGCACACCCTCCTGGCGCTTGCACACACGATTCCCTGCTCCGCGCCATCCGCCAACGAGCGATCGCAGAGCGGTGCAGGTGAGCTTGATGGGTTACGAGAGCGCGGTCACCTAAGCGGCGGCCTGGACGGCACGGTCGGGGGCCAGGTCCAGTAACCTTGCGCCATGCCGAGGAGCGCGATCCCCACGGCGCAGCAGATGAGAGACCACATCGTGCCGAGGTTGATGTAGCGCGTGTAGAACGAGTCATCCTCCGCGCGCGGTCGCAGGCGCAGCTGCGCCACCCCCATGATGATCATGGCGAAGCCCTGCAAGTAGAGGAACCACCGCGGCATCATGGCCGGCTCACGCGCCCACCGCCGCGGCCGCCTCTTTCTCGTAGAGATCGCGCAGCTGCAGGGTGATCGGCCCCGGCCGCCCCTTGCCGATGGGGTGCCCATCGGCCGTGGCGATGGGCATGATGCCGCGCACCGAGCTCGTGATGAACGCCTCGTTCGCCCGCAGGAGATCCACCGGCCACAGGTACCCCTCATCCACGGCAAAGCCATGCCGCCGAGCCAGCGTGATCACGTGCCGGCGAGTGATGCCTTCCAGGATCCCCACCGACAAGGGCGGCGTGATGAGGCGCCGACCGCGCACCAGGAACAGGTTGAAGGACGAGCCCTCGGCGATGCGGCCGACACTGTCGCACATGATCGCCTCGAAGGCGCCCTTGGCATGCGCCTCGGCCACGGCCAGCACCGAGTTCAAGTAGTTGCCGGACTTGACCTGCGGGTCGAGCCCGCCCGGCGCGTTGCGCTTGGCGCCCACGACCGCCACCGACACACCGTCGGTGTACAGGTGCTCGGGCGGGAGCTTGAGCGGCATGCCGATCACCACCAGACGCGGCGCGTCGGCCACCCCCGGATCGAGGCTGATCGGGCCCGACCCCCGGGTGACGATGATCCGCAAGTACGCCTCGCCCCCCACGGCGTGGGCGGTCTCGCGGCTGGCGTGGTCGATCTCATCGCGCGGCGGCAACGTCATCCCGAGGCGCCGCGCCGAGCCCTCCAGCCGATCCAGGTGCTCCCCGAGCGCATACGGCACCCCGCCATAGGTGCGCGTCACCTCATAGACCGAGTCCCCATAGAGGAACCCCCGGTCGAACACCGGCACCCGGGCCTCGGCCGCGTCCACGATGCGACCTTCGATCCACACCTTCTCCGCTGGCTCTGCTGGCGCTGCTGGTTCGGCTGGATTCATGCTCCCCACCGTAGTTTCCAGACTCGTGTAAGGGCCTCGACGACGATGGCCCGCGACATCTTGGACGCCCCGACGCGCCGATCGACGAACACGATGGGCACTTCCACCAGGCGGAAGCCGGCCTTGAGCGCGCGATACTTCATCTCTATCTGGAAGCTATACCCATTGGAGCGGATGTGGTCGAGCGCGATCCCTTCCAGGACCGCCCGCCGGTAACAGATAAAGCCGGACGTGAGATCGCGCACCCCCACGCCGAGGATGGTGCGCGCGTACAGACTCCCGCCGCGAGAGATGATCTGTCGGCCGATGCCCCAGTTGATGGTGCCGCCGCCCGCCACGTAGCGCGAGCCCACCACCACGTCGGCCCCCTCGCGCGCGCGTCGCCAGAGGAGAGGCAGGTACTTGGGATCATGCGAGAAATCCGCATCCATCTCGAACACGAAGTCGTACTCGTGCGCGAGCGCGTAGCGGAAGCCGGCCAGGTAGGCCGTGCCGAGTCCGAGCTTCCCGGCGCGATGCAGCACCTTCACGTGCGGGTTCTCGGCCGCCAGCGCATCGGCCAGGACGCCGGTGCCATCGGGCGAACCATCATCGATCACCAGCACATCGGCCCCCGGCAGCTCGGCCAGGGCCGCGCCCACGAGCGCCGCCAGGTTCTCGCGTTCGTTATAAGTCGGGACAATGATCAGCACGCGCTCCATGGGCTCACTGAAATCTCTTAGGGCTCTCGCTCAGTTGGCAATCGCGCCGTCATGTAGCATTTTACAGGGGGGTCATGCTAATGTGACCGAGATCACAATGCAGATCGTCAAAGCTCGTTACCGCAACTTGACGGACTTTCTCAATAGCTATGCGGGCAATATGCCTCATGGCGGCCTCTTCGTGGCCACCACCGCACCGCTGGAGCCCGGCAGTGACGTCATGATCGAGCTGGCCTGCGACGGGCTGCCCAACAAGGTGCTGATCCGGGGCACGGTGCGGTCATGGCGGCCGGCGCTGCCGCGGCTGCGCATTCGCGCAGGGGCGGTGGTGGAGTTCCTGGCCGAGGACGAGGGCAAGCGGGACTTCATCCTCAAGGCCCTGGGCGGGACCATCGCCATGCCGCCCAAGCGCCGCCATACCCGGATGCCGGTGCATCTCCCGGTGGAGTACCGGATCCGCGACACCTCGCCGGTCTTGAGCGGTGTGCTGACGGAGATCTCTGCGGGCGGCGCGCTGCTGAGCGCGGAGCCCATGCCCCCGCTCGGGAGCGAGCTCATCATCATGCTCGTCCCGCCGGGCGGCGCGGCGGCCATGGAGATCCTGGGCAAGGTGAGCTATCACGCGGGGGCGAGCGGGGCGGGCCTCAAGTTCTCTTTCCGCGATGGGGGCGGGGCGCGGCGTCTCCGCGAGCTGATCCGGCGGCTGCGCCAGTCCTGAGGCGGCAACTCGTCGGAGTTGCCGCCGGGGTGGGAGGGGTCAGGCGTTCTTGAGCTGGCCGGCGGCGGCGCGGTCCATCATCCAGGTGACGGGCGCGGCGCCACGGTTGACGATGGCCGCGGGGAGCTTCGACTGGGGGTCTTCGATGGCTTCCCGCGCGGCGCCTGCCTTCTCGGCGCCGCCAACGAGGAACCAGATGTGACGCGCGGCGAACAGGGCCGGCAGCGTCAGGGTGTAGCGGTTGGGCGGCGGCTTGGGCGAGTCATGGATCGGCGCCACCCACAGCTTGCGCTCCTCGAGCAGCTTGTGCCCCGGGAACAGGGAGCACACGTGCCCATCCGGACCCATTCCGAGGTGGACGAGATCGAACACCGGCGGATCCCCCAGCACCCGGCGCAACTCCGCCTCGTGCTCGGCCGCGTGACGCGCGCTGTCGTTCGGGTCGATCGGCATGGGATGGAGGTTCCCCTGCGGGATCGAGACCTTGCTGATGAGCGTGTCCTTGGCGAGGCGAAAGTTCGAGTCCGCATGATCGTAGGGCACCATGCGCTCGTCGCCCCAGAACAGGTGGACGCGGCTCCAGTCGATCTTCTCCTCGGCCAGGCGGCCGTAGATGGCCTTGGCCGCGGAGCCTCCGGTGAGCGCGCAGCTGAATTGGCCACGCGCGGCGATGGCCTGCTCGGCCGCTTCACGGAAATGACGCGCTACCTCGCGGCTGAGCTCGGCGATGTCTGCGTAAATCATTCGTTGCACGGGTGACCTCGCTAGTTGGTATGGGATCAAATGGGTGGGGGCGATGATGCCGTAAAACCCTCCGCCGCACCATCCCTCGCCGCCCCGCCACCGGCCGCCCCTGCGCCAGGCGGCGCGCTACGGCGCCCGGGTCTTGCGCAGCACCAGCACCTTCTCGCGCACCGCGGCGAAGGCCCGCGTGACCTCGCGCGCCGAAGGGTATTCGGCCTTGCCGAAGCGGCCGGCGTGGGTCTGCAGCCAGCGGGTGACGCTCAGCGTGCCCGGGGTTGCGTTCACCGACAGCGAGTAGTCGAGGGTCGGCGACTGGATCCGCGCCGACTCGGGCATCTCCGCCACCTCCCAGCCGGGCGGCAGCTGGAGCCGCAGCACCTCGGCCGTGGCCTTGCTCTCGCCGAAGAACAGGTCCCCATGCCGCTCCTTGTCGAGGAAGGTCTGGTCCCACGGAGAGTGCAGGAGCGTGAGCGGAACGAGGAGCTCGGCGCCCTTGCGCGTGGCGTAGCCGGGCACGACGAAGCGCAGGGTGCGGCGGCACTTCCCGTTCGCCTTGTCGCAGCGCATCTCGCCTTCTTGTTCGAGCCGCGCCGTGGCCGCGCGCTGGCGGACGAAGTCGCCGACGTCGTCGCGCCGCTTCTCGGCCGTCCAGGTGCGTGTGTCGAGCTGGCGGCGCATGGCGCTCGCGCCGCGCGCCTCGTCGTTCACGCTCACCACGAGGTCACCGCGCTCGTCGAGTTGCGCCTCGTAGGTGCAGCGCTCCTGGCTGCCCTGCGCCGGGGTGCCGGCGACGGGCATGAACTGCACGTCCCCCTTACGCCCGTACCGGGTGTCGACGAGCGTCATGACCGCCGCCTCGGCCCCTTCGACCCAGGGCGGGATCTCGCCCACGCGGCAGTATTCGCACGAGGGATCGATCCACAGGGGTTGATTCAGCCCCTCCTGGACGGGGAGGTAGAGGAGCACGTGATCGAACTGGGCGGTATCGGGAAACTCCTTGTCGATCTGCCGGCCGATGTAGCGAGACGTGAATGCATAGTAGACATCCACCTTGGCGCGCTCGAGGAGCAGCCAGAGGAGGAACGACATCTCGTTGCTGGTGGCCCCACCGTCCAGGATCTCCTTGGGTTTCTGGCCGCTGTCGGTGAAGGCGCTGTCTGCGAACTCCTTGAAGAAGGTGTGGGTGCGTATCAGGGCGAGCGACTCCTCCGCGATGCATGTCACGGCGCCCTGGCAGTCCTTGAGGCTCCGATCGACTCGGCCGATGCCCCCGGCTCGTTCGAGCAGCTCCTCCAGGAGAAAGATCTGGATGTTGGTATGGCCGAGCGCCTGGAGGAGCTGCATCAAGGCGACCTTCCTGCGTACCCAGCCTGCCAGCGTCCTGTTCCAGCTCGTGTTGAGCGGCCGCGTCTGCTCGCCACGAGGCGTGTAGCTGATGAGGCGGAAGATCCACCAGGGTTCGTGCAGCCGCCACGGCGGGAGGAATGCCTCTCCGAAGTCCCCCGGGAGATCCTTGAGCTCGAGGGTGATACGGCCGACGTTGCCTTTTTGCTCCTGCTGCGCGGGAGGGGTGCTGGCCAGGTTGAAGAGCTTGATGGCCGACGCGATGGAGCGATCGGCCTCGAATGTGACCCGATAGCGCGCGACGGGCAGACCCGATGTGACCCGCCGCGTTCGTCCCTCGATGAAGCTCTCGGTGAGGCCGGGGTCGGTGCTCCCGCTGGTGGCGATGTCTGCGGCGCGGGACTTCAGGCCGCCGACGAACTCGATCTCGTAGGCGTACTCGACGATGCTGCCCACCTGGACCCCGGGGAGGCGGAAGGCGCGGTACTTCACCTTGCCGACGCCAATGAAGCGCTCGGGCAGCTTGATTTGATCTTCTTTCACCTCGCTCGGCTCGACCTCCTGCGCGGTGCCGTCCGGCTGGAGGGTGCGCGCCTTGAGGAGGTGCAGCCGCTCCGATTCGCTGAACGCGATCCGGAAGCTGGCGTACGGCAGGCCGGCCTCGGTGAGGATGGCGATGCGATCGTGAACGAAGCCGCGGCTCTCGAGGCGGGTCAGGTGATCCGTATAGGTGTAGCGCTCCTCGCGCAGGAGCACCACGGCCGGGGCCTTGGGATAGCGCGCCGGGTCGGCCCGCTCCACCTTGTCGGCCGGCTCCCACTGCCAGGAGGGCGCCTGGGCACGCGCCACGCCCGCGCCGAGCAGGAGGAAGAGGCCGAGTCCGAGGCGAGTCATCATGTCCTTTCTCTGTCTCATGGCTTGCGCTCCTCGATCACCACGGCGCGGGCTTCGGCCGCCAGGATGTCGTCGAAGAATTGCTTGAGCTCGCGGTAGCCCTCGGGCGGCACGACGGGCTCGCGCAGGGTCAGCGTGCGCACGACGCGGAGCGCCTCCCCCTGCCGTTCGTAGCGCAGCCGGTAGCTGCCATAACGGGTGTCGAGCGCCACCTCGGGCGGGACCTCAGGGACCTCTCGGCCGGGGCCGAGCTTGAGCCTCAGTTCGAGGTGCTGCTGGCGGCGGCAGCGCAGCACCACCGGGCTTTGCCGCGGGCCCGCGGAGAGCGGGGGCACCCACGTGGGGAAGAGGTCGGCCAGACGCACGAGCCGCATGGCCCCCGTGCGCGACAGGCCGCGCTCCATGCGCAGCCGTCCTGCGACGCGCAGCGGCGTGGGGGTTTCGGGCGGATCGAGCGCCTCCACCTGTCCGAGGGAGAGCTCCTCGGCCCGTGGCGCCACCCACTTCTGCACCAGGCGGGGCCGCTCCCCCACGCCCGCCTCGAGCAGGTGCAGGCGCCGCCGGTCGGCGAAGTCGCCGGTCGAGGACAGCTGGAAGCTGCCCTCGGCGGGGCCCTCGGGCAGGAGCTCGAGCTCGAGCTCGAGGTCTTCGGCGTTGTCGGCCTCGCCGCTCGACGGCGCACGCACGATCGACGACCCCTCCGGGGAGATGGGCAGGAGATCGGCGTCCTGGTCGGACACCGGCAGCTGTCCAAACGGCGTGGTGCGTGAGGTGGGATCCGCCGCGACCGGCCCGCCGGGCAGGTCCACGAGCAGGATCATGTGGTTGAAGTTGCCGGTCACGGTGGGCAGGGTGAAGCGCTCGGGCACGCCCTGGTGGTTGTGGATGGCCGCCAGCCGGCTCGGGATCTGGCTCGCCGCGAGGAGCGACTTGAGCAGGTTCGCCTTGTCCTTGCAGTCGCCATATTGGTGGCCGAGGACCTCGGTCGCGCGATGGGGGCGCCAGGCGCCGTAGCCCACGTTGATGTAGCAATACGTGATGTGGTCACGCACCCAGCTGTAGAGCCGCTGGGCCCGCACCCGGGGGACATTCGGGACATCGGCCAGCACGCGAGCGGCGGTGGCGGCGATCTCGGGGGTGGGCTGCGAGGCCGATGACACGAGGTCGTTGAGCCACACCGACAGGCCCCGCGCGTCCTCGGGCGCGGTGACGCGCTGGCGCCCTCCCCCATCGCCGCCCGAAGTGCCTCCGGCCCACGCCGCCAGGCGGACTCGCAAGAGGGGGGCGCGAAACGCGAGAGCCGGCCCGAGCTCCTCGGGCGTGAGGGGCGCGAGATCGCGAGCCTCCCAGATCCGGAGGGTGCGGCCCCCCCGGTCCTCGACGCGCGGGTCCCAGGCGAGGTCCTCGCCCATGCGCCTCGCGAGGTGCTGCACCTCCCAGGCGCGCGGCGCCGTGACCACCAGGCGCGCCGCGCCGACAGGGAAACGATCGCCGAAGAGCTGCGTGAACTGGAAGAGGCGCGGCTCGTGGTAGCGGACGGTCGCCGTCCATTCGATGGTCGTGCCCGGCAGCGTCGGCGCCGCGTGGATCACACGCACGCGCTCGTCGTTGTAGAGGAAATAGGCGTTGGACTGGGCCATCGTGTCGATCGCCCGGTCGAGGCCGAAGGTGCGCACCTTGCCATCCGGGTCGGTGGTGCGCACGTGCAGCGCGCGCACCTCGGAGAAGGCCTTCCAGTAGTGCACCCGGATCTCGGCCAGCGCCTCCGCGCCCGGCCTCCGGAGCAGGACGCGCTTGTGATCGGTGACGTCCGCGACCGGCTCGCCCTTGGGACCGGGGTGCAGATCGATCCTCGTCTCATCGAGCAGCACCACGGCCTGGGCGTCGGGGTACGCGCTCGAGGGCGGCGGCGGCTCGCGCTCGAAGTGGAGCCCTCCGCCTCCGGCGCAGCCCGTCGCGATGGCCGCTGCCATGAGGAACCACAAGGTCTGGCCGGTCTTCATCTCTCTCCTCCCCGTTCCAGGCGACATCTTAATGAACCGCCCCCCGCTCTTGGTGAAGAACCCTCGCCTCTCCCTCTTCCACGAAGGCGGAGCCATCGCGGGGGCGCCCTCTGTCTCCCGCAGCCTGCAGGCGGGGCCCCGCAAAGTGTAGGGCGGAGCCTACAGAACGCCCCTCAGCAACACGCCCGTTCCGCCGAGAAAGCTGATTTCCGCTGGCCGGCACGGAGGTTGCTCATGGGGCCGCCCAATGAAAACACAACCCCTCTTTTTCTCACTGGTTTTGGGACTGCTCGGTTGCTTGCACCCGGAGTCGGGGACAGCATCAGGCACGAGCGCGGGCACGGGCCTCGATCCAGTCCCCGGGACCTCACCCGGCGAAGGCCACCCGACCCCAGAACCCCAGGGGCCACCGGCGGATCCCAAGGGTCCGGCGCCCGGCGTCGACTTCGAGCCTCCCAACTTCGCCGCCGGCGTGACCGACTACCGCCCCGTCCCGGAGACGCGGGTGACGCTGCCGCCGGCCGGCTCGTCCTTCACCGATCCCGACTTCCACACCAAGATCATCCGCCTCACCAACGCGCGCGACCTCGGCGCGAGCGGCTGCGTCCACTCCTACTCGACCGTGCCGGCCTTCAACGTCGACTCGAGCTGGGTGCTGGCGTACTGCGACGAGCCGCGCCTCTTCACCTTCGACAAGGCCACGGATCGGCCCACCTACGTCGGCACGCTCACCGACGGTCAAGCGGTGGCGGTCAACTGGGAGAGCGCGTACTGGTCGGGGGTGTCGCCGAACATCCTCTACGTGCTCGGCGGCACGCCGGGGACGCGCCAGACCAAGCTCTATCGCGTGGACGTGACGCGCCACGATGCGAGCCGCTTCACCGTGGTGAAGGACTTCGCCGGCGCGTGGGGAGGGACCTGGGACCTCTGGCAGCTCAGCCACTCGGACAACGACGAGGTCTTCACCTTCCACGCGCGCGACGCCGGCGGCAACTACTACAAGACCGGCGCCTACCTCCGCAGCCAGGACCGGCTCGTCACCTTCCCCGACGGGAACTTCGACGTGGACGAGACCTACGTGCAGAAGACCGGCCGCACCATCAACGTCATCGGCAAGGGGCGGGATTCGTTCGTGGTCAAGGTCTGGAACCCGCGCGACAACAGCATCGTGGCCACGATGACCGACTCGGCCACGAACAAGATGGGCGGCCACTACGACCTCGGCGCCACCTACATGGTGAACGGCGACCGCTACGAGAGCGGGGCGGTGGTGCGCACCTGGACGGGCCTCACCGCGCCGCGCAACGTGTTCCAGTACAAGAGCTCGGCCAACGGCGACGCCAACTGGGACATCGCCGACCACATCTCGATGCGCAACGCCGATGAGAGCTTCTTCCTGATGTCGACCTACGGCGCGGGGGACGGGCGGCCCTTCGAGCGCGAGATCATCCTGGTCAAGACCAACGGCAGCGGTTTCTCGCGCGTGGCGCACACGCGCTCGGCCGGGGTGGCGGACTCGTACTGGTCGCAGCCGCGCGCGGTCATCGACCGGCGGGGCCGTTACGTCGTGTTCACGAGCGACCACGGCACATCGCAGAACGACGTGTACATCCTCAAGCTCCCCTGAATAGGTATCGGCAGGGACGGCGGCCGGTGGGCGCCGTCCCTGCCCTATGCCGTCGGTGTCAGCCGCGCTCGCGCAGGGCGGCGATGCGCAGGCGGAGGGCGTTGAGCCGGATGAAGCCGGTCGCGTCCTTCTGGTCGTAGACGGTCTCGCGCTCGAAGGTGGCGAACTCGGGCCGATAGAGCGACGCGGGGGCCTTGCGGCCGACGACGCTCACGTTGCCGCGGTGGAGCCGCACCCGCGCGGTGCCCGTGACGGGCTTGGCGGCCTCGTCGATGAGCTGCTGGAGGAGGCGCCGCTCGGGCGAGAACCAGAAGCCGCGGTAGACGAGCTCGGCGTAGCGCGGCATGAGCGTGTCGCGCAGCCCCGCGACCTCGCGGTCGAGCGTGATGGACTCGACGGCGCGGCGGGCCTTGCGCAGCACGGTGCCGCCCGGGGTTTCATAAATGCCGCGGCACTTCATGCCCACGTAGCGATCCTCGACCACGTCGACGCGGCCGACGCCGTGCTCGCCGCCGAGGGCGTTGAGCCGCTCGAGGAGGGCGGCCGGGCTCAGGCGCTCGCCGTTGACCGCCACTGGGGTGCCGGCCTCGAAGTCGAGGTCCAGGGTGCACGGCGCCTCGGGGGCGTTGGCGACGGAGCGGGTGCGCTCGAACAGGGACTCGTCCGGCTCGCGCCAGGGGTCCTCGAGGATGCCGCCCTCGTAGCTCGTGTGATAGAGGTTGCGGTCGATCGAGTAGGGTTTCTCGAGGGTGGCCTCGACGGGGATCTGGTGCTCGCGGGCGTAGGCGATGAGCTCCGAGCGCGAGCGCAGGGTCCACTCGCGCCAGGGGGCGATGATGCGGATGCTCGGGTCGAAGTGGTAGTAGCCGAGCTCGAAGCGCACCTGATCGTTGCCCTTGCCGGTGGCGCCGTGGGACACGGCCTCGGCGCGCTCCTCGGCGACCACGGCCATCTGTCCCTGGGCGATGACCGGCCGGGCCAGGGAGGTGCCCATGAGGTATTCGCCCTGGTAGACGGCGTCGGCGCGCAGCGCCGGGAACACGAAGTCGCGCACGAACGTCTCGCGGAGGTCGACGACGTGCACGCGCGCGGCGCCGGTGGCGAGGGCCTTGCGACGGACGGCCTCGAGATCCTCGCCCTGGCCCACGTCGGCGCAGTAGGCGATGATCTCTGCCTGGTAGGTGGTGCGGAGCCAGTGAATGGCGACGGAGGTGTCGAGTCCGCCGGAGTATGCGAGGACGATTTTCATGCGCGGAGTCTACACCGGAGGGGTTTGCTGGGAAGCGCAACCTGACCCGTGGCAGAAGCTGCGCTAACATGCCTCCACATGCCCCACGCCCTCGTCACAGGAGGCACCCGCGGCATCGGTCTCGCCATCGCGCGGCGCCTGGCCCGCGAGGGCCACTCCGTGGTCGTCACCTATGCCCATGACGAGGCCGGCGCGAACGCGGCCGAGGCGGTGGCGCGCGCCGAGGGCCTCGACCTCACGGCCCGCCGCTGCGACGTGACCCGCGCGAACGAGGTGGAGGCGCTCCTGACCGAACCCGCGCTCCAGGAGGACCTCACCGCGCTCGTCCACGCCGCGGGCTTCACCCGCGACAAGTTCCTCATGCTCATGCCCGAGGCGGACTTCGATGACGTGGTGGCGGTGCACCTGAAGGGCGCCTTCCTCGCCGCGCGCCAGGCCCTCCGTCCCATGATCGCGCGGCGCCGCGGGCGCATCGTGGCCATCGTCTCGCCCACCGCGCTACTCGGCCGCCCGGGACAGACCAACTACGGGGCCGCCAAGGCCGGCCTCATCGGCCTGTGCCGCTCGCTCGCGCGCGAGGTGGGCCGCTTCCAGATCACGGTCAACTGCGTGTGCGCGGGCCTGGTCGACACGGCCCTCACGGCGGATTTGAGTGAGAAGACGCGGCAGGCGCTCCTGTCGGCCGTGCCGCTCGGGCGGACCGGCCGGCCCGAGGAGATCGCCGCGGCCGTGGCCTGGCTGTGCTCGGACCGCGCCGCCTACGTCACCGGTCAGGTGCTCGGCGTGGACGGCGGCTTGACATGAAAGCCTTCCTCGTGAATTGAATCGCGCCGCGTCGGGACGAATGCATCCCAAGGATGTCCTCATGGAAACCCTCAAGCGAGAGATCAAACAGCTCATCATCAGCAGCCTCAACCTGGAAGACTTGACCCCCGAGGGGATCGACGATGCCGCGCCGCTCTTCCAGAGCGGGCTCGGCCTCGACTCCATCGACGCCCTCGAGCTGGCGGTGGCGCTCGAGCGCAAGTTCAAGGTCAGCATCCCGGACGAGGCCGTGGGCAAGCAGGCGTTCTCGTCGGTCAACGCCCTGGCCGCGTATGTCGCCGAGCATCGACCGAACCCCTGAGGGGTCCGTCCCTGAACGGCGCTCCTCGCGCCAGGTAGGCGGGGGCCTGCGCCGGCCCTGGCCCCCCTCCCCCTTCCTCTGGCTCGCCTTCGCCCTCCTCGGTGCCGTGCCTGGCCGCGCGCGCGCCGAGATCGCCGACGAGGCTACCCGCTCGCTCCTCGGCCGCATCGAGCGCTCCTCGGCCGCGGTCGAGACCCTGTCGGCCGAGTTCGTGCAGCGTACTCGCGTGAAGCTGTTCAAGCAGGAGTTGCGCTCGCGGGGGCGGCTCTACTTCCAGCGCCCGCGACGCATCCGCTGGGAGTATCTTGAGCCCGACCCTTCGCTCCTCGTGCTCGATGGCGATCGCGCGACGTTGCGCGCGCCCGGGGCGCCGCCGCAGGTGTTCGACCTGACCCGCGACGCCACCATGCGCGCCATCTTCGACCAGATCGGCCTGTGGCTCGGCGCCGGCGCGCTGACCGAGGCCGAGCGGGACTATCGTGTCTCGTCGAACGGTACGCCCAAGGCGCCCGCGCTCGTCCTCGAACCGCGCCCGGGCAGCGTGACCGCGCGCGCCTTTGTCCGCATCACCCTGCGCTTCGCCGAGGAGGGACCGCGGAAGGGCGGGGCCCTGCCGGAGCTCGTGCTCCGCGGCATCCGACTCGATGAGCCTTCAGGGGACGAGAAGGAGATCGAATTCACGCGCGTCGAACGCAACCGCAAGCTGCCAGCCGACGCGTTTCGTTGATCCTTAGAAGGGCGCTCGCGCAGGAGCTGCCGCGGCGCCTACTCGACAGATGCCCCGGCGGCTGCCGACTCCCTGGGGACCTCTCTTCGTTTGTATTGAAAGCTTGTCCTTTCTCCCTGCCCGCCTACATTTTCCTCGCCGTATGCCACGAGGACTCCCATGACCCCTGAGACCAGCCCGAGCGGACTCCCCACCATCGGCCAGCTGCCGTGGGGCAGCCATTTCTGCCAGTTCTACAGTAGCCCTCAGGATCTCATCGAATCGCTAGTGCTCTATTTTCAGGCCGGCCTCCACCAGGGCGAGCGCTGCCTCTGGATCACCTCCACCCCCTTCGGCACCGAAGACGCCCGCGCGGCTCTGCGGAGCGCCGTGCCGGAGGTCGATACCCACATCCGACGCGGCCAGCTCGAGATCATAGATCACGACGAGTGGTATCTCCGCGCCGGCCAGGTCGACGCCGATACCGTGCTCGCGCAATGCGTGCAGGCCGCCCAACAGGCCCTCGCCGAGGGTTACCCTGGCCTCCGTGTGACCGGCAACACCTACTGGCTCGAGCGCGAGGATTGGACCTCCTTCATGGAGTACGAGCAGAAGGTCAACCAAACCTTCCGCCACCATCGCGTCCTCGCCATGTGCAGCTACTGCCTCGATCGCTGCCACTCCGAGGGCATCCTCGATGTCGTGCAGCACCACGAGTTCGCGCTCGTGCGGCGCCACGGATCGTGGGAGCTCATCGAGAGCGCCTCGCTCAAGCTCGCCAAGGAGGAGCTGCGCTGCCTCAACGAGGAGCTCGCGGGGCGCATCGCCGAGCGGACCACAGAGCTCGAGCAGGCGGTGCGCGTGCGCGACGACTTCCTCTCGATCGCCTCGCACGAGCTGCGCACGCCGCTCACCACGCTCAGCCTCAAGACCGACAACCTGCTACGGGCGCTCGATCGTGGTGACGAGCTCCCGAGGGACCAGGTGGTTCAACGGATGCATCGGGTCCGGCAGCAGATCCGTCGCCTCGACCATCTCGTGCAGGGCCTGCTCGACGTGTCCCGTATCAGCGCCGGGCGCTTCGAGCTCCAGTACGAGGTGTTCGACCTCGGCGAGCTCGTGCGCGAGGTGGTGGCGCGCATGCGCGAGGAGCTCGATCGCACCGGCGTCCCCGTGCACCTCGCCACCGAGCCCGGCGTGTGCGGCTCCTGGGATCGCTTCCGCCTCGACCAGGTGATCACGAACCTGCTCTCGAACGCGATGAAGTATGGCCTGCGGCAGCCCATTGACGTCACGGTCACGCCCGCGGCGGGGCGGGCCCAGGTGAGCGTGCGCGACCGCGGCATCGGCATCCCGCCCGAGCACCACGCGCGCATCTTCGAGCGCTTCGAGCGCGCCGTGTCCGAGCGCAACTATGGCGGGCTCGGGCTCGGACTGTGGATCTCCCGGCAGATCGT
>DATAGU010000268.1:0-22631 GCA_036263495.1 Polyangia bacterium | reverse complement strand
AGCGGGGGTGGGTTAGGGCGGGTTAGGGCTGGGGAGCCCCGAGGAACGGGAACGTGGTGTTGTTGGCCGGACTGGTCGCGTCGCTCGTGATCCCGTTGGTGACCCCCGAGTACGCGCCGACGGCGAGGAGCGAGTAGGTGGGATCGATCACGCTCTCGGACGGCGTGCGGCCGCCACAGTCCTGGTTGGCGACGCCGAGGGCGGCGAGCTCGACACCAAGGTAGGTGGTGCAGGTGCCCGAGTCGGTGTTGAGGAACAAGAGGTCATAGGCGAGGACCCCGGCCAGGGTGTTGTAGCGCCCCGCCGTGGCCGTGGCGCCGGCGCCGGCCTGGTTGCCACAGGTGCCATCGAGGCTGTCGAAGATCCCGAGGTTGAAGGCGATCTCGGCAGCATAGTCAGTCGCCCACCGGCTGGTGTCGTTCTGGGTGTTGTAGGCGTTCTGGATCTGATCCTTCCTGCCACCACCGTTATAGAAATTGAAAGGATCGGTGAGCGCGGTGTTGACCGCCGGTCGGCCCATGCGATCGATCTGCTCGCCGAGCGTCGGCGGCGCAGGCGGCGTCTTGTTGTCGTTACCGCAGGCGACGAGCCCGGGAGCGCTGAGCGAGAAGGCGACGATGAATGCTTTGTAGTTCATGAGCGGCTCCTGGTTTGGGTTATCGATGGGTGCTGCCCCAGACTCCGAGCAGCGAGCCCTTGCTCGTCAGCAGGGTCTTGTCGACCGCGAGCACGATGGCGAGGGTGTTGAAGTTGGCGAAGAAATCGCCGCCGGTGCGGAGCGTCTGGGCCGCGGCCGCCTGGGTATTGGCGTCGAGGGCATAGCAGCCCGCGGCATCGGGCTGGGGCAGGCTGCTCGCGTTCTGATTGACGAACGTTTCGACGTCGAGCAGCCCCTGCAGGTTGAAGAAGAAGGGATCGTCCCGCAGGCCGGCAAAGACCCGAACCTTTTTGTCGGAGCTGGTGATGCCGTTCGTGCTGCTCGGGTCACCCGTGATGTACTCGAGCGTCTGGTTGGCGGTCACGTCTACCAGCCAGAGGCTGATCTTCTGCGGGTTGCCGCCATCGAAGGTGGCGATGAAACGGTAGCGGCCGACTTCTCCCGCGGCGCCGGCGACCACACCGGCGGACCCCGCGGCGCGGCTGTTGATATTGATGACGTACTTGATGGCGTTGGAGAAGCGGGACGGGTTGGGGGTGCCGCCCTGGGTGAACGCCTTGCCGGCATTGGGCGTGACGGTCATCGCCAGGTAGACGGTCTTGGCGTCCGATGACATCCAAGAGTACACGTCGTTGACGTCCCCTTCAGGGGCCCCGATGGAGTTCGAGCCGTCGCGGTGATCCGCGGCTCGTGCCCGGGGGGGTGCCATGATGGCACCCATCATGATGATTGCTGCTATCCATGTTCTTCGCATCGTCTCCTCCTGAGCTGGCTGCATGTTGTCTGCAGAGTGCTGCACGCGGCACGGGTGAAACACCTCTCGCCGGATCGTGTACGGATGGAGCCGGCGATCGGATCGGATCGAACGCGCGGAGTGTACTCGGATCAGCGAGCGGTCGGTCAGTAAATACCTGACAATGCCGCGCGACCCTTCTGGCGCGATCAGAAGGCCAGGCCCGCGCGTGCAGGATCCGATCGGCTACGCCATCTCCTCCAGGGCGCGCCGGCAGCGGGCCAGGTCGTAGGCGGCCTCGAGCGCCTCGAAGCCTTCGGCGGCGCGCTCGAGGAGCGCTCGCGCCTCTTCGCCCGTGCCGAGCAGACGGCCGAGCTGATAGCGGGCGAGCGCCGCCCCGTAGGGCATGCTCCGCTGCGTCGCGGCCCATTCGAGGAGATGGCGCGCGTGGCGCGGCCGGCCGGCGAGCCACTCGCCGACCCCATACCAGAGGACGGCCAGCGGCTCCGCGATGGGGAAGGCGGCGGCAAAGCGCTTGAGCGCCCGGAGCGCGGCGAACACCGACCGGCGCGCCGGCTCGCATTCCTTCTCCGGCCGGTCCCGGAGGCGCTCCCAGCAGGCCAGGTGCACCTCGGCCGCCGTGGCATAGACCTGCATCGAGTAATAGGAGAACAGGGGCGAGCGCTCGACCGTCGCGAGGAGGATGTCGGCGCTCTCCCGCGCGGCCTCGTACGCTCCCCGCCGCAGCTGCATCACGGCCATGAAGCCGCGCGCCTCGGCCTCGATGGATCGGTCGATGAGCCGGGCGCTGCGCTCGATGACCTTGCGGCCGGCGAGGATCAGCGCCTCGGCCGCCTCGGTCTGACCGAACGCGATCAGGCTGCGCGCCTGGCCGATGAGCCCCCAGCTCTCGGTCTGCACGTCGCCGCGCACCCGCCCCGAGGCGAGCAGCGCGCCGTAATGCCCGTAGCTCTCCTCGTAGCGCCCCTCGTGATGCGAGAGGAACCCGAGGTTGGCCAGGACCTCCTCCCAGCGGCGGCGATCCCCGGTGCGCTCGGCCACCTCTGCGGCGGACTCGAACAGCTGCCACGCCTTGCGCAGGTGGCCGCGCCCGGCCTCGTAGACGCCCACGATCTCGAGCACGTACGCGAGCGCCGACGGCTCCCCCACCGCCTCGGCGATGGCCCGGGCCCGATCGGCGTAGGCCCGCGCGAGCGGATCGAGCCCGGTCACGGCCATGGCGATCCCCATGTTGGCGCAGGCGCGCGCCAGCTCGGCCGAGGGCCCGGCGCGCTCGGCCACGACCATCGCCAGCAGCCCCGCGTGCACCCCCTCGTACAGCTCGTTGGTGAAGTAGTGGATCTGGCCGAGCGCCTCGCCGGCTCGAGCGGCCTCGAGCAGCGCCCCGCGCTCCTCGGGCGGGGCCCGGCGCCTGGGCCGGTGGCCGAGCAGGGCATGGACGAGCAGCCACAGGATGAGGACCCCGAGGCGCCAGAAGAGCGCCGGCGTGCGCTCGGGGATCGAGTACCCGAGCCGCACGAGCGCCTGCTGCAGGAGAGTGCGTCCCTCGCGCGTCGAGCCGAGCGCGAGGTGGGCCAGGCCGAGCCAGCGCTCCCAGGTGGCGATGCGCAGCGGATCGCCCCCCCCTTCGGGCTGTAACCGCCGGGCGATGGCCACCGCCTCGCCGAGGTAGCGGACCACCTCGCGATTGGCGTAGCTCCGGAACGCGCGCTCGCCCGCCCGCCCGAGGTACTCGAGCGCGCGGGCGTCGAGGCCGGCGCGGCTGAAGTGATGCGCGAGGAGCGGATCGTTGGCCTCCTCCCCGGCGGCGCGGCGGCGCTCGTAGGACTCGGCCACCTGGCGATGGAGCTCGCGGCGCTGGGCAAAGGGCAGGAGGCCGTAAGCCACCTCCTGGGTGATGGTCTCGCGGAACAGGTACTTAGCCGAAACACCGCAGTTGGATGCCTGCTGCGGTGCAGCCAGCGACGGCATCCAACTGCGGTGTTCCGGCTCGGGCCCGCCCCGATCGCGCCGCTCGACGATGAGGCCGAGACGCACCAGGGCCGCGAGGGGATCGCCGAGCCGCTCGCGATCCGCGACCAGGGGATAGATGTCCTCCAGCGTGGCCCGATCGAAGCCATGACCGATGACGCTCGCCATCTTGAGCACCAGCTGCTCCGAGGGGGCGAGACGGTCGATGCGCCCGGTGATGAGGCCCTGCAGCGTGTCCGGCAGGTGGAGCCGCAGCTCGCGCTCCTCCATATGGAGGAGGCACTGCTCACCGACCACCTCGATCTGTCCGCCCGCCACGAGGGCCCCGGCCAGGGCCTGGGCATAGAGCGGATTGCCCTGAGCCCGGTCGCGAACCAGCGCCGCCGCCGGCCCCGGCAGGTGGCGAACGCCCAGCTGGCGGCAGACCAGGGCCTCGATGGCCTCGGCGCCGAGCGGCCCGAGCGCGATCCGCTCGCACCCCGGCGCACCGAGGAGCCGCGCCGCCTCCTTGTGCAGCGGCTCGACCGGGGCGCGCAGCGCACAGGCGACGAGCAGGGGGATGTCCATCTGGACCGCCGCGGCCAGGAGCTCCCACGAGGCCGAGTCGAGCCAGTGCGCGTCCTCGAAGACGAGGACCAGGGGCCGGCGGCGCGCCGCGTCCTTGAGGATCCCGGTCACCAGGCGCCGCGTGTGATAGGCGCGCGCCTCGCCGCTCAACTGGAGGGTGAAGTCGTTGTCCGGAAGATCGAGCGGCACGATGTCGCGGAAGAGCGGCGCGCCCACGCCGAGCCCCTCTTCCACCGCACCGGCGAGCGTGGCCGCGGCGCCCCCGATGCCGCCACCGCCGAGGCCGAGGAGCTGCTTCACGATGGGGCGCCAGCCGAGGTAGGGCGTGCTGCGCTCGATGGCGTCGCCGGCGCCGACCAGGACGGTGCACTCGAGCGCCGCGCCGAGGGCCACCAGCTCGCCGAGGAGACGCGATTTGCCGATCCCCGCCGGGCCCTCGATGACAACGGTATGCCGCGCCCCGTGCTGCTGGAGTCGCTCCAGCGCGTCTTCCAGGCGGCGTCGCTCGGCGTCACGGCCGAGGAGCGCCGCCTCCGGGGCGAAGCGCTCGCGAGCCTCGGCCACGAGCTGCGGCCGATAGACCGCCACGGGCTCGGCCTTGCCCTTGATCGGCAGGGGCGCGAGCGCCTCGAAGGAGACGCGCTCCCGGGCGGCCTCGTAGGAGGCGGCGTCGCAGAGCACACCGCCCCGAGCCGCCTGCATGAGGCGCGCGGACAGGTTCACCACGTCGCCGATGACGGTGTACTCGCGGCGCCGCTCGCTCCCCACCACGCCGCAGAAGGCGCGCCCCGTGGTGACGCCGATGGAGACACGGGCGCCGAGGGCGGCGAGGCGCTCGCGGATCTCGAGCGCCGCCTGGACCCCACGCACGGCGTCGTCCTCGTGCGCCAGGGGGGGCAGGCCATAGACCGCCACCAGAGAGGCCCCCTTGTCGTCGACGCTGAGCTTGTTGACGCTGCCCTCGAAGCGGTAGACGGCCCGCTGCAGCGTGCACACCGCCGCCTGCGCCTCGTCGAGGGGTGCGGTGTGATCGAGCCCCTCCAGGCCGACGAAAAGCACGGTCACCGATCGGAGCTCGGCCAGCCAGTCGGAGTGACCGGCGCTGATGCGGGTGCGGATCGCGGCGGGCACATACGGGGCCATCTGCCCCGCGACGCTCTCGGGCAGCACGGTCGCCGCGAGCGGCTGCGATACCGGCCCCGCCGCCACGGCGCCAAGGCGCAGCCCCCCACCGGTGAGCCGTACCCCTTCGAGGCACCCCGATCCAAAGATCGCGGCCTCGGGGGCCAGCACCACCTCACCCGGACCGGCCAGCGGGCTCGCCGCGGTCGCCTGCAGGATCGCCGGCCCGGTCACGAGGAGCACGCGGCGCTCGAAGACGCCGCCGAGGTGCATCTCCACCACCTCGCCGGCGCCGATGCTCATCCGGAGGGCCAGGGGGTCGTGGACGCGGGCGGCGAACTCGCGCATGGCCGCCTGGACCGCGAGGGCCGCACGAGCCGCGCGGGCCAAGAGCTCGCGGAGCGCGTCCTCCGTCGCGTTCGTGGCCAGGGACACCGTCCCCTCCAACCCGATCGGCCCGTTCGTTCCACTCGACCCACTCGACCCACTCGACCCACTCGACCCACTCGACAAAGACGGCCAGAGCGCCAGGAGCGCGTCGCCGGCGTAGCTCACCACCTCTCCACCGTGGGTGGCGATGCCGTCGACCAGGCGTTCGAAGTAGGCATTGAGCAGGCGGGTCAGCTCTTCCACGCCTGCGGGGCCGCGCTGCACGAGCCGCTCGGTGAGGGCCGTGAAGCCCGAGATGTCCGCGAACAGCGCCGCGGCATGGAAGCGCCGGGCAAAGGGTACGGGCGGAAGCTCGTGGGCCGTGAGGAGGTGGCGAAGGAGCAGATCCGGCAGGTAGCTGGCCAGGACATCAACGCGGCGCGCTGCTGCTGTAGCCTGTGGCCGCGCGTTCATCGTTCGGCCGACCTCCGCCCTGGACGGTGGTCAGAGTAGACGGTTCACCCGGCAGGCGCAACGGCCGGCGCTCGGGAGCCTCCAGAGAGGACGCCGCCGAGGTCGAGGCGAAGAAGCCACTTGAGCAAGAGCTCGGAGGCAGCGCGAGGGGTGCCGTGTCGAGCGAGAAGCGCCGAGGCGTGCCGCGCCAGGGGGAACCTGCCGCGGCACGGCCTCTTGCAGTAGGAGAGGTTGACCTCGTACGTGCCGCTACTTGCTCTCAGCGTCGGCCTTGGCCGTAGCCTTGGCCTTGGCCTTGGCCTTGCGGGGCGCCGGGGTCCGCACCTTCCCCTCGGTCGCCGGACGGAACTCCTTGAGACGCGGGTCACGGGGACCGAACGTCGCCTCGGCCAGACGCACCAGACGCGCGCGCTCCTCGCGTCCCTCCTTCATGGTGGTCTTGAGTTTGCCGGTGGCCATGACCACCTGCTGCTTGGCCTTCTCCTGCTGCGCGTTGAGCTCCTGGATCATGGTGAAACTCTGCTCCAGGCGCTCGACACACCCCTCGGCCTCCTTGGGGAGCTGGCTCAAATACGAGCGGGCTCCCTTGATGGCCAAGGACATACGGTTGAGCTGGTTGCCTTGTGAATTGCTGGTGGACATGTGCTTCCTTTCACGCACAGGGCTCGGCCAGGTGCCCTCCGACGGAGAACATTGAAAGACCAACCGAGCAAGCGCTAGCAACATAATCGACGTTTTCAGATCGGCAAGGGCAACAGGCATAGAAAAATGTAAAAAGAATTGGCTTTGTTACCGCTGTATGGAAGCTTTCGCTTCGCGCTCGACCAAAGAGCGATCCTGGCATGGATTGCGGCCCTCCAAGCACCATTCAGGAAAGAATGGTGTGCCCTGTAACGAAAACCCGTGCGGCAGGCGCTGCCATCCCGAACATCAGGCCCAGGTCGCCCGTGGCGGGTGAGGGAAAGGAAGCTCGGGGGGCGCTCACTCGTTGGGACTACGGGTGAACCACAGCTTCCCCTGGGCAGACGAGAGGACCAGGTATGGGCCCGTGCGAAGCAGGGTGTCGGCAGGGGCTAATAGCTTGAGGTAGTCCGTGTCGAGCGGTTGCTGCGGGAGGCAGAGCGCCTCCGTGCAAAGGACCTCCTCATCGAAGCCGATCTTCGATCCACACACGTCATAGTTCGTCCCACACCGTCTGCAGGATACCAGCATGCTTGCGCTGCCATCGGCCCCGAGCACCAGCGTGTAGCGGAGCGGGTCAGACGGAGCTTCGGCCTCGGTATCGTTGACCCGCTCGATGAAACGGAGGTACCAGGTCACGCCGACGATGTCTGTGGTTCCCGAGGCATTCTCGGGGCAGGCCTGCGGGGTATTGCCGCAAGCCGCGAGCAGAAGTGAGAACGCAAGAAAGATCCGTGAGATCATGGCCCATCTCCTCTGCCCCCCAGAAGAGTTCGTTAAACCTGCTGCCAGTTCTATTGGGAGGAGGCCCTGAGATCCGTCAGGGCTGTCCCCATGAAGCTTTATTGAACGCGGGGAGATGCCGGCCGTTGTACTGGGGCTCGGGCACGGGGGGCCTGGCGGGCATGGGCGGAGTAGAGCAGGGGGCCGCGAGGCCCACCGGCATGCAGGAGGGGAAGGCCTACACGTCGCGAACGCGGTACGAGAACTTCACTTCGTCCAGGAGACCGTCTCCCCGTCGACCGGCCCCTTGTCCGTCTGATGAACGGCGGTCACTTTCACGCCGGCGCCCGCCACCTCGAGGCGCAGATAGGAATTGTCGTGGGTCTCTCCGTTGGCGGTGCCGGCGATGAGCTCGTAGACCGAAGTCCCATCGATCTTCTTGAAGTCCAACTTGTGTTCATGCCCGCAGAGGAGGGCGTCGAACATCGGGTTCTTGGAAATGATTTGCAGGAGGTTCTTGTTGTTCTCCCGGTCGTCGAGCGTCGTCAAGAGCGGCGCGTGGCTGATCAGGAAGATGTGCTGGACGCCGGCCTTGGCGCCGTCCGTGCGGGCCCAGTTGGAGAGCCAGGCGACCCAGGCCAGCTGCTTGGCGTCGATCTGTTCGAGCTCCATGTGGTCTTCGGAGGCCTTGTGCATCCCGTCGTAGCCCCACATGTAATAGGAGTCGAGCACGACCAAGAGCGCGTTGCCGTAGACGAAGGAATACGCGAGGCTCTGCGTCGAGAGCTCCGCCGGTCCAGTGACGGGCCACGGCCGTCCCCCCTTGTCGACATAGTTGGCCCTCCAGAGCGACGGCCAGGCGTCCTGCATGGGCTTCTTGTAGTAGCCCAGGGCATCGTGCACGAGGTCGTGGTTGCCGATGGCGGAGTAGATGGGGATGGTGGGGATCACCGGGAGCATGTCCTTGAGCCACAGATCGTCCTTGGGGCCGTAGTTCGCCAGGTCCCCGCCCTGCAAGATGAACAAGGGCTTCTCCGTCGTCACCATCTGGGAGGCGAACCACCCGGCGAAGTCATGGTCGACCACGTTCTTGTCGCTCGAGCAGGCATCGCACCCCTGGGAGTCGGACAGGAAGGTGAACTTGAGGGTCGAGGGGTTCGGCGCGTTCACGACGGCCGGCGGCGTGGTCGCGAAATAGGCCGCGGCGCAGGAGGCCATGTCGGCCATCACCGTCACGTCGGCGTCGCCCCAGGTCACCTTCTCCGCCGCGCCTCCGACCCGGACTTTGGTCTTGCCGATCTTCACGCCGGTGAGCACGCCCGACTCGCTGACCTTGGCGATCTTGGTGTCGTCGGTCCACACGCCCGCGCCCTTGAACTTCGCGCCGGTCAGGCCGAGCTGCAGCTTTTGCCCCACGGCGATACAGACCGGATCGGGGTACAGGTGCGCCGTCTCCGCCGCGGCCTGATGCGAGCTGCCGAGAACAACGGCTGTCGTGACCGCGACGGTGACGCAGAACGCAGCCATTCTGGGATGGGTTTTCATAGGACGTCTCCTCGCAATGGACCACTCCACTCGATGGATGTGGGGCGGCAAGCCAGTGACGACGGCCCGCCGAACCAGCCCCTCGTACAAGAGCCACCGGGGGCTTCAGCAGCTCTTATGCCAAGGCCCGATCCCATGTCGGATTCGCCGGCACCAAGCCGCGTTCCTGCCGGTTGGCCACCAGCAAGATGAGGCCATGGGCTCGCGTCGGCCTGCATTGAACGGGGCACCGCGTCAGGAGACGCGAACAATCTGCCGGGCCTCGATCCCCAGGACGCAAATTGTGCAGGGGGCGGGCAAGAACGGACGAGTCGCCCGCAGAACGATATACGCAAGTCACAGAATCGTGTGCGCAAGCCGCGGAACCGTGTGCGCAAGCGATAAAATCATGTTCGCAACCGGATGAACGATGTGATCTCGCGTTTGCGAACATCGTCTTCCGGTTTGCGCGCATCGTTCTGTGACTTGCGCACATGATTCTGTGACTTGCGCACATGATTCTGCGGCTTGCGCACATGATTCTGCGGCTTGCGCACGTCGTTCTGCGGCTTGCGCACGTCGTTCTGCGCCTTGCGCACATCGTTCTGCACCTTGCGCACATGATTCTGCGGCTTGCGCACATCGTTCTGCGGCTTGCGCACATCGTTCTGCACCTTGCGCACGTCGCTCTCCTTGAGAGTCCCCTGCCCCCTTGCGACCCCCTTGCAAAACCTCCGCACTCCCGGCAGGGTGTCGCCCGAACACATACACACCCATCCGGAGGTTACATCCCCATGAGAACCAATAGTTTCTTCCTCAAGGCCGCATTCGCCGCGCTCATCGCCGTGCCCGGCCTCGCCGCCGCGCAGCAGCTCGACCTGCCGCGCCCGAGCCCGCTCGCCAAGGTGTCCCAGGTCGTGGGTCTCACCGAGGTCGCGGTCGAGTACTCGAGCCCGGGCGTCAAGGGTCGCAAGATCTGGGGCGAAGTCGTGCCCTACGACAAGCTCTGGCGCACGGGCGCCAACATCGCGACCAAGATCACCTTCAGCAAGGACGTGCTGGTGAACGACCAGCCGGTCGCGGCCGGCAGCTACGCCATCTTCACCATCCCCGGCAAGACCAGCTGGACCATCGCCCTCAACAAGAACTTCAACCAGGGCGGCACCGACCAGTACGAGCAGAACCTCGACGTGCTGCGCTTCCAGGCCAAGCCCCAGGCGCTGCCCACGTCGCGCGAGCGGCTGGCGTTCATCTTCAGCAACACGACCGAGAGCGCGACCTCGCTCGACCTCGAGTGGGAGAAGCTGCGCGTCTCCCTGCCGATCAAGGCCAAGACCGACGAGCAGGTGGCGGCTTCGATCAACAACATGGTGACCAACGCCTGGCGGCCCTACGTGAACGCGGCCCGTTACCTCCTCGAGGCCAAGAAGGACCTCGACCAGGCCTTGAAGCTCGTCGACCAGTCGATCTCCATCAAGGAGGACTGGCTGAACGTGTGGACCAAGGCCGGCATCCTGGCCGCCAAGGGCCAGTACCGCGACGCCTACCCGCTCGCCGAGAAGGCCAAGCAGCTCGGCGATCAGTCGCAGAACTTCTTCTTCAAGGCCGACGTCGAGAAGGCCCTCTCCGAGTGGAAGAACAAGAAGTAGTCCGCGCTCGCCTCTGACGCTCCGGCGCGCCCTGTCAGGGGACCGCCTCCAAGCCCACGAATCCCCTCCCCACCGTCCCCCACAAGACCCCCGCAAACCGTCGGTCTCCTCTCGGGCGCTGGGCCCGCCGCGGGACGCCATGAGCCCGGCGAAAGGAGCACATGATCAACTTTCACTACGCGCCTGCGCCTGCTCTTGGCATCTTGGCGAGCACACGTCCCCCAAGGAGAGACGAACATGATCAGGAAGACCCATGCAGCATGGCTCTTGTGGATGGCCGCCGCGGGCGGCTGCAATAACGAGTCGAGCGTGAGCCAGCAGGTGTCGCAGGTGGCCGCCGCGATGGGCGGAGAGAGCAACCTGCGCGCCATGTCCTCCCAGGCCCTCCAGGTGCAGGGCACGCGCTTCGACCTCGAGCAGTCCTACTCGCCCGTGGGCCAGGCCGAGACGGTGAGCGACTTCCAGGCCACGATCGGTCAACGCGTGTCCGACGGAGCGCAGCACGGCGTATGGGGGTCCACGGCGCGCGCTCTCATCCCCGGCGTCCCGCTCAGCTGGCAGGAGACGAGCGACGCGCAGTACGGCTATGTCGATGGTCAGGACTTCCTCTTCGCGCAGGGGCCGAGCACGGCGCCCGCGCCCTCGTCGCGCGTGACCGCCCGCCGGAAGCAGCAGCTCCTCTCTACTCCCGGCCTCCTCGTGCGCTACGCCCTCGCCAACCCCGAGCGCGTGAGCCGGCGGGTCGACGAGACCTGGCGCGGCCAGCTGTACCGGGTGCTCGCGCTCACGGGCCTCGAGGAGAGCGCCCAGCCGGTGCGCCTGCTCATCGATCCGGCGACGAACCTACCGGCCAAGGCCGACACGATCGAGGACGACCCGCTCCACGGCGACGTGCTCTACGAGGTGGCCTACGGGGACTGGCGGCAGTCCGGCACGATCCGGGCGCCGTACCAGCTCGAACACCTCTACGCCGGCATGCGGCTCGGGACCGAGCTGCGCTCGGCGGTGACGGTGAGCGCGAGCCCCGGGAGCGACAACTTCACCGTCCCCGATACCCTCCGCGGCACCTACAACGCCGATCTCGCCGCCTGGGGCCGCCGCTCGTCGCAGTACCTGCTGCGCACCCAGTATCTCGGCCTGCCCAACTACGTGGACGTGAGCGGCCTCGCCACCGAGACCGACCTCGGCAACGGCTTCGTCTTCTACAACGCGGGGCTCTACAACACGCTGGTCATCGAGATGCCGACCTACCTCGTCGTGCTCGAGGCGCCGCTCTACGAGTCGCTGTCGAACGTGGTGCTCGGCAAGATCCGGCAGCGGTTCGGGACCAAGCCCATCCGGTACGTGGTGAGCACGCACTTCCACTACGATCACTCGGGCGGCCTGCGGACCTATGCCGCGGCCGGGGCCGACCTCTTCGTGCCTGCCCAGCAGCGCTCGTTCTACGAGGGCATCATCCAGTCGAAGCACACGCTCAATCCCGATGCCCTCGAGCGGCAGCCGCGGACCGTGACCGTGACCGGGGTCGCCAGCCGCCAGGACCTGACCGACGGCGCCCGCACGGTGACGCTCTACAACATCCAGCAGGGGCACGCCGACGGGATGCTGATCGTCCACGTCCCGGACGCCAAGCTCCTGTTCGTGACGGACCTTTATACGCCCGGGCTCCTCGGCCCGAACCCGACCGGACCGGCGCCGGGGGAGTTCGGCGGCTTTGCGCGCGACCTCGTCGGCGCGCTCGCCACCCTGGGGCTCGATCAGAACCAGGTGCAGGTGATCGTGGGCGGGCATGGCGGTCCGAACGGCACGCTGGCGGAGTTGAACGTCTTCGCCGCGCCCGCCCTCCGGCCGTGAGCCCGATCAGTTGTGGTAGAAGACGTAGAGACCGAGGAAGTTGGCCGAGGCCACGTCGGGTTTGCCGTCGCCGTTGAAGTCGCCCACGGCGAGCTTCTGCGGCCCCGCGGTGATGTTGCCGAAGATGTACCGCTCCTCGGCCGCGAGCGTCCCGCCTGCGACCTGTCGATAGACCCCGAGCTCGAGCTGGCCCGGGTGCAAGAGGACCACGTCGCCTGCGCCGTCGCCGTCCACGTCCGCGACCGTGAGGTCCCCGGGCTGGCTCAGCGCGGCGTAGCTCCTCGTGGTGGCGAGCGTGCCGTCGCGCTGGCCCGCTCGCACGGCGATAAATGAGGTCGGGCTGTTGCCGCCATAGCTCACCACCACGTCGCCCAGGCAATCTCCGGTCACGTCGCCCACGGCGACGTTGTTCGGCAGCCCCGGCAGCGCGTAGACCACCGCGTTGGCAAGGGCGCCCCCGGGCTGTCCGAGCAGCACCGACACCGCGGCCGGTCCGTTCCGGCTCGTCACCACGAGGTCGTCGCGGCCATCGCCGTTGAGGTCGCCCACGGCCATGTCGTTGTTGCCGCTGTGGGGGGCGAGGTAGAGCCGCGGGACGTCGAAGGAGCCGGCCGGGCTCTGCAGGAGGATCTGCACCTGGGTGCCCGTGGTCTCGAGCAAGGCCACGTCGGCCAGGCCGTCGCCGTTGAAGTCGCCGGTGGCGAGGATGGAGGGGCCGGTGGTGCCGTAGGTGAGGACGGTGCTGAGGACGCCCGAGGCGCCCTGCCGCAGCACCTGGATGCCGAGCGGCCGGCTGACCACGGCGTCGGTGAGGCCGTCGCGGTTGAAGTCGGCGAGCACGAACGAGGTGGGGTTCGCGGACCCGGTGCCCACGGGGTAGAAGTTGGTCGGGCCGAGCTGTCCCTGCGCCGTCTGCGGCTGGACCGCCAGGTTGACCAGGGTGGTTTGCTGGAGGACGGCGGTCACCACGTCGGCTCGGCCATCGCCGGTCACGTCGCCGATGGCGATGGCCTCGGGGGTGGTGGGCGAGCTGCTGAGCGGGATGGTGCCCCGCGAGGTCCAGAGCGGCGACGGGGCGGGCGGGCCCTGCGGGTCGCAGCGGCGTGTCATGTCGGGCGGCGGCAGGAGATCTGGCGGCACCTGGAGGTCCGACGGCACCTGGAGGTCCGGCGCGGCGAGATCGGGCGGCGTCGTCAGATCCGGCGGCGTGAGGAGATCCACGGGCGTCGTGAGGTCCCGCGGCGTGGTCAGATCGGGCGGCGTCGTCAGGTCCGGATTCCCCAGGTCGGGGATGGACTTGTCCGGCGGCGCGGTGAGGTCCTGCGGCGTCGCCAGATCGCGCGGCGTCGTCAGGTCCGGCGGCGCCGTCAGGTCGGACGGCGTCGTCAGATCCGGCGGCGCCGTCAGGTCGGGTGGCGTCGTCAGATCCGGATTGCCGAGATCCGGGACCGACTTGTCCGGCGGCGCGGTGAGATCCGCCGGTGGGGTGAGATCCGGCGGCGTCGTCAGGTCGGGCGGCGGCGTCAGATCCGGCGGTGACGTCAGATCCGGCGGCGTCGCTAGGTCCGGAGGCACCTGAAGATCGGGGGCTTCGAGGTCCGGCGGCGATGTGAGATCCGGTGCCTCGAGGTCTGGCGGCGTCGCGAGATCCGGCGGCTCCTGGAGGTCCGACTCCGTGAGATCCGGCGGCGGCTCCTGATCCGGCAGCTCCAGATCCGCCTGCGTGAGATCGGAGTCGCCCAGGTCCGGCGGCGATCCCGAGTCATCTCCCGCCAGATCCGCCGCATCTACCCCGCCATCGGCGGGCGATGCGTCGCTCTGGTTGGCCGCGTCCACCGCTGCGTCGGCCGGGGTCACCGCCGCATCCTCGAAGTCGTCCTCGAAGAGACGGGTACGGCAGCCGGTGCTGGCCATCAGCAGCAGAAAGAGAGCACACCGCGCGCCGGCCGTTCCTCGCATCACCATGTCCCGAGATCGCTTTTACTATGAATGAGGGGGGTGGCGCTCGTCCGGAAAGTTCCCCGCCCGGCTCACCAGGAGCGTCGGCCCCAGCTGTACGGGCAGGAGCGCGACTCTCGAGCGTTTGGTTCCCACGCGGACTTACGTAAGGCTGGAATTCTAGCTAGGTGGCAGCTCGCCGTGATAGTGCCTGGGGAGGAGGCGCTATGCTTTCTCGCTCTACCCGGAAACTAGAGGCTTCGTGTGGTGCTTCGTTGGTTGGTAAGGAATGGCGGCGCAAGCGCCGGAGGGGCGTGCTGGTGTTATGGAGCGCGGTCGCGGCGTTGGGGGCCATCAGCTGCAACACGGAGCCGACCGTGGCGCTCACCATCGTCGCCGATGCCACACTCAACAACGATGCACTGCGGACGACGCAGCAGCTCGACATCCGGGTGACGGGAGCGGATCAGGTCTGTCGCTCCTATACGCTCATCAATGGGTTCGCCGCGGATCGACAGGAGCGGGTGATCTATCACCCGGCGGTCGATAGCGGAGAGTTGCTGCTCGAGGTGACCGTGTTCGATGGGCAGCAGCGGGCCCTGGGTTATGGCAGCGTGCGGATAGGGCTCAGGCGGAACCGGGTGGAGCTGGTCCGGGTGGTTCTGAAGGCTCCGGTTCCGACCGGCGTGGGCGCGGCGTGCGGCGACGCGGGGACCGGGAACGGGGACGGCGGAGGCGCCAATTGCGGTAATGGCGTCGTCAACAGCGGCGAGGTCTGCGACGACGGCAACAATCTCGGCGGCGATGGCTGCAGCGCCGACTGTCGGTCCAACGAGACCTGCGGCAACGGCGTTGTCGATATCGTGAAGGGGGAGGTGTGTGACGATGGTAACAATCGGGACGGGGACGGCTGCTCGGCTGATTGTCGCTCGGGCGAGGGCTGCGGCAACGGCGTCCTCGACCCCGGGGAGGAATGCGACGACGGCAACCAAGACAACACCGACAACTGCGTGCAGATCGTCTTGAGCGACGCAGACGGAGGCATGAAGGTACTCTGCAAGCTTGCCGTCTGCGGCGATGGCTATGTCCACGCAGGCATCGAGCAGTGCGACACCCGTGGCGAGTCGGCGACCTGCAACGCCAACTGCACGATGCGGCGCTGCGGTGACAACATCGTCAATGTGACCGCCGGCGAGCAATGCGACACCGGCGGCGTGAACACCACGACGTGTGACGCCGACTGTACGCTCCCCGCCTGCGGCGACGGCTTCACGAACCCGACGCGGGGAGAGCAGTGCGATGACGGCAACACCACCACCGAGAGCGCCTGCCCCTACGGCACGCCGACCTGCAACGCCTGCAACGCCACCTGCTCCAGCCCTCTCAGCCTGACCGGCGCCTATTGCGGCGATGGCACGAGGAACGGCCCCGAGGTGTGCGACGACAGAAACAACGTCACCGAGACCAGCTGCCCCTATGGCCAGCCAACCTGCACGGGTTGCGACGCCAGATGCTCGACTGTCCTCAATCTGCGCGGTCCCTATTGCGGCGATGGGACCCTCAACGGTCCCGAGGCCTGTGACGACGGCAACACCACCACCGAGGTTTCCTGCCCCTACGGTCAGGCGACCTGCACCGCCTGCAACGCCAACTGCACCACCGCTCTCAACCTGACCGGCCCCTATTGCGGCGACGGCATCGCCAACGGTTCCGAGGCATGCGACGATGGCAACACCACCTCCGAGACCGCCTGCCCCTACGGCACGCGGGCCTGTACCACCTGCAACGCCAACTGCACCACCGTCCTCAGCCTCACTGGCCCCTACTGCGGCGACGGGATCACCAATGGTTCCGAGCGCTGCGACGATGGCAACACCGTCACCGAGATCGTCTGCCCCTATGGTCAGGCGACCTGCACGCGCTGCAACGCCAATTGCACCACCGTCCTCAACCTGATCGGCCCCTATTGCGGCGATGGTGTCGTGAATAGTTCCGAGGCATGTGACGACGGCAACAACCTCGCCTGCGGCACCTGCAACATGGCGTGCGCGCAGAGCCAAAACGCCGCCGCCACTGGCAGCATCCTCGCGGTGGGGTATAGCCAGCTGAGCGATGGGGCGACTTTCACCCTCAACGATGGCGTCAACCCGCCGACGATCTTCGAGTTCGACCTCGCCTTCAATGGCGTCTCCCCGGGTCGCGTGCCGCTGAGCATCTCCAGCGGTTCTTCCTCCAACAGCGTTGCCGTCAGCATCGCCTCGGCCATCAATAGTGTCGGTTTGACGCTCCTCATCACCGCCAACACATCAAGCAACGTCGTGAGCCTCATCAATGACCAGCCAGGCAGCTTCGGCAATCAACCGATCTCCGAGACAGTTTTGAATGCGGGCTTTGTGGTCAGTGGCATGTCAGGTGGCGGGGGGCATGACTGCCCGGCGAACACCGGCTGTACGACGAACGCCGACTGCGCGAACGGCCTCAGCTGCCAGGGTACCGGCCCCAGGACCTGTCAGTAGTAGACATCCACCATCTCCCACGGCGCTCGCTATCCGGCCCACGACCCAAGAGGCCCAGGAGCGCCCAGGTCGAACGCTCGGTCAGCACATCGAGGGACAGCGCGGCGAGCGCCAGCGCAGCAAGATACGCCGCGGATTCAGGCAGTTCGGTCTCTTTCACGCGCCACAGGAGCAGCCCCAGGCCAAGCAGCATGAGGCCCGCGGGCACGCCAGCCTCGGCCAGATAACCCTGGGGCGTGCCGTGCGGGTCGAGCGGCAGCTCGCGCCAGGACGGACCTGCTCCCTCTGACCTCCCGGACCCCAAGGACATACCCGCAAAAGCAGGATCGTGACGCGCGGGCTCGTAGTACCGCGGCCAGGCGGCAGCGAAGTTCTCGAGCCCCACGCCAGCCAGCGGATGTTCAACGAACGTCTTCCAGGCGATCTCGTGGCACACGCGATACGGCGACGGGTGGAGGTCGATGAACGGCCACTGCGCCGTGACCGGCACCAGGCGCCAGGTGATGGAGGCGGCGGTGCCGGCGAGCGCCATGATCACGGCCACGCCGGCAAGTACCCGCAGGAGGGGCCGGCGCGCTGCGAGCCCCAGCACGCCGAGCCCGAGGAGCGCGGCGAGCACGAGGCGACTCCGGGTCAGGAGCAAGGTGAGGCCAAACAGGCCGACGAGCAGGAGGGCCGAGGATCGCGCGCATGCTGCACGCCGCCACAGCACCAGGGTCGCGGTGGCGCCGCCGAGGGCGATGGTGCCGAGCATCGCCGGCGATTCGGTCGGGCCGAGGGGTCGCGGCCCACCCGCCGCCATCCAGGGGTAGTACGCCGCCAGCCCGAAGGGCTCTCTGCCGGCGAGCGCCAGGCCCCACCCCACAAGTCCAAGGACGCAAGCGACGGCTGCACCGGCGATCAGGGCGCGTAGTCCGGCATCGCGCCCACCGAGGAGCACGAGCATGCGGGCCCCGCCGTGGAGTGCCGCTATATAGAGGAGGACGAGCAGCTGCAAGGCAGCGCGCCCCCGCGCATCTCCAGGCGCCAGCAGCACAGAGGGCAGGAGCCCCGCAAGAAGGAGGGCCCCATGCAGCCAGACCCAACGTGGTAGCTGACGTAGCGAACGCAGGGGACGCCCCAGGCTCCAGAGCAAGCCGAGCGCCGCCACGGGAAACAAGATCTCCGGCAGCCCGCCCGGAAGCCCCCAGGCCGCGAGCAAGGCCGGACGGTGCAGCGGCAACACCGCGAGCAGTCCGACGAAGAGCCACACGGGCCGCATGACGTCCGTACGGTAGAGCAGCAGATGGCGCGACGGAACTACAGAAGGTTGTCGCTTGGTGACCGGTATTGACTCAGCTATCTTTTTACAATGCGTCTGTGCGTGATCGTGGGGTTGCTCCTCGGGCTGGTCGGCTTGGCGAGCGCGGATGAGGCGGACCAACATTATCATCGGGGCCTGCAGTTCAAGCAGCAGGGGCGGATCGACGACGCCATCCACGAGTTCGAGGCGGCGGTCGGGCTGCGGCCGGACTTCGGTGCGGCGGAGTTCTCGCTCGGTGTGCTCTACAAGAGCAAGAACCTGCTCGAGGCGGCCGTGGACCACCTCGAACGCGCGGCCCAGCTGACGCCCGCCTCGGGCGAGGCCCACACCAGCCTGGGGCTTACCTATTACAAGCTCGGTCGCCTCGATGAGGCCCTGAAGACGCTCGAACGCGCCTGCGCGCTGTCTCCCAAGGACATCGCGGCGCATCAGGCGCTCGGCGTGATCTACCGCCAGCGCAAGGACTATCCCAAGGCCCTCCAGCACCTCGAGAAGGCGGTCGAGCTCGCGCCCACGGACGCGGCGGCGCTGTCCAACCTGGGCGTGGCCTATCGCCATGCCGGGCGCCTCGAGGACGCGGAGAAGCTCCTGCGCCAGGCGATCACGCTGCAGCCGGACCTGGCCGATACGCACTTCAACCTGGGCACGGTGTACCGGCGGGAGAGGAAGAGCCAGGAGGCGATCGCCGAGTATCAGAAGGCGGTGACGCTGCAGCCGTCGCTCGCGCCGGCCTACTACGACCTCGGGCTGCTCCTGGCCGAACAGAAACGCAACGCCGAGGCCGTGGCGGCGCTCGAGAAATACCTCGGGCTCATCGCCGGTTCGAACGCCAAGGAGGCCGAGAGCGTGCAGCGCCGCATCAAGGAGCTGGGAGGATCCGACCCTGTACAGCGCTGACGAATATTTTTACCGACGTGCCTACTTGTCGTATAAGTGGAAAGGAGACCGATGAAGGTGGGCTCGCCGATGCAGCGTCTTTTGATCGTTGATGACGAGGCCTACATCCTGTCGATCCTGCGGGAGACGCTGGTGGCGCCGGATCGGGAGTTCCTGCTCGCCATGACGGGCGAGGAGGCGCTCAGGGTGGCCAACGAGCGTGGGCCGCTCGACGTGGCGCTGATCGACAAGAACCTGCCCGGGCTCTCGGGCATCGCGACGACGCGGCTGCTCAAGCGGATGCACCCGGACATGGAGGTGATCCTGCTCACGGGCTTCGCCTCGTTGGATTCGGCGATCGAGGCGATCAAGGTCGGCGCGTTCGACTATTTCACGAAGCCCATCGAGGACGTGAGCGCGCTGCGCCTGAAGGTGCAGAACGCGATCGAGAAGACGCGCCTGCGGCGCGAGCAGCGGCGGCTCCTCGCGGAGCTGCGGGAGAGCGAGCAGCGCTATCGCAGCGTGTTCGAGGCGGGCTCGGACGGCCTCGTGATCTGTGACGGGCAGACGGGGCTGGTGGAGGCGGCGAACCCGGCGGCGCAAGCGCTCTATGGCTACACGGCGGAGGAGTTCCAGGGGCTCGACGCGGGCGAGCTGCGGACGGACGACGTGGTGACGCTGCCGGGCGAGGGGCTACGGCAGGAGACGCATCGGCGCAAGAATAGTTCGGCCTTCCAGGCCGAGGTGGTGGAGAGCCGCTTCAGTATCGGGGAGCGGGCGATGCGCATCCTCGCGGTGCGCGACATCAGCGAGCGGGTGCGCGCGGAGCAGGAGCGGCGTGAGCTCGAGGAGTCGCTGCGCCACGCGCAGAAGATGGAGGCCGTGGGCCGGCTGGCCGGAGGGATCGCGCACGACTTCAACAACATCCTGACGGTGATCGTGACCTGCGCCGACTTCCTGCGCATGGAGGTGCAGGAGGAGAAGCAGCAGAAGGATCTGGACGCGATCCTGAACGCGGCGGATCGGGCGGCGGCGCTCACGCGGCAGCTCCTCACGTTCAGCCGCCGGCAGCACCCGCGGCACGAGGTGGTGAGCGTCAACCACGTGGTCAAGGAGATGGAGGATCTGTTCCGCCGCACCATCGGCGAGAACATCGATCTTGTGACCTCGCTCACCGCCGACGCCTGGCAGGCCCAGGTGGACTCGGATCAGCTCGGGCAGGTGCTGCTCAATCTGGTGGTCAATGCGCGCGATGCCATGCCCCAGGGCGGCAAGCTCATCATCGAGACCAAGAACCTCGCGCTCGACGCGGCGCAGGCGCGGCGCCAGGCCAATCTCGGGCCGGGCGAGTACATCTGCTTGTCGGTGACGGATACGGGCGTGGGGATGCGACGCGAGGTGATGGAGCGGATCTTCGAGCCGTTCTTCACCACGAAGGAGCAGGGCAAGGGCACGGGGCTCGGGCTGGCGACGGTGTATGGCATCGTGCAGCAGGCCCGGGGCAGCGTGCGCGTCTACTCGGAGCCGGGGTTCGGCACGACGTTCCGCATCTACCTGCCGCGCAATGAGAGCGCGGTGGTGAAGGTGACGCCCCCGCGGGCGGTCCTGCCGCCGCGCGGCCGGGGCGAGACGATCCTGGTGGCCGAGGACGAGGACACGGTGCGCTCGCACATCCGCCGGATCCTGTCGCACAACGGCTACAACGTGGTGGAGGGGCGTCACGGCGAGGAGGCGCTGGCGGTGGCGCGAGCCCACGGCGGGGCCATCGATCTTTTGCTGACCGACATGGTGATGCCCAAGATGCTGGGCAGCGATCTGGCCGCGGCGCTCCTCCAGGATCGGCCGTCGCTGCGGGTGATGTTCATGTCGGGCTATAGCGAGTACGCCATCCCCGAGGCGCAGGGCGAGGCGATGAGCTTCATCCAGAAGCCGTTCACCGAGCGGCAGCTGCTGCTTCAGCTACGCGAGCTGCTCGACCTGCGGTAAGGCGAGAATCGTCGCAGGGGGGCGTGCGGCAACTGCGCCGAGTCGGGCGACCGCGGCCGGGGTATGAGCCTGAGCATGTGAAGTCGTCGGTGCCTGGTAGCGCGGATCACGGCCGCAGCCCCCGCGGACCGAGGGGACGGTGCTTGTTGCGCCAGTTGCAGCAGAGGTAAGCGCCGCGCTACGGTACCGGCGGTGCTGCGCCACGTCACGCTTGCGGTCGTCGCGATCCTTGCCGGGGGGATGCTCGGGCCGGCCCGGGTCTGGGCCTCGACGGCCGAGGTCTTCGGCCTGGGCTCGACGGAGTCGGCGTTGGCCGGAGCTTCGGCGGCGCGGGTGCGGGACTTCTCGGCGGTGCACTACGATCCGGCGGGTCTGACCCGCCTCGAAGGGCCGCAGGCGACGGTGGGGGTGCTGGGCTTTGGTTCGCGGCTGACGATCGACGATCGGAACGGGCGGCGGGCGGCGGGTCGGCTCGTGGATCCTGCGGGGGTGGTGATCGGGGCCGGGGCGCCGATCCCGTTTCGCGGCGTGTTGGAGGGGCGGCTGTTCATCGCCATCGCGCTCTTCGTGCCGCGCGACATCGTCCGGGTGATCGCGCGGGGGCCCGAGGAGGCGTTCTTTCCCTATTACGACAATCGGACGCAGCGCCTGATCGTGGTGCCGGCGCTGGCGGCGCGCCTCGGGCGCGGGCTGTCGCTCGGTATCGCGGCCAACTTCCTGGCCGGTCTCAATGGCCGCATCCTCGCGAGCGAGGGGGCGATCCGCGCGATCGAGGCGCGCGTGGACGAGCAGACGATCTCGACGGTGGCGATGAATGTGGGGCTGCGCTGGCAGTCGCCGCAGGACCGGGTGGCGGCGGCGCTGGTCTATCGCCAGGCGTTCTCGGTGCCGTTCACGACCCAGGCGCAGACGGTGGTGGCCGGGCAACGGCTCGATATCAATATCGCGGCCGCTGGGCTCTACACGCCGCACACGCTGGTGGTGGGCGGGGCGCTGCGGCTGCGGCCCTGGCTCTTGCTGTCGGCGGATGTCACGGTGGCGTTCTGGTCGGCGTGGGACGGGCCTTATGTCCGGGTGAGTGCGGTGCTGCCGATCCTGGGCCCGCTCTCGCCCTCGCCGCCGCGCCTGCGGTTCCATGACGTGGTGTCGCCGCGGGTGGGCGTGGAGATCGATCGTCCGTTGTCGCCGCGCTGGCAGCTGGCCGTGCGCGCCGGGGCGGGGTTCGAGTCGTCGGCGATCCCGGCGCGTCAGACCGGGATCACCAACCTGCTCGACGGGGAAAAAGGGATCTTCGCCGCCGGTCTGGGGACGCGGGTCAAGGCGGGATCGGTGGGCGTGCGCGTGGACCTGCATGGGCAGGTGCAGGTGGTGCGGTCGCGGACGCTGGTCAAACGCCTGGCGGATCCGGGCACGCAGCCGGATCCGGTGGATGCCGTGCGCGACGAGGTGCCGGACGATCCGTCGCGGCCCGAGACGCTCGGCCCCCAGGTGAGCAATCCGGGTTGGCCCCGCATCAGCGGCGGCGGGGCGGTCTGGTCGGCAGGGCTGGCCATCACGGTGGAGCGATGAGCGGGAGGGTCCGGGACCGGCATTCTGCACGGGGCTGTGCCTGCTCACGCTCACGCTTGCGCTTGCGTTTGCGTTCAAACGCGGGCCGCGTCGCGGT
>DATAGU010000267.1:0-3710 GCA_036263495.1 Polyangia bacterium | reverse complement strand
CGGCTCCTCGAGCGTCACCGCCAGCCACGACAGCCCGAACACGTCCCCCACCACCACCCGCCGCACCGTGCGCGAGTGCTCCCCGCGCTCGCGACAGATCGCGCGCTCCAGGAGACGCCCGCGGCGCGGCTCGATCACCAGCTTCACCCCCTCGGGCTCGCGCCACTGCCAATCGATCGACACGAACGGCAGCCAGCCCAGCCCCGGCAGCGAGAACCCCGTCGCCATCTCCGTCCCCGCCTCCACCCGCGCCGGCGGCCGCGGCGCCCCCTTCCAGCCGAGGCGCAGCGCGATCGTCACGATCGTCACCAGGAGCAGCGTGAGCGCCATCAGGAAGAGGAGCCCGAGCCCCGCCACGTACAGCACCAGGTCCTGCCGCTGCCGGCCGTAATAGAAGACGCAGCCGAGCGCCGCGCCGGCCAGGAGCAGACCGAGCCAGGTGAGCGGGAACTTATCCCGGACCGCGCGCACCACGGCGCGCGCCACTGTAAAGGAGGGCCCCCCGATCCGACGCACCCATCGGATCGCCGCACTCCCCAGGGGGGCTAGCAGCCGCCGCATCGCTCCAGAGCCATCCGCACCCCGTCATGGTGATACGGCGCAGCGCCCCCGGCAATCCCCCTGTGCGAGCGCGTGGTGCTGGCGGAGCATCGGACGGCGCCGCGGGCCCCCACTGTTACACCTGTTCAGGGGCAGCCCACCGCCAACGGCTCCTACCATGCTGCGCCTCGTTCCCCGCGTGCCGCGTCTCGCTCCCCGCATGCTGCGTCCTATGCACGGACTGCCTATCCGCTTCTCCCATGACGCCTGCAGCGAAAGGTTCCCCATCCTCCTATCAGTCGATCCCCGAGATCCCGAAGCAGCGATCCCACAAGGGCGCGGTGGAGGTGATCGCGGCCAGCAGCACGAGACCGATCCCTGCCGCTCCCTCGAGGAGGCCCGGGACCCCGGACCACACCGGTCCCCCGACCCAGATCTGGCTCTGGAACCCTGCAAACCCCTGGGAGGCGTCCGCCCGAGCCTCCAGAATCCGGCGAACGTAGCGGAGCGCGCCCTCCCGCAGCAGGGGATCCCCGGTGCTCTGAAAGAGCAGATTCAGGATGTGCGCCGGACCGGCCGCGCCATGGCAAAACTGCGCCTCCACGGCCGACGTCCCCACCATAGGGCGCTGCGCGCAGCTGCGGGCGATGCGCAGCCCCGCCGCCTCCCACTCGGCCGTGCCGGTGGCGCGCCCGGCCAGAAACAGACACGCAGCGACGCTGGGCTCCCCATAACACCAGGCCGGGATCGCCGGTCTTCGCGACTCCACCTCGTCGCCGGGGATGATCCACTTCGGGAACAGCGCGTAGGGCTCGCCCGACAACTCCTGCGCGAGCAGCCACCGCACGGCGCCGGCGAGACAGCCCTCGATCCTCGGCCGCTCCACCCCCGCCGCCCACGAGCGGGCCAGGAGGCCGATCACGCCTGGCACACCGTGGGCCAACCCCAGGTTGTAGCGACCCGGCTCGGGCGCCGAACCCGGCTTCACAGGGATGAGATGCGACGGCGTGTACCAGGTGCAGCCCCCCGGCTGGCGCTCCGCCATCTCGGTGAGCCTCACGATCACCCGCTCGAGCAACGCCGTCCCCGCCGGGGCCCCGCGCCGCTCGAGCGCATAGATCCCGATGCCGACCAGACCATTGAGGAGGGTGTAGCGGGCGTCTAAAGACTCAGACTGATCGAGGAACCGGAGCAGCGCTCGATCGATCATCTCGCAGAGGTTTCCCACCTCCAGCTCCGGATATAACTGACCCACCATCTGTGCGGCAAAGCCGATCCCGACATAGCCAAACCCGAGCTTGGGGGGCAGCGACTCCTTCTCGATCCCACCGATGGACTGGTCCAGGTACTCCAGCGCCACACCCAAGGAGTCCTCGTAGTCGGGCACGACAGACAGCGTGGCGAGAAAGAGCGCGATCCCGGCGCCCCCGGACATGAGGTCCGCCCCCGGCAACACCCCTTGCGCATTGGCGTGCCACAGGAACGCCTCCGGCCGCTCGGCGGCGAAGCGCGCAGCGAGCTCCGCCACCGCGGACCACGCCTGCTGTGCCTCCTCACCGGCGAGCAGGGGAGACCAGGGCGCTTGGGCGATGGGAGCCTCGTCGTTTTCAGGCGGCATAAGGGTCACGACATCAGAAAGATTTCGTCCCACGTCGGCTCTTCTTCCGAGACCGACGCACACAACGCCAGGCCGACCCCAGACAGCCCCATGAGCAGGCCACTCGTCCGATACCACTCGACCCTGGGGTCATCCATCATTCGGACCGCCTCCAGCAGCCAGGATCGAGCCGCGTCCCCCAGCTCCGGAACCCCCGTCGCCTGGTAGACCCGGTTGAAGATGTGACCCAGCCCCGCCGCGCCGTGGCAGAGGCTCGGGTCGACGATGCCTGCTCGCGGCCGCGACCGGCGCGCCACCCCGAGCATGAGCTCGAGCGCCTCGTCCTTCCACGCCTCGTTGCCCGTGGCCTGACCGGCCGCGAGCAGCACCGCGGCGACGCCCGGATCGCCGTAACACCAGGTGCTTCGCCACGGCGTCGTGGGCCGCTGCCCGGGCTCCACCCAGCCCGCGAAGCGAGCGTCTGCGCCCCTCGGGAGCCGCTGCGCCAGCAACCAGGAGATAGCCTCCATCAGCATGCGGTGCACGAGCGCCCCCCCATGCCCGAGCGCGACGCAACGGGCCAGCAGCGCGATCGGCCCCGGCACCCCGTGAGCGGCGCCGAGCACATAGAGCCCGCCCGGGTGCTCCTCGCTCTCCTTGCTGGCCAGGAGGTGCGCCGACCGCAGCCAGGTCCTCGCGCCCGCGGCCTGCTCGGAGATCTGGTCGAGATGGCGTATCACCGCCTCCAGACTCTCCCGCGAGAGGGCCGATGCCGGCGCCCGCACCAGGTGCCGGCAGAGATACACCCCATAGCCGGTCAATCCATTGAACAGATCGTAATCGTCGCTCCATCGATCGGTGCTGGTGAGGGCCCGATGGAGGAGGTGATCGATCTCATCCGTGTCCGGGTCGTCGACCCACCGCGACAGATGCTCCACGAGCCAGGCGATCCCCGTGGCGCCGCTGAAGAAGCGCAGGCTCGGCGGGAGATGTCGCAGGGCGGCCCGCAGGGCGAGCGCTCCGGCCTGGAAGGTCTCGTCGCAGTCGAGCAGCTCGGCGGCGTGGAAGAGGAACAAGGCCCTCCCGGCGCTGCCCGCAGTCAGGGAGGGCTCTATCGTCTGTTGTGCCGCGTCATCGTCTGCGACCGAGGAGGCGATGCGCCGGAGGGCGGTGCGGACCGCGGCCTCGTGCTCGGCCCGGAAGAAGAGCGGTGTCCATCCGGGCATCTCGGGCCGCCTCGTGGGGGGAGATCGAAGGAAGGGTCCAGGTGGGTTCAGGTGTTTAGACCTGGAGGCTTCCCCCGACATCGCAGCTCGCCCCCGCGTTCGTTTCGCAGCAGCTGTGCTGTCCACCGCCGCAGCTTCCGGTACCGTCGCAGATGGTGCCACCGCCCACCACCTTGTCCAGCGCGGTGTTCGAAAGATTGCGCAGGGTTGTCAAGCGACACTATTTTTGACCCCTCCAGCGACAGTAATTTTGACCCCTCCTCGCTCCCTGGTGAATTAACCCCGCTGCGAGGCGCCGATCAGGCCGGCGCGCTTCTTGTGCTTGAGGCGGTAACTCTCGCCCTGGA
>DATAGU010000266.1:0-9837 GCA_036263495.1 Polyangia bacterium | reverse complement strand
TGTGGCTAGGGGGGGTCGTTTTGTAGCTAGGGGGTGTCGTTTTGTAGCTGAGGGGGGTCGTTTTGTGGCTAGGGGGGGTCGTTTTGTGGCTAGGGGGGGTCGTTCTGTGATCAGGTAGGGGTGTCGGCGAGTCAGCGTGGGCGCGTGCGCCGTGCCGCGCGTTGGGCCTGCTCGGTGGCGAACTCCTCCTCGAGCCGCGCCCGCCGCTCCTCCGCCTCCTTCCGCGCGCGCCGCGCCCGGGCCCGCCGTGCCTCGTACTGGCCCACCAGGAGCGAGGCAAAGAACGGCGTCGACGCCGCCAGCGCCGAGATCCCCATGTGCGAGCGCAAGAAGGCGCGCACCTCGGCCATCACGTGGTCGAAGCCCTGGCCCTCCGGGATCCCGACCAGCAAGACGAGGAAGATCCCGGCCGCCACCGCCACCGAGATCACGTTCGCGATGATGAAGTAGAGGAGCTTGCGACGGCGCTGGTCCGCCTCCGACGGCGTCCCCGGCCGGATGACATCGATATCGACCTTCATGGATTCTGTCCCTGCCCCCCGTCCACATCGTCGGCGGCGGCCTGCTGCTTATACCACTTGAGCCAGCGCTGTCGCGCCTCTTCGCGCGCCGGCCGCGGCAGCGCCACGTGATAGCCGAACGCCTCGCTGGTGATGGTCCCGAGCTCGTCCGAGGCCGACTGCCGCACCGCCGCGTCCGCGTGCTGGAGCCCCTCGAGCAGCCAATCGATCCGCGAGCGATGCCGGTTCTCCTCCCACCAGCCGCGCCAGCGCCAGCGGCTCGTGCCGAAGTCCTGCTTGGCGATGGTGATGAGCGCCCGGCGCACCGCGATGACCATGAGCTCATCGCGCTTGGACAGGAGCTCCATGAGGCGCGGCACCGAGGCCGCGTCGCGCAGCTCCCCGAGCGCCTCCACCGCCAGGCGTTGCCGCCCCACGTCCGGCGCCGCCAGCGTGCGCCGCAGCGACTCCATGAGCGACTGCATCTCGGGCGACGGTGGAAACCGCCCGAGCGCCATCACCGCCGCCCGCCGCACGCCGAGATCCACGTCGAAGAGCCGCTCCCCGAGGTGGGACACCGCCTCGGCAAACGGCAGCTCCGAGAAGGCGAGCGCCACGTAGAACCGCACCTCCGTCGCCGCCTCGTCGAGACGCGCGATGAGGTACGGCACGATCGCCCGCCCGAACCGCGCCACCAGCCCGAGCAACGGGCCATACGCCGACAGCGGCGACAGCGGCGGCGCGAAGCTGTGCCGCCTGAGCCGGAGCGGTCCCGGCAGCCGCGCCGCCAGCGCCATCGCCCCCGGCTCTCCCGCCGCCACCAGCGCCTCCCCCGCCGCCAGCGCCCCCTCGCGATCGGCGGCGACGATGTCCACGAGCTGCATCAGGTTCTCGCCGAGCGGCCCTTCGAGGAGCGTCAGCCGCTCGGTGTCCTCGGGCCCCGCGCTCTCCTCCGGGGCGCCCGCCCCCGGCCCATTCGCGCCGCGGCCGCGCGTGTCCCCGCCCACGGTCGTCCCCCCCCCGACACCGATCGCGTAGGCCCCCGACTTCGACACCAGGATGATGCGCTGGAGCGCCTGCGCCGCCTCCGCCATCACCCGCGTCAGATCCGCCAGCGGCAGCTCACCGAACTCCTGGCTGCCGGCCACGCCGAACAGCACCGCCACCACGCGCGACCTGAGCACGAGCGGGAACAGCGCCCCCCGCACCGGCACCGGCCGCCCGAGCGCCGACAAGAGCCCGGCCATCGGCCGATCGTTGCCGAGTTGCCCGAGATAGGGACTCCGCCCCTCCACCGTCGTCCGGAAGGACGAGGGCTCTTCCAGCGACAGCTCGAGCTCCGCCAGCGCCTCGCGCGACAGCCATTGCCGGCCGAGCCCGGCCCGCGCCGTCGCGCGCTCCCCCTGCACCGCGAACAGCACCGCCACGTCGAAGTAGTTGCGCACCAGCTGGCACAGCGTCTCGAACACCGCGTCCCGCTCCGCCGCCTCATCGAGCGCCGTCAGCGCGCGCTCGATCTCGAGGGGCATGGGCTCGCGCGTCGGGAGCTCGATCGACGGCACCGAGTCCGCCTGCCGGGGCTGGGCAGAGGAGGAGGACAGCCGCCCCTCCCCGCGGGCCTGCGCAGAGGCGGCCGCCGCATCCACGTGCGGCTGGAGCGCCCGCACGAAGTTCTCGCGGCGCGTCTCCTCGTCGTCCACCTCGGAGCTCACCACACCCGCGTCGGCCTCCGCCACCGCGGCCACCTCCGCCGGCGCGCCTTCATCGGGCAGGGCCGCTTCGCTCTCGATGGCCGCCTCGCCCACGTCCTCGGCCACCACCTCGACCTCGGGGTCCTCATCGTCCTCGGAGACATTCCCGCCCCCACCCTCGCGTCTCCCATCCTCCACTCCCCCACCCTCGGGGAGGGCCTCCTCCGACTCCGCGTCCAGGATCTCCTCGGCCCCGAGCAGGCCCCCCGTGTCGCCCACGTGCTGGCCCTCGGCCCCCGCCGGCGCCTCGGACTCCCCCCCGAGGCGCCCTCCGATCATCTCCTCCTCGATGTAGATCTCCGGCTCGTCCTCCTCACCGGCCAGGACCTCGGGCTCCACCTCCGCCACCGGCGCCGCGGGAGGGCGCTTCCACACCTTCGTCTTCGCCTCGAGGATCGGCTCGGTCACCTCCCCGAGGAGCGGGCTCATCGGGAAGTGCTTCTCCGCGATCGGCCCTGCTTCCACCGAAACACCACCGTTGTCTGCCGGCTGCGGCGCAGTCGTCGGCGACGATGCGGCGTCAGTCGGTCGGTCACGTACTTCCAGTACTCTCCCTCCCTCCTTCCTCGCCTCGCCTCCGCTGTCTGCACCTCGCGACGGCATCCAACTGAGGTGTTCCGGTTCAACACCCGCCGTCACCTGGCCCTGGTCCTGGGCCTGGATTTGACCCTCTCCGGCCCCCGGCCCCACCTCCTGCGCAGCGACGTGCCCCGCCTCGCCCCTCTCGGCCCCCTCGGCCGCCGGCGTCACGCCCGCGGGCGGCGCCGCGGAGGCCGCCGGAGGCGTCGCCCGCACCGTCACCGCGTCCGGCGACGAGCGCGGGATCGCGTCCTGCCGCGCGCGATCCTCGAGCCGCTGCGCGGACCGCTGCTCAGGCCGCCGGCCCGGGGCCGCCTGGACGCGCGACCCGGCCTTGGCCCAGAGCGCCGCGAACCGCGACGGGAGCGGCGTGCCATACACCCGCTCCCGCAAGAGCTGGAGCAGGTACTCAGGCACGATCCACACATCCACCCGCCGCCCGAGCAAAGGACTCAGCTTCTGCAGCTGCTCCGGGTTCGTCGGCTCGGTCATGGCGACCTCGAGCCGCCCCTGCCGCACCCGCACCGGCACGAGCTGGAAGCGTCTCGCCTCCTCCTCCGGCAGCTCGCGCGCCAGCGCCGTGAGATCCCCCGCAGGCACCTCCCCGAGCACCGGCAGCCCCGTCACCCGCCCAAGCGCCCCGAGCAACACCCGAACACCGACCAGCCCCATCTCGAGCAGCGCCGTATCGAGCGCGCCCCCGTAGACCGCCTGGCGCTGGAAGACCTCCGCCATGCGTGCCGGCGACACATGCCCCTCGTGCACCAGCAAGGAGGCGAGGCGTGAGCTCATCGCGTCCCCTCCACCGCCGATGCCCCCCCTGCATCTTTGAACGTCACCTCGGCCGCAGCCTTCCCCGGCCCCGCCGGCCCCCCACCGCGCACCGCCCGCGCGCGCACCACGTACGTCCCCGCCACCCAGTCGTGAAGCCCGCGCTTCTCCCGGTCAAAGGCGATCCACAAGAACCCGAGGCTCCCGCCCGCCAGCGCGACCACCCCCGCCAGTGTCCGGAGCAGCACCCGCGGCAGCGAAGGCGTCTCCCCCCACCCATCGATCACACGGATCCCGAGGAGGCGCTCCCCCAGCGTCTGCCCGCGCAGCGCATGGAACACCACGAAATAGAGGAGCCCCACCAGGGCCGCCATCCATAAGGCCGCCATCCCGCCCACGCCCCCCTCGAGCGCCAGCTCTACCAGATAGTTCGGCCCGAGCTCGGACACGCTGCGCATCTCGCGCCCTCCGGCCGCCGCCGTCACCGCCGCGAACAGCATGAGGAGCGGCACGAGCAGCACCAGATCCACCGTGCCCGCGAACACGCGATACCAGAATCCGACCACGCGCACACGTCGCACGTCGGCCCCAGAAGCAAGCATGGCCCTATTATTCCCAGCCCTCGTGACGGATTCAATTTTAATGAAACGACGGGAGGTTACTCGATCTCGATGGCGACCCGCGCCCCGGGTGGAAGATTCCGCAACTGCAGCGCCAGCGCCCCACGGAACCGCATCGCCTCCACCGCGTCCACCTGACCCACCTTCACCCCCTGACGCGATTCCACCGTACAGAGCGGCGGATAGGCGAACAGCTGCCAGCCCGGTGCGAGCGGCCCCCGCGTCTCGACCTCGCGCCGTATCACATCGAGCGGCAGCACCGACTCGGGCTGTTCCAGGAGCCCCTCCAGCCAGGCCACGAAGTGCGGCGCCACGGACACCACCCGTCCGAGCTCCGCCTCGAAGCAGACCACCTCACCGCCCCTCCCCGAGTACGCGTACTGATCGCCAAACGCATCCTCGGCAAAACACACCAGGCCCCCAGCCGTCTCCCCGTACGCGTCCCGCCACAGCGCCGGCGCGTTCCACGCCCGCAGGCTGTGCCACGGCGGCTCCTCGCAGGCTCCAAAGACATGCAGCGCCCGCTCGAAGAAATAGCCGCCGTTCATGCGTTCGAGGAGACGCCGATGCGGCGTGCGCGGCCCCCCGGAGGCCCCCAGCACCGACTCGGCCAGCGCCGCCTCGAACACAGGCGGCACAAAACCCGGGTCCGCACGGGCCAGGAGCTGGTCGAGGAGCGGTTGGATCGTGTCAGTCACCCAGATCTCCTAGCACGAAGCCGAGGATCGCCAAGGCCGCCAGCGCCGCCGTCTCGGTCCTGAGCACCCGCGGCCCGAGCCCCACCGCACAAAACCCCACCGCCGTGGCCTCGGCCACCTCGGCCTCCGTGAACCCCCCCTCTGGCCCCACCGCCATCACCACCTGCCCCGGCGCCTCCCCGGCCTTCTCCCGCAGCAGCCGCCCGAGCCCCTGCCCCCCTCCGGCCATCCCCTCCCATAAAAGGAGTCGCACCCCCTCCAGCCGCACCGTCTGGAGCGCCTCCCCGAACGTCATCACCGGCAGGATCTCGGGCACATCTGCTCGCCCGCATTGACGGGATGCCTCCTGCGCGATGCGGCACCAGCGTTCGCGGCGCTGCGCCGCCCGATCCCCGGCCAGCCGCTCCACCGTGCGCGTCGTCGTCATGGGGACGATCCGCCTGATCCCGAGCTCGGTCGTCTTCTGCACCACCAGATCGAACCGGTCGCCCTTGGCCAGCGCCTGCAAGAGCACCATCTCCGGCCCGACTCCGCGCCGCCCCTCCCGAAGGCCGAGCACACGCAGCGCCACCCGGTGCGCCCCCAGGCCCGCGATCTCGGCCTCCGCCTCGTTCCCCTGTCCATCGAAGAGCACCACCCGATCGCCCACCCCGAGACGCAGCACGCGGCACAGATACCGCTCCTGGGCCTCCCCCAGCGTCACCTCCCCCGCGTCCTTCGCCGCCGCCCAGGACGCCGGGTCCACGAACAGCCGTGCCGTCCCGCTCATCCCCGCCGCTCGAGCACGAGCGCGCGCCAGTCCTCCTCGTCCTCGGTCGCGCTCAACGTCAAACCCACCGCCTCCAGGGCCTCCACCACCCGCGGCGCCTCCTCCGCCAGGAGCCCGCTCGCGATCAAGCGCCCCCCCGGCCGGACCCGCGCCGCCAGCGCCCCCGCCAGCTCGCGCAGCAACTCCGACATCAAGTTCGCCAGCACCACGTCGAACGTCCCCTCGACCGCCTCCAGCTGCAGCGAGGGCCACTCGATCCGCCCCTCCACCCCGTTGCGCTGCGCGTTCTCGCGCGACACCTCGAGCGCCTCCGGATCGATGTCGATCCCCACCCCGCGGGCCTCAGGCCAGCGGCGCGCGCACGCGATCGCCAACACGCCCGAGCCGCAGCCCACATCGAGGAACCGCTCGCAGCGCTCGAGCCGCCCGAGCGCCCGCAAACAAAGACGGGTCGACGCGTGTCCGCCCGTGCCAAAGGCCCGCCCCGGATCGAGCTCCAGGATCGTCTCGCCCGGCCCTGGCGTATACGTCTCCCAGCTCGGCACCAGCACGAACGGCCCCACCGGCCGCGGCCGGAAATGTGCCTTCCAGGCATCGCGCCAGTCCTCGCTCACCGCCGCCTCCGACCACTCCCCCGCGATCCCCTCCTCCGCCAGGAGCTGCGTCACCCGCTCCCGCCATGAAGCCGCCTCCTCGCGCACCACGAACAGCGACAAGAGCACCCGCCCCTCCGGCGCACGCACGAGGGTCGTCCCATCGCACACCTCGAACGGGATCTCCTCCTCCATCAGCCGCCCCGCCGCCGCCTCTCCATCGGCCGCGGCCACCGATACCGTGATGCGTGCCGTCGTTTCTTCCTGATGATCCCCTGGCTCCATGGCGCGCAGCTTACGCCCGAGACCGCGCTTTGACACTCCCATCCCACCCGAACGTCGCGCCCCCTCCTCCCGCACCCCTCACAGGACCCGAGCCCGCCCTGAAGGCCCGCGTTCACGCAGACCGTGAACCTCCGTTTACAAAGCCCCCGGATGTCCTTCTCCTCCCGGTAGATCCCCATGGCATGACCGCTGCTTTCCCAAGCCCTCGCCGATGCCCCGACGACGCGCCCTCGCCCTTGCGGTTGCCATCGCGTCCCTCCCCCTGCTCGCCCGGGCCGACGACTCCGTCGCACCCTACAACTACCGCGCCTACGTCGAGGCCGAGCAGGGCGGGCGCATCCATGCCCCCACCATCGCTCGCGTCGGCCTGGGCGTGCGAGGCTCCGCGACCGTCCTGGGCGAAGGCAAATACAGCGCAGGGGGCGGCGGCGAGCTCCTCGTGCGCGCGTCGCGTCACCTCACGCTCGAGCTGGCCGCCGAATACCAGCGCAGCATCGCCACCAGCCTCGAGCGGCAGGATCTCCCCATCACCCTCGGCCTGCGCGCCTATCTCGTCGGACCGCAGGCGCGCGTCGCCCCCTACCTCGTGGCTGCGGGCGGCATCGACCTCGCCGGCGCCGAAGTCGCGGGCGTCCGCCAACGGGGTCTGTTCCTCGAAGGCCAGCTCGGCGGCGGACTCGAACTACGCCTCGGCCGCCACTTCAGCATCAACGCCGATGCTCGCTTCGATGCCCGCAAGCTGCTCGGGACCCCCAACGACTCCGTCGCCCCCTTGCGCAGCGGCTTCAGCGTCCAGGTTCGCCTCGGCGCCGCCGTCTATTTCTAAAACCGGAGGCGAACGCCGCAGCATTTCATTCCCGCCGTAGAAAACAAAAAGGGCCGCCCTCCCAAAGAAGGCGGCCCTCTTCACTTCGGAGACTTCGGGGGGCGACGACGACTACTCCTTACCTCCCATCGTCGTCGGCGTCTCTCCACCTCGCCGCTTCATTTCGCGACGCCGACGCTTACGCGCCTCACGCATCTTGCGCTTGCGCTTGACGCTCGGCTTCTCATAGAAGCGCCGCCGCTTGATCTCCTGCAGGATGCCCTCCTTGGACATCTTCTGCTTGAGGATCTTCATGGCCTTCTCGAGGTTGTCGCGAACTTCGACTTCCAGCGGTTTTCCGACCAAAGGCTTCACCCCCTTCCCGAAGAAGTTCCCTGTGTCTACTGGAGTTTGCCGGCCGGGTCAAGCCCGCGCCGAAGACCCGTGGCCGTATCTGCCAGTATTAACTGAATGTTTCTGCTGATGTGGTAATTACCTCTAGACAGCCCTTCGGAATTATGTTACCAGGGACACATCTTCAGCACTGGGGGAAACGCTCAGCCCTGCCTGGGCGCAGTTTCCAGCAAGAAGAGATATCTCGTTCAGCTCTATTGCGGATGACTGATACCCGCATACGAAAGGAGGCGGTCGATGGGGTTCACTGGCGTCAAGGTCTTCTCTGCCACCAAGGCCAAGGACCGCGAGGAACTCGGGGAACAGATCACGCGTTGGATTCGCGCCAACCCTGACGTTCGCGTCACCGATAAGATCGTGACGCAGAGCTCCGACAGCGAATTCCACTGCCTCACCATCACCCTGTTCTTCCAAATCGAGAAGGCTGCCTGAAGCTTTCATCCTCCCTCAGGGGAGCCGGAGCCAGCATCGCCTCGAGCGCCGGGTCACGACACAGCAGGGCATGTTCCTCTGCCGTGAGGTGAGCCTCGCGCTGCAGGCGCACCGCTGGAAAGGCGAGGCGCAAGAGATAGCCATCCCCCCGGCGTTCCACCTCCACGCACGCACCGGCGCGAAGTTCCTTCTCGATCCCCCGCAACCGCTTCTCGATCCGCCGGGCCCGCCGAGCGAGCGGTTGCGACAGCTCATCGAACGAGCGATTACGCGAGCACGAGTGGTCCTCTCGCATCCGCAGAACCAGTCGATAAAGCTCCGTCATCATTGGGCATGATAGCGCACGCTGCGCGACGCCCCCAGGGGGATTATGTTTGGGCCTCATGAGCCCATCCGATCTGAAAGTCTTCGCCGGTTCGGCTCATCCCCGTCTGGCCGAAGCCATCTGCAGCTGCCTGGGAATCCCCCTCGGCCGCTCGTGCACCACCCGCTTCAGCAACGAGAACCTCAAGATCAAGATCGAGGAGAACGTCCGCGAACAAGACGTGTTCGTCATCCAGCCCTCCTGTCCCCCGGTCTCCGAGGGTCTGATCGAGCTCCTCATCATGCTCGACGCCCTCAAAAGCGCGTCGGCCCGGCGGGTCACGGCCGTCCTACCGTACTACCCCTACGCCCGCTCCGATAAAAAGGATGAGCCGCGCATCTCCATCACCGCGCGTCTCGTTGCCGATCTGCTCCAGACCGCCGGCGCCGACCGCATCCTCACCCTTGATCTCCACTCCCCACAGATCCAGGGCTTCTTCCACATCCCCGCGGATCACCTGACCGCCATCCCGCTCCTCTGCCACGCGCTGCGGCGTCGCCCCGAGCTGCGGGACGCCGTCGTGGTCGCCGCCGATGTCGGCGAAGCCAAGGACGCCGGCCGCTTCGCCAAGCGTCTCGACCTGCCCCTGGCCATCATCGACAAGCGCCGTTATGGCGACGACGAGCGCGCACACGCGGCGCACCTCGTCGGCGACGTCACCGGTCGCACCTGCCTCTTGGTCGATGACGAGGTCGCCACCGGCGGGACCCTGGTCGAAGCCGCCAAGTTCCTGGTCGAGGCCGGCGCCCGCGCCGTCCAGGCGGCCGTCGTCCACCCCGTCCTCTCCGGCAAGGCCATGGAGCGCCTGCGCGCCTCCCCCATCAGCCGCCTCACCGTCACCGACACCATCCCCCTCGGCCCCGAAAAGCAGGATCCCCGGATCGACGTGCTCTCTGTCGCCCCCCTTCTGGCCGAAGCCATCACCCGCATCCACGACGGCCGTTCCGTGTCGGATTTGTTTGTCTGAGCTGCGAGGATCAGCGGGAAAGGCGACCACTGCCAGGTCGTAAGCGGTGGTGGAGTAGGTCGTAAGCGGTGGTGAGTAGGTCGTAAGCGCTGGTGGAGTAGGTCGTAAGCGCTGGTGGAGTAGGTCGTATGCGCTGGTGGAGTAGGTCGTTGTCAAGCGACACTATTTTTGACCCCTCCAGCGACAGTAATTTTGACCCCTCCTCGCTCCCTGGTGAATTAACCCCGCTGCGAGGCGCCGATCAGGCCGGCGCGCTTCTTGTGCTTGAGGCGGTAACTCTCGCCCTGGA
>DATAGU010000265.1:0-5064 GCA_036263495.1 Polyangia bacterium | reverse complement strand
TCCAGGGCGAGAGTTACCGCCTCAAGCACAAGAAGCGCGCCGGCCTGATCGGCGCCTCGCAGCGGGGTTAATTCACCAGGGAGCGAGGAGGGGTCAAAATTACTGTCGCTGGAGGGGTCAAAAATAGTGTCGCTTGACAAGAGCGGCCCGACCAGAGACTTTTGAGGCAGCTTTTGAGGCAAGAGTGGCCGGACCAAACCGCTTTTGAGGCAGCCGAGCGACTTTTGGGGCGAGATTCGCTCATCGGGTCACTTCTGGGGCAAAGCCGCTCAGAGACGGGTCTCGCACGCTCCAGGCGCCACCTCGCACGCTCCAGGGACGGGTCTCGCACGCTCCAGGCGCCACCTCGCACGCTCCAGGCGCCACCTCGCACGCTCAAAGACGGGTCTCGCACGCTCCAGGCTCCAGGCTCCACCTCGCACGCTCAGAGACGGGTCTCGCACGCTCCAGGCGCCACCTCGCACGCTCCAGGCGCCACCTCGGGCTGCGGAGGACCCTCCTTCGGCTGCGGAGGACCCTCCTTCGGCTGCGGAGGCCCATGTTTTCTAGCCCGAGGCAGTCGTTCCGCATGCCACGAGCCATCGGATATCCTGCGGGCGCCAGACGAGGCCGCCGGCCTCTCCGGCTTGCCCGTCGTCGGGCGCTTCTCGTAGGAGCTCGCGCCGGCGCACGCCGCGAGACACCAAAGGAGGAGGAGCAGCTTTCGCACGGGGTCTCCTTCCGCCAGCCATGGGCGGAAGCGCCGCCGACCTCAATGCGCGCGGGCGGGGGTCACCTTCCAGATGGCGCACATGAGGAGCGCGCCGAGCAGGGCGAAGCCGGTCAGGCTCCCGCCCCAGCCGCTCCAGCCCACGGTGTCGAGGATGTACCCGAGGCCAAAGCCGGTCAGGCCCGCGCCCACGTACTGGAAGAAGTCGATCATCCCGGCGGCCGAGCCCGCCGACTTGCGGCCGCCGAAGTCCATGGCCGCGGCGCCGCCGAGGAGCGAGTGGGGGCCGTTGACGAAGAACTGCGCGGCCATGAGCAGGACGCCCGAGAGGATGGGCCCGCTCACGCGCACGAACACGAGCAGGACGGCGAGCTGCCCGAAGTACATGACGGCCGCGGCCGGGGCGCGGCGGCTCGCGAACACGCGGTCGGACAAGAAGCCGGCGAAGAACGAGCCGCACACGGCCGCCACCGGGATGCCGAAGCTCGTGAGCTGGAAGGTCCACGAGTCGGTCGGCAGGTGGTGTACCTCCTGGAGGTACTTGGCGTACCACTGGTCGAGGCCGTGCCGCACGACGCCGGTGCAGAAGTAGGCGCCGGCGATGAACCACAGCGGCCGGGTGCTGATGACGAGGCGCAGGGCGTCGAGCGGGCTCGCGTGGTGGGACTTCTCCGCGCCGGGCTCGACCGGCGGGAAGCCGAGATCCTCGGGGTTGTCGGCGACGACGATCCAGGTGAGGACGGCGATGATGAGGGTGACGGCGGGCGGCACGATGAAGGCCGCGGGCCAGGGGTAGCGCACGAGCAGCCAGCCGCCGAACGCGGTGGTGGCCCAGCGCCCGAGCTGGATCATGAAGCCGAAGATGCCGGTGAAGATGCCGCGCTCCTGGCGCCGCAGCCAGTTGGAGTTGACCTTGACCAGCGACGAGGCGCCAAAGGCCTGGAAGTAGCCGTTGAGGCCCCAGACGGCGATGAAGTAGGCGAGCACGTGGAAGTTCGTGCCGAAGGCGAGGAGGAGGTTGAAGAGGATGGTGCCGGCGGCGCCGATGAGGATGGCGCGCTTTCCACCGACGCGATCGATGATCGGGCCGTTGACGAGCTGGCCGACGGCGTAGCTCCAGAACGACGCGGTGCCGACCCAGCCAAGCTCGCGGTTGGAAAAGTGGAAGGCGTCACCGATGGCCTTGTTGGCGACGTTCCAGTTGTATCGGCACATGTAATAGGACGAGTACATGAAGCCGATGGAGAGGAAGAGGCTGCTGCGGCGGGCGAGGAACTCGGGCGACAGCGCCGGCAGGGAGGCTTGATCGGCGCCAGGGCCCTGACCCTGGGGGGCGGTGGTGGGAGGTTTCATCGGAGGTCCGAGGGGTTAGGGGGAGGAAGAGGACCCATCTGGCGATTGTGCCCAGAGCCGGGAAGGCCGACAAGACGCATTCCTCGGTCGGGTAGGATGTTTGGTGCCCGGCGAGGGCTCGGCCTTATATTCCTCGCAGAGGGGGACGCCCATGAAGATCCCGCATCGCACCCTGTTCCGCAGCGCGCCCTGGGTGGCCTTGTGCCTGCTGCTCGTCGGCTGTGAGTCGCCCGGAACGCCCCCGGCGCCCACGGGGCCCATGGGGCCAGGGACGCCGAGGACGGTCCCGCCGCCGGGCGGGGTCGTCACCCCGGGACGGGACGGCGGCGTCTCATTTCCAGATGCCGGCGCGCCGCCGGACGGGAGCACCTCCCCTCCGCAGGACGGCGGCGCCCCGCCCTACGATGGCGGCACCAACCCGCCGCCCGGCGACGGCGGTACGAACGTTTGCACGCGCGGCACGGCCCTCGGCGGCAACGCGAACGGCGTCCACGGCTGTCAGGGCTACGAGTACAACCACTACGAGCACTGCAGCAGCACCGGGCCGCAGCTCCACGTCATCGGCATCTACGAAGGCGTCGAGGCCGCGGACGGCAAGCGCTACGTGGACGTGCAGGTCCACCGGGCGGGCTCGTCCGTGCTCGTGCTCTCGGCCTACAGGGAGACGTATTGGCGCGTGGCAGTCGCGGCGGGCGCTCGGGTGGAGCGCATCCTCGTGACCGGCTATGACCCGCAGCACGTCGCCGCGCCCGCCGGGACGCCGATCGAGAGTCACAGCTACGCGCAGACCGGGGAGTACCTCGGCGGCTTCGGCTACGAGTGGCCGAGCTACCGTACGACGCGGCTCATCGACCAGGCGGAGGCACGGACGGGCGCCGTATTGACCTCGTTCCGCGGCTGCTACACCTCGGCGAGCTTCCAGATCGACGAGCCCGGCGCGCTGCGGCCGCCGCACCCGGTCAGCGACGAGCAGGCGCCCACGCTGCCGGCGGGTTGTGAGTCGCTGGCCCGGGAATCGACCTACTGCTTGTCGCTCACCGGCTCCGGCACGATGAGCGTGATCGGCCTGGATAGCGGCCGGGTGTGCCAGGGAGGTGCGACGCCTATCGAGACGTTTGACGTCTCGTCCCTGGGCTGGCAGGGCGACTACTACTACGCCTGCATCCGCGAGCGTGGCGTGGCGCGGGTCTCGATCGTCGACGGCACGGCCGACATCGCGCCGGTACCGTGCGAGATGGCGACGACCTATGAGGGAGGGATCCTGGCGACGCTGCTCGAGCCCGAGGGACCGAGGTTCCCGCCCTGGCGGCTCGTGCGGTACGCCGGCTTCGAGACGGCCGCGCGCGGCGAGGTGGCGCACACCTTCGCTCTCGGTGAGCCCTCGGTGCATCGCATCGGCGTGCACCGCAACCGCCTCTACTACGCGTGGCACTCCACCAACACGGTGCAGACCGTGCCGCTACAGGACGGCGCCACGGCCACGAACATCCCGCTCGCCAACTATGACAACTGGATCTTCGGCCTCGACGCCACGGACGACGGCAAGCTCCTCGTGATGGGCGGCTGGACCAACCCCGGGCTGTATGTCTTCGACGCGGCCAGCGGGGCTCATCTACGGACGCTGGCGCAGGGGATCGGGGGGCATGGCCTGGCGTGCAAGAGCGGGGGCGCCGGCGGTCCGTGACGGCGCAAGGTCACCTGTCAGCGAGCGGTCAGGGTGCGGTGATGACCGTCTCCACGGCGGGGCACTGCACGGGCATGGCGCGGTGCTGGGCCAGGGGGCGAGGGACCTCGGACTGCAAGGAGGCCACGTCCATGAGCGGGCCCGGGAAGGCGATGCGGTAGGCGCCGGGCTTGGAGAAGTCATAGGCCAGCGCCGCGTCGATCTTCGCCTGCACCGTGGCGCCCGGCGCCACGGTGACGTAGTCGCCCGCCTGCGGTTCGCCACGCTTGAACATGGGGCCCTGGTACTCCACGGGGGTGCCCGCGCGCGTCACCTCGAGGAAGTTGTTCTTCAGCCCCTCGAGCGGCGTGTGCCACTTGAGGACGAAGAGCGGCCGCGCCCCGGGATTGGTGAGGCGGAGGGTGAGCTCCACGGGCTCGCCGACCTTGTGGCTGGCGGCCACGCTCAACGTGCACTGCAGGGAGTCGGTGGGGCTCGTTTGCTGGGGGGTCGGAGGAGGACTCATCGTCGTCGCTTTCTTGGGTGAAGGGCAGGCGACGCTGCTCATCGCCAGGCAGGACAATAGGATCCAGCCCACGTTCCTTCGCATCATGACCTGAGCCTTTGAAGGGTTGAAATGAGACAGGCGGGAGCGTCTGCCCCCGCCTGCCTTGCTTCGCGTTCTACGCCGTGCTGCGGCTTAGTTCAGGAAGGGGTTGTTCTCGGCGAAGTACTCGTGGCTGTCCGCGTTGTCGAGCGCGCGGGTCGGGTTGGAGATCGCCAGGTTCTTGGCGGCGGTCTGCCCGTAGGCCCAGTCATCGGTCGAGGCCACCACGTTGAAGTGGCTCATCTCGTGGACCAGGGTGCCGGCCCGCGAGTCCGTGCCCGTGTTGGGCGCGCTCCAGAAGGCGCCGCACACGTAGATCTTGTACGGCTGGGTCGGGTACACGTAGGCGTAGGTGCCGGTGTCCGTGCAGCTGCAGTCCACGACCACGTTCTGGGTCTGGAACGCGTTCCGGATGTTGGTGAAGTGCGTCCGGGCCGTGCTCCAGCCGGTGCTGGTGTAGCTGCCAAACCACGTCTTGTAGCGCGCGGTGTTGCCGGGCGTGGTGTTGGTGAGGTAGCTCGTCGCGTTGCTGGCGTAGGTCGTCGCGCTCGAAATGGCGGTCGAGATGGCAGAGGCCCGGGTGCTGGTGCAGTTCGTGGTGGACAAGGCGGCGGCGACGCCCGTGGCCAAGGCGGTCGGGACGGCCTCACCCGTGCCCTCCTCGGGCAGGGCGTTGGGGCGGCCCTCGATGAAGAGATCCACGCTGTTGGAGGCGAACGTCACCCCGCTGTG
>DATAGU010000264.1:0-63486 GCA_036263495.1 Polyangia bacterium | reverse complement strand
CACAAAACGACACCCCCTAGCTACAAAACGACACCCCCTGGCCACAAAACGACACCCCCTAGCCACAAAACGACACCCCCTAGCCACAAAACGACACCCCCTAGCTACTGTGCAGGGGGGACGGGCGCTGTGCGAGGGGTGCTCGGGCGGCGACTCCAGTTGATCCGCAGCTGTGCAGAGGATCACTGAATTCCGTCCCCTAGCTTGATCCCCTGCGCTAGCAGGAGTAGTGTCGCCTACATGCTCCTGGCGGTGGACGTGGGCAACACCAACACCGTTCTCGGCGTGTACCAGGGCCATCAGCTGGTCGCCCATTGGCGCATCGAGACACGCAAGGGCCGCACTGAAGACGAGTACGCTGCCTGCTTGCACAGCTTCTTCACCCTCTCCGGCCTGCCCTGGAAGGGGACGGTCGGGGGGGCGATCGTCGCTTCGGTGGTCCCCACGGCGCTGCGGCCGCTCGAGTCCCTGTGCATGGGGTACCTCGGCGTGACGCCGCTCGTGGTGGGGCCGGGGATCAAGACCGGGATGCCCATCCTGGCCGACAACGCCCGCGAGGTCGGCGCCGACCGCATCGTCAACTCGGTGGCCGCCTACGAGCGCTTCAAGAGCGGCTGCATCGTGGTCGACTTCGGCACGGCCACCACGTTCGACGTGGTGACGCCCAAGGGGGAGTACATGGGCGGCGCGATCGCGCCCGGGATCGGCATCAGCGCCGACGCGCTCTACCAGCGAGCGGCCAAGCTGCCGCGCGTCGAGATCACCCGGCCCAAGACGGTGGTGGGCAGGAACACCATCACCAGCATGCAGTCCGGCCTGTTCTACGGCTACGTCGGGCTGGTCGACGGCATCGTCGAGCGTATGTTGGCCGAGATCGGACATCCGGCGAAGGTCATCGCGACCGGGGGCCTGGCCCCCCTGGTCGCGCGCGATTCGCGCACGATTGAGACTTCAGACGAGATGTTGACCCTCGAGGGGCTCAACATCCTTTTCCACCGCAACCAGACGGCTGAGAGGCCCGCATGAAGATCTATACGTCCAATGAGATCCGTGACGTTGCGCTGGTGGGACATGGTGGGGCCGGCAAGACGACCCTGGGCGACGCCATCCTCTATTGCACGAAGACGGTGCAGCGCCTCGGGCGCGTCGACGACGATACGTCGGTGCTCGACTTCGAGCCCGAGGAGCACAAGCGCAAGTCGTCGATCTCGGCGGCGTTGTGCTTCGTGGAGTGGAAGAAGACCAAGATCAACTTCATCGACACGTCGGGCCACGGCAACTTCCTGGTCGATACGCGGGTGGCGCTCGACGTGGCCGACGCGGCGGTGGTGGTGGTGGCGGCACCCGACGGGGTGCAGGTCTATACCGAGCGCGCGTGGGCGATGTGCGATGAGCTCGGCCTGCCGCGCTGCGTGTTCGTCTCGAAGCTCGATCGCGAGCGCGCCGACTTCGACCGCGCGCTCGGCGAGGTGCGCGAGACGCTGTCGGACAAGGCGGTGCCGCTGCACCTGCCGCTCGGCCAGGAAGCGGGCTTCGAGGGGATCATCGATCTCGTGACGATGAAGGCGCTGCGCTTTGCGGGCGAGGGACGCGAGGTGCAGGTGGGGGACATCCCGGCCGATCGCATGGCGGCCGCCACCTCGGCGCGCGACAAGCTCGTCGAGGCGGTGGCGTCGGCCGACGATCTGCTCACGGAGAAGTACCTCAACGACGGGACGCTGTCGGACGAGGACTTTCGCACGGGCCTGGCGCAGGCGGTGCGGAGCCGCGCGCTCTTCCCGGTGCTGGTGGGGTCGCCGGGCCAGAACGTCGGGATCCAGCCGCTGCTCGACTTCATCGTTACGGCCTTCCCGACGGCGGCGGATCACGCGGCGTGGAAGGGGACGGTGAACGGCGCCGAGACGGAGCGGCCGGCGGACACGAAGGAGCCGGTGGCGGCGTACGTGTGGAAGACGGTCAACTCGGACATCGGTCGCCTGTCGTACCTGCGGGTGCTGTCGGGCAAGCTCACGAGCGACTCGAACGTGGTGTCGGTCAACCATGACCACAAGGAGCGGCTCGGGCAGCTCTACGCGCTCCAGGGCAAGGGGCGTGAGGCCGTGGGCGAGGCCCACCCCGGGGACATCGTGGCCGTGGCCAAGCTCAAGACGACCAAGACGGGCGATACGCTGGCCGATGACAAGGTGCCCTTCATGCTGCCGCGGCCGAACATCCCGGCGCCGGTCATCTCCTACGCGATCCGGCCGAAGTCGAAGGGCGACGAAGACAAGCTGGCGATCAAGCTCAACGAGGTCATCGACGCCGACGTCGCGCTCAAGGTCACGCACGACCAGCAGTCGAAGGACATCCTGCTCGGCGGCACGGGGCAGATCCACATCGAGACCGCGGTCGACAAGCTGCAGCGCATGGGCGTAGGGGTGGAGCTCTTGCCGCCCAAGGTGCCGTACCTCGAGACGATCAAGGGCACGGCCAAGAACGTCGAGGGCAAGCACAAGAAACAGACGGGCGGTAAGGGGCAGTTCGGCGTGGTGTACATCGATCTCCAGCCGCTGCCCCGGGGCGGCGGGTTCGAGTTCGAGGACGCGGTGGTGGGCGGCTCGGTGCCGCGGCAGTTCATCCCGGCGGTGGAGAAGGGGATCAAGAGCCGCATGTCCCGGGGGGTCGTGGCCGGGTACCCGGTGACCGACGTGAAGGTGCGGCTCTTCGACGGCAAGTACCACGACGTGGACTCGGACTCGCGCTCGTTCGAGATCGCGGGCTCGAAGGGCTTCCATGCGGCGTTCAAGCTGGCCAAGCCGTCGCTGCTCGAGCCGGTCATGCGGCTCGAGGTGACCTGTCCGGAGGAGTCGATGGGCGATGTCATCGGCGACCTCAACCAGCGGCGGGGGCGCGTGGAGGGGATGGACTCGCGCGGCAAGTCGCAGGTCATCAAGGGGCTCGTGCCGATGTCCGAGTGCCTGAAGTACGCCTCGGATTTGCGCTCGATCACGGGCGGGCGCGGCTCGTTCACGATGGAGTTCTCGCACTATGACGAGGTGCCCTCGCACCTGGCCGAGAAGGTGATCGCCGAGGCCAAGGTGGCGCACGAGGAAGAGGAGTAAGCGACGTCCCTCCTCCGTTCGTCCCTTTCATTTCCTTCTCGCCGCCGCATCTGAAGCACAGGCCATGACGCAAGCGGAGCCCCCGGAGACCCAGGCGCCCGGCCCGCAGGGTGGTTTCTTCGCCCTGGTGGGCGGGATCGTGGTGCGGCCGCGTGCGACGCTCGCGGCGGTCGCGCAGGGTCAGGGGCGGCTGGAGCACATCTTCGTGCTGCTGGCGCTGTGGGCGGTGGCGCGGGAGACGCGGTTCTTTGCCCGGGCGGTGCTGGGCTATCGCTTCTTTGGTGTACGGGGCGCGCTCCTGACCGTGAAGCCGGCCGTGGAGCAGGTCCTGCCCGATCTGCTCGCCATCCTGCTCGCCGGTGGGGTGCTTGCGCTGTTCATCCGCAAGCAGCGCCAGCAGGTCTTGCAGGCGATCGTGATGGCGGGCTACGTCTGGATCCCCTATCTCATCGTACAGCTCGGTGGGAGGCTCGTCCCGCATGTGCTCGGGCGGGCCCCATCGGCGGGAGAACGATATGGCATCGATCTACTGGCCCTCGCGTGGAGCGGTCTCCTCTGGCTCGCCGGCCTCGTGGAGCTGCGGCGCGAGGAGCCGCGGGCTGAGCCGAAACACCCCAGTTGCCTGCCTGCTGCGGCGCAGCCAGCGACGGCGATGCAGCGTCGGTCAGTCGGTCGCGTACCTCCAGTACGCTCCCTCCTTCCCTCCTTGCCTCGCCGCCGCTGGCTGTGCCTCGCGACGGCATCCAACTGGGGTGTTCCGGCTGGGCCGCCGGAGGGCAAGGTGAACGCGCGTCTGCCGCGCTGGGCAGGGTGGGGGGTGATCGCGGCCCTCGGGGTGCTGCTCGTGCTCAACCTGCGCTACATCTCAGGGCAGGTGTCCACGCTCATGCCGGTGGGGACGGACCAGCCGGCGCCGGATTTCCGCTTGCCGCTGCGGGGCGGGGGGGAGTTCCACCTGCAGGACAAGAGCCCGGCGCGCGCCACGTTGATCGACTTCTGGGCGACGTGGTGTGGGCCGTGTCGGGTGGAGATGCCGGCGGTGGACCGGGTGTGGCAAACGTATCGGGACCGCGGGGTGCGGGTGGTGGCGGTGGACATCGAGGGGGCGGAGGCGGCGGGGGAGGTGGAGGCGTTCGTGAAGCGGACGCGGGTGGGGCTGCCGATCGCGCTCGGGGGGGATCGGGTGGCGGACCTGTATCGCGTGAACTCCGTGCCGCAGCTGTTCGTGCTCGATAAGGCCGGGCAGGTGAAGAAGGTGCTGCTCGGCGTCCATTCGGAGGGGGATATCGCGGCGGCGCTCGAGGCGGCGCTCAAGTAGCGGGCTTTTCAGGGGACGAGGATGATCTTGCCGAGGCGGCCGCGCTCCTGGAGGAGGCGCCAGGCGTCGGCGGCCTGGCTGAGCGGCAGGGTGCGCTCGATGGGGACGACGAGGCGCCGCGTGGCCAGGTACTCGAGGAGCTGCTGGATGGTGGGGACGACCTTGTCGGCATAGCCGAACAGGGTGAAGCCGAGCAGCGAGGCGTTGCGGCCGTAGAGGACGGGGACGGAGAAGGTGACGGTGTCGCCGGCGGCGGTGCCGAGCACGACCTGGCGGCCCCAGGGGGCGAGGCCCGCGAGCGCCCGCACGCCGACGGGGCCGGCGACGGGGTCGAGGATGACGTTGGCACCGCCGCCCGCGGCGCGCGCGATGGCCTGGCCGAGATCCTCCTGGGCCGGGTCGAGGGTCACGTCGGCGCCGAACCGGCGCAGGGTCTCGTGGCTCTCGGGCCGGGCCACGGCGATGAGGGGCGAGGCTCCGGCGAGGCGGGCGAGCTGGAGCGCGGCCACGCCGACGCCGCCGGTGGCGCCGAGGACGGCCACGGACTCGCCCTTCTGGAGGCCGGCGCGCGCGACGAGGGCGAGCTGCGCGGTGGCATAGGCGACGCCGAGGGATGCCGCCTCGGCGAAGCTGACGCCCTCGGGGATGTCGACGAGGTGGGCGGGGAGGGCGGTGATCTTCTCGGCGTAGACGCCGGGACGCGCGGTGCCGTAGCCGCCACCGGCGAGGACGACGCGCCGGCCATCGGGGGTCTCGCCCGCGCACTCGCTCCCGGGGATCTGTGGCAGGGGCGCGTTCACGGTGGCGATGCCCTTGGCGAGCTTCCAATTGATGGGGCTCACGGAGACGGCGCGCACCCGGACCTCGACCTCGCCCGGCGCGGGCGCGGGATCGGGGACGTCCTCGTACTGCAAGACCTCGGGGCCGCCGTAGCGGTGATAGCGGATGGCTTTCATGTTCGCACCTCCCAGCGCGGCGCATCATACTCGCGTTCGGGGCTCGCCAGGATCCGGGACGGGGCAACAGCACCCGCCATCTCGGTGTCCCTAGTAGAAGGTGAGGATCGCCGGCTTGCGGGGCGGGGATCCCTATGGTACCGAACTCGCTTGGCCACTTCTCCCAAAGGAGCATCCCTGATGATCCGGTCGCTTTGGCGCCGCATGGGCTTCATGGCGCTGTCCGTCTTCCTCGTCGGCCTGGGGGCCGTCCTGCATGCTGCCTGCGAGAAGGTGACGGGCACGGGGCGGGCGGCCACGCAGCGGCCCGAGGATCTCAAGGAGGCGCTGGCGCGCATCGACGATGTGGTCATCACGGTGGGGGAGTTCCAGGACCGCATCAACAAGCAATCGCCGTTCGTGCGCGCCCGCTACACCTCGCTCGAGCGCAAGAAGGAGTTCCTCGACAACCTGGTGCGGTTCGAGGTGCTGGCCCGGGAAGCGCAGCGCCGGGGGCTCGACAAGGACCCGGAGGTGATCCGGACCCTCAAGCAGGCGCTCATCCAGAAGCTCATGCGGGACGAGTTCGAGAGCCGCATGAAGCCCGAGGACGTGAGCGACGCGGACGCCAAGACGTATTTCGATAGTCACCTCGACGAGTTCAACAAGCCCGAGGAGGTGCGCGTGGCGCTGGTCCTCCTCAAGGACGAGAAGACGGCCAAGAAGGTGCTCGCCGATCCGCGCATCAAGGGGCTCGATACGGCGGACTTCCGCAAGCTCGTGGCCGAGTATTCGATCGACACGGCGACCAAGGACCGTGGGGGCGATCTGCGGTACTTCGATCGCAACACGAAGGAGCTGCCGGCGCCCATCGTCACGGCCGCCTTCGCGCTCACCAACCTCGGCGATGTCTCGGCGCCGATCAAGACGAGCCAGGGCTGGAACGTGCTCAAGCTGACCGGCCGTCGCAAGGCGCTCGTGCGCACCTTCGACGAGGTGAAGGGCCAGATCAAGAGCCGGCTGTTCCGCGACCGGCGGCAGGCGGCGATGGACGCCTTCATCCGCGACCTGCGCGGCAAGGCCCAGGTCGAGGTGCACGAGGACCGGCTGGCCAAGGTGCAGATCGAGGCCGCGGGGCCCGGGCAGTTCGAGGGGCCGGGCGTGCCGCCGCCGGGGCCGGGGATGTTCCATCCGCCGGGTCAGAACGCGCCGCAGGCCGGGCCGCTCTCCCCGGGGACGCCGCCGGGGGCGCCGTCGATCAGCGTGCCCGGACAGGCGCCGCCGCCCCCTCCCGCTCCCCCGGCGGGTGAGGCTCACTGAGCGAGGAGATGATGATGGCTCGGCTCGCAAGAATGGGACGGATGCGGATCGTGGGCGCGCTCGTGGGCGTGCTGGGTCTCGGGGCGCTGGGGACGGCGCGGGCGGGTGAGAGCGTGGTGGTGGAGCGGGTCATCGCGGTCATCAACAACGAGATCATCCTGCTCAGCGATCTCCGCGATCGCGCGACGCTGCTCGGCCAGCCGCTCGACGAGCGTGTGCTCTACAACCCGCAGGCTCTCGGCGATCGTCAGATCCGCCAGCTGCTCGATCGCATGGTGGATGACTCGCTCATCCTGCAGCAGGCGCACGAGCTCAAGCTGACGATCGAGAAGGCGGAGGTGGACCGGGCCATCGAGGAGGTCCGCAAGCAGAATGGGCTGAGCGAGGATCAGTTCCGCGAGGTGCTCTCGCAGCAGGGTTATAGCTGGGATAGCTACCGCCACGAGCTCCGCAACCAGCTCCTGCGCTTCAAGGTCATCAACACGGCGGTCCGCGCCCACGTCAACATCTCGGACGAGGACGTGCGCTCGTTCTATAACCAGTCGGTGCGGCAGGCCGGCAGTAACCGTTCGGTCCATCTGCGTCATGTGCTCATCACCGTGCCCCCGAACGCCGACGCGAAGGCCCAGGCCGAGCGGCGCGCGCACGCGACACGGGTGCTGGAGGAGGCGCGCGCCAGCAAGAACCTCGGTGAGTTCGCCAAGGAGCACTCGGACGACGAGCTCACGCGCGACAAGGAGGGGGACCTCGGCTGGGTCTCGGAGAAGGATGGGCTGCCCGAGAAGTTCGCCGAGGTGGTGTTCGCGATGGACGTGGGCGAGGTGCGCGGGCCGATCCGTACCGACCGCGGGTTCGAGGTGGTGCAGCTCCTCGAGAGGAAGGATTCGGACGCGCGCCCCTTCGACGAGGTGAAGGAGCAGATCCGGCAGCAGCTGAGCTCGCAGCAGCTGGAGAAACAGACCCAGAGCTGGCTCATGGATCTGCGCAAGAAGGCGCACGTCGACCTCCGACTCTAGCGAGACATCGGGGGTGGGGCCCCCGGCGTCCCAGGCGTCCCCGGCGTTCCCTCAGGGGGACAGCGAGGGTGGGGCCCATTCAACGCGGAGGGCAGATCTCGAACGGCAGATGCGAGGGGGTGAGCGCGGTGCCGCCGAGATACACCCGGTCCGGTTGCCGTTTGCCGTCGAGGTAGAGGTCGAGGGCCACGCAGCCCTCTCCCGAGGCTCGGGCGGCGAGGCCGGTATGCGCGACCCGCTCGAAGTCGAACTGGACGCTGCCGCGGAGGAGCGCCGCCACCTCGCTCAGCATCCGATCGTCGAGCTGTAAATCGCTCATCGAATTGCCCGCCCCGACCGCGGCCAGGGTCCCTTGATACCGGTGGGTCTTCCCGTCGCTGGTGGTGCGTACGTGCCAGCGGCCCTGGTCATACCAGATCCAGTAGGCGGTACGGCGGTCATCGATGCGCGGACCATTGCGGGGCTGGTTCCACATGGCGCAGCCGAAGAGCGCCAGGGCCGCGGCAAGCTGCAAGAGGAGGCGCACGTCTTGATGGTAGCCATGACGAGCCCCGACGTAAACGTCCACCACCGAACTTCTGCGGACGCTCTTGTCGCTGCTGCATGACGCGATCATCACCCGCGACGTCGCGCGTCACGGCGGCGGGAGGCAGATCTTGCCGAGCACGGTGGGTTTGCGCGCACCGGTGGCGGCCACCACGTTGGCGCAGCTGGCGTGGATGGTCTCGACCCCGAGCAGGGCGAAGGCCACCGCCTCCTTGGCGTCGGCCGGAATGCCGGCGTCGTCGAAGCGGCGCACGGTGAGGGGCTGCAGGAGCGCCCCGAGCTCGGCCATGAGCGTGAGGTTGTGGGCGCCACCGCCCGCGACCACGACCTCGGCGAGCGGGGTGCGCGGGAGCACGAAGGCGCGGTAGCTCGTGGCGATGGCCTCGGCGGTGAAGCGAACGGCGGTGGTGAGCAGATCGACGGCCCGCTCCCCCGGATGGCGCTCACGTAGATGATGGACGAAGGCCTTGCCATAACGCTCTCGCCCGGTCGACTTGGGCGGCGGACGGCGCAGGAAGTCATCGTCGAGGAGGTCGGCGAGGACGTGCGGCAGCACCCGTCCGGCCGCCGACAGCCGACCGTCCCGGTCGCAGCGGTCCGCCCCCTCCGAGGCCAGCATCGCCAGCTCATCGATGATGATGTTGCCGGGGCCGTTGTCGAAGGCGAACACCTCGGCCAGGCGGTCCCCTACCACGGTGACGTTGGCGATGCCGCCGATGTTCTGTAGCGCGCGCACCTGGCCGGGCCGGCGAAACAGCACCCAGTCCGCATACGGCACGAGGGGCGCGCCTTCGCCGCCGACGGCCACGTCGGCCACGCGGAAGTCGCCCACGGTGACCGCGCCGGTGTGCGCGGCGATGACCGCGGGCTCACCGAGCTGCAGGGTGGAGGCGATGAGATCGCTGCGGTGTTTCATCCACGGCGGCTGGTGCCACACGGTCTGCCCGTGGCTCGCCACGAGATCGATCGGCTCGCCCTGGGCGATGGCCACGGCGGCCTCGCCAAAGGCATGCCCCAGGCGGAAGTTGAGGGTCGACAGGTCGGCCGCGGAGGTGGCATGGCCGGGGTCGAGCACGGCCTCGATGGCCTCACGCAGGCCGGGGGGGAACGGGCCGGTATGGAAGCGCAGGAGGTGCGCGCTCGCGCCCGGCCCATGGCCCCGGATCTCCACCAGCGCGGCGTCGATGCCGTCGAGCGAGGTGCCCGACATGAGGCCGACCACGCGCTTGGGATCGGTGCCGAGGAGACGCAGGAGAGGGTGGCTGTTGCTCATGGGGAATCGCTCCCACGGGCCGAGGGGCCCGCGCTGACGGCCGGGAGGGGACCCGGGGTCCGCCCGCGGGCCGCGACCGAGTGACGCCGGATGAGATCGCACACCTCGCGCACCGCGCCGTTGCCGCCCGGACGGCGGGTGATGTAGTGCGCCACGTCGCGCACTTCGTCGACCGCGTCGGGCACGGTGGCGCCGAAGCCTACGTGGCAGAGGAGGGGCACGTCGACGAGCTCGTCGCCGACGTAGGCGGTCTCCGCGGGGGCGACGCCGAGCTTCTCGGCCAGCGCCTCGTAGGCGGCGACCTTGTCGACGAGGCCGAAGTAGGCGTGGCGGATGCGCAGCGACTCGGCCCGCGCCCGCGCCGAGCGGATGTCGCCGCCCGACAGGATCGCCACCTCGATGCCGAGCTCCTGGAGGAGCTTGATGCCAAAGCCATCCTGCACGCAGAAGCGCTGCGACCAGCCGCCGCCGTCGGACCAGTAGAGGTGGCCATCGGTGAGGACACCGTCGACGTCGAGGCATAGGAGGCGCACGGCGCGCAGCCGTTCTGCCAGCTCCGTCTGAGAGAGCATCGTCACAGGGAGACGATGCCATGCCGGGGACAGAACACCAAACGGATCGGGGCGGTGGCGTCCGTGGCGGGCATGGGCGATCATCGGCGCGCATGGACCGGGTACAATCCATCCTCCTCGGGCTCCTCCTGGCCGCGATCGTGGCCTGGGCGGCGCGCCGTCGGCGCTCGCTCACGATGGACGGCTCGCTCGCCGCGGCCGTCGTGGGCACGCTCGTGTTCGGGCTGGGGGGCCTCGCGCCGGGCCTTGGCCTGATGGGGTTCTTCCTCACCGGGACCGGGCTGTCGCGCTACCGCCAAGCCGAGAAGGAACGGCGCAGCCAGGACGTCGTGGCCAAGGGGGGCGAGCGCGACGCTCTCCAGGTGCTGTCGAACGGCGGCGCGGCGGCCCTCTGCTGCGTGCTCTGGGCGGTGACCGGCGCGGCGGCCTGGGCCCTGGCCGCCATGGCCTCGCTCGCGGCCGCGGCCGCGGACACCTGGGCCACGGAGATCGGCATGCTGGCGCGCCGGCCCCCACGCCACCTGCTCACGTTCGCCGAGGTGCCGCCGGGCACCTCGGGCGCGGTGTCCTCGGCGGGCCTTTGCGGCATGGTCGCGGGGGCCTTGTTCATCGGCCTCATCGCCGCGCTGTTGCCGGTCTCCAGCGCCTGGGGTGGCGCGGCCGGGGCGGCCAGGGCCAGCGTGATCGGTATCGTGACCCTGGGCGGTGTGGCCGGCGCGCTCGCCGATTCCCTCCTCGGGGCCACCGTGCAGGAGCGCCGCGAGTGTCAGGCCTGCGGCGCCAAGACCGAGCAGATCACCCACCGCTGCGGCGGCGCAACCCGCCGCGTCGCGGGCGTGGCCCGCCTCGACAACGACATGGTGAACCTCCTGTCCACCTCGCTCGGCGGTCTGATCGGCGCGCTCCTGTGGCGGGTCGCGCTCGGCTAGACAGCGGTTCACATTCACCGATGGGACCAGATGCGGGCAAGGCCCGCGGGGGAGCGAAGGCCGGCAGACTTGATGGAACCGACGCGCTCTCCCCCTTCTCCATGTACAAGCCCCCTCGGGGGATCAAAAATAGGCGGGTGAGCGAGCCCGCGGTCGATGCACCCGACATGCTTTGCGTGCCAAACGGCAGGCTCGCCTGACAGGTGCCACGGTGCCGTCCCCGCCCAACTGGAGCCCGCCCTCCGAGTTCGATGAGTACCGCCTGATCCGATCGCTCGGTCGGGGCGGGATGGGGCAGGTCTACCTCGCCTACGACACCGTGCTCGCGCGGCACGTGGCGGTGAAGTTCATCTCGACGCTCAACCCAGGGCCCTCGGCGCGGCGGCGGTTCCTGGTGGAGGCGCGCGCCGCGGCCCGCCTGCAGCACCCTAATGTGGTGACCATCCACCGGGTCGGCGAGCTCGAGCAGCAGCCGTATCTGGTGTCGGAGTTCGTCGGCGGTCAGCCGCTCGACCGGCTGCCGCGGCCCATGCCCTGGCAGCGCGTGCTCCACATCGGCGTGGACCTCGCGCGGGGCCTCGCGGCGGCTCACCGGCAGGGCGTGCTGCACCGGGACATCAAGCCGGGCAATGCCATCTTGGCCGATGACGGTCGCGCCAAGCTCCTCGACTTCGGACTCGCCAAATTGCTCGAGGAGATGCCCGAGGACGCGGCGCGGGGCGAGGCGGCCCCGGGGGCCTCGGGAGAATCCTCCATCCGTGAGACGCGGGTGCAGGAGCGCCGCGCGGCCGCCGTCACCCGGGCCGAGGAGGGCGAGGGCCCGACCCCGAACAACAACCTCCCCACCCAGGATCCGGCCTTTGCCCCGGCCTCCAGCCACGGCCCCGACGAGAGCACCGCGCCGCCGGGCGAGAGCTTCACGCCCATCGAGGGGGACAGCGAGTCGTCGCTCCGGACCCTCACGCCCATCGAGGTGACCCCGATGAGCCCCCTCGTGCAGCCTCAAGAGGGCCAGGAGCCGGCGCCCGCTCCGGGGCTTCAGGCCACGCGGCCGGGGGCGGTGCTCGGCACACCGTATTACATCGCCCCCGAGATCTGGCGCGGTCAGGAGGCGACCCGATCCTCTGATGTCTACGGACTCGGCGCGGTGCTGTACGAGCTGTGCGCCGGGAGGCCGCCGCACTTTGGCGTCATGGCGTTCGAGCTGGCCGAGGTCGCGACGGAGTGCGACGTGCCGCAGCTCACGCAAGTGGTCCCGGGGATCGATCCCCGCCTGGCCGCCATCGTGGATCGCTGCCTCCTGCGCGACCCACAGGAGCGCTACGCCTCGGGTGAGGAGCTGTGCGAGGCGCTCGAGGGACTGGCGCGCTCGACGGCCCACTCGGCCGGAGACGTGGGCAACCCCTATCGGGGCCTGGCGCCCTTCGATGCCGAGCACCGCGCGCTCTTCTTTGGCCGCCGCCAGGAGGTCGCGCACCTGCTCGATCGCCTGCGCCGCGATCCCTTCGCCCTCGTGACCGGCGATTCGGGGGTGGGCAAGTCCTCGCTGTGCCGCGCCGGGCTGCTCCCCCTCATCGCCGAGGGCGCCCTCAGCGAGGGACGGACCTGGCAGGTCCTGCAGATGGTGCCGGGGCCCCGCCCGCTGGCGGCGCTGGTGGGTGTCCTGGCGGCGTCCTGGCCGGGGGCCGCGGCCGCGCTCGAGGGCGACCGCAGAGGAACATCGATCAGCTTGAGCAAGGCCCCCAACCCCTGGGCCGCACTCGGCCGGCAGCTCGGCGAACGCCGCGGCCTGGTGCTGCTGGTCGATCAGCTCGAGGAGCTCATCACCCTCGGTGAGCCGGCTGAGGTCTCGACCGTGGCGTTCGTGCTCGGCCAGCTCGCGCTCGGCACCCCGGGCATGCGCCTGATCAGTACGGTGCGCGCCGACTTCCTCACCCGCCTGGCCAACCTGCCGGGCCTCGGCGAGACGCTGTCGCGCGCGCTCTATATCCTGCGCCCGCTGTCGGCGGTGCGGATGCGCGAGGCGGTGCTCGGCCCGGCGGCGGTCACCGGCACGCAATTCGAGTCCGAGGCCCTGGTCGATACCCTCATCGAGCACGCGGCCCGCGGCGGCAGCGGCCTGCCACTCCTGCAGTTCGCGCTGGCCGAGTTGTGGGAGGTGCGCGAGCGCGACCGCAACCTGATCACGTCTCAGGCGCTCGAGGCCATCGGTGGGGTGGCCGGGGCGCTGGCGCGCCACGCCGACACGGTGTTCCATGGGCTCCTGCCGGCCGAGCGCGCGGCGGCGCGGCGCATGCTCGTGCGCCTGGTGACGGTCGAGGGCACGCGCGCACGCCTCGGCGAGGATCAGCTCAGCGGCAAGGATCCGGTGGCGCGGCGCGCGCTCGACGCGCTCGTGCGAGGACGCCTGGTGACGGCCGAGGAGGCCAACGGCGAGAGCATCTACAGCCTGGCCCATGAGGCGCTGCTCCGAGGCTGGTCCACGCTGCGCGGCTGGCTCGTGGACGACTCGGAGCGCCGCCTGCTCCTCGAGCGGCTCGGGCGCGCCGCTACGGACTGGGAGCGGCTCGGCCGGGTGCATGGGGCCCTGTGGAGCGCGCCCGAGCTGGCGGAGGCGGAGGCCGTCGAGCTGGCGGAGAGGGACCTGCCGCCGCGCGAGGGGGCCTTCCTCGCCGCTTCGCGCAAGGCCGTGCGGTTCGCCCGCTGGCAGCGGCGCATCCTGATGGCCGGCCTGCCGCTCCTGCTCCTGCTTGCCTACGGCGCGGTGCGGCTGCAGTCGCGGCACGCGATCAACCGCCAGGTGGAGGCGCACCTGGCCGAGGTGCGCCAGACGCTGGACGAGGAACGCACCCACGCCGAAGAACGTGCACGCATGCGTCAGTACGCATTCAGCCGCTTCGACGAGAAGGCGCGTGACGCCGGCGAGACACTGTGGGCCAAGGCGCTCCAGCTCGGGCATGAGGTGGACCGCCGCCAGGCCCGCGCCAGCCAGGTCCTGGAGGAGATCCTGGCCCTCGACGCCACGCGCCATGACGTACGCGCGCTCCTCGCCGACATCCTCTACGACCGGGCCCTGCTCGCGGAGCAGGCGCGGCGCTTCGACCAGCTCGATGAGCTGCTCGAACGCCTGGCCCTATATGACGAGGGCGGGGAGCGGCGGCGCAAGTGGCGGGCCCCCGCCCGGCTGACCTTCGTCAGCACCCCCGCGGGCGCTACCGTCTCCTGCCACCGATATGCCGAGGACGACCGGCAGAAGCTGCGCCTGGTTGATCCACGGGTGCTCGGCCAGACGCCGCTACGCGACGTCTCGCTCGCCCCGGGCTCCTATCTCCTCACCCTGGAGCTCGGAGGCCACACCGTGGTCCGCTACCCTCTCGTCTTCGCTCGCGGGGAGGTGTTGCGCCTCGACGTCGAGCTGCCCGGGGACGGTGCGGTGCCTGAGGGGTTCGTGTACGTCCCCGCCGGCCGGTTCCTCTTTGGCACGCCCTTCGACGGCGAGCTGCGCCGGAGCTTCCTCAACACGGCGCCGCTGCACGAGGTGCGGCTCGACGCGTACCTCATCGGGCGCTACGAGGTGACCTATGGCGAGTGGCTCGAGTTCTTGCGGCAGCTGCCGCAAGCCGAGCGGGAACGCCGCACGCCGCGGGTGATCGGGAACAGCTTCACCGGTCCGCTCGCGCTCGAACTCTTGCCGGGCGGCGTCTGGGAGCTGAGCCTCCAGCCGGGCAAGGAACGTTACGTCGCCCGCGTCGGCGAGAAGATCCACTACCCGGGGCGCCGGCAGCGGGCGGTGCAGGACTGGATGCGCCTCCCCGTGGCCGGCGTCAGCGCCGAGGACTCCGAGGCCTACCTCGAGTGGCTGCGCCGTTCGGGTCGCCTGCCTGGTGCTCGCCTGTGCACCGAGCACGAATGGGAGCGCGCCGCGCGCGGCGCCGATGCGCGCCCCTACCCGCACGGCGGGCAGCTCGATCCCGAGGACGCCGACTTCGACGAGACCTACGGCAAGAATCCAAGCGCCATGGGGCCGGACGAGGTGGGCTCGCACCCGGCGTCGCGCAGTCCCTTCGGCGTCGATGATCTCTGCGGCAACGTGTTCGAGTGGACCACCTCCTCCCTGGCGCCGAACGAGCGCGCGGTGCGGGGCGGCAGCTACCTCTACGATCCAGTCACCGACCGGGTTGACAACCGCCAGGTGTCGGAGGCCACCTTCCGGGATGCCAACCTCGGGTTGCGGGTGTGTGCTCCTTTCCCGCTCCGCTGAGCGGCAAGGGTGAGAATAAACGCGCGAGCGTCCCGTAGTACGGAGTGACAGCCGTGACGGATGAGCATCCGTCAGCGAATGAAGAAGGAAAGGGACGTCACACTTTTTTCAACTTGGCGGAGGTTCCAATGCCTAGCGTGAACATGTCCTGGCCGGCGCGTCTGCTTCTGGTGCTCCTCACCGCGTCGTTTCCGGGTTGCGATGCGCAGCCAGTGGAACGAAGCCAGGGGGGGCTGCGCAGCTCGAACGGGATGCACCTCAACGGGATGCACCTCAATGGGATGCACCTCAATGGGATGCACCTCAATGGGATGCACCTCAATGGGATGCACCTCAACGGGACCCAGCTCTCGGGCGTCCGCCTCGAAGGTACGACCCTGCTGGCCGTGCGCGAGGACGGCTCCACGCTGTCTGGTGCACAACTGGTGGGCTCGGAGCTGAGTGGGGTGCTGTCCGATGGCAGCACCCTCCCTCTGCGCATCGATGCCGTGGGCTTTGCGCCCGCGCCCAACGACGACCTCTACGCCTATCAGGTCTCGTACGCGAGCCCGGACGGCTCGGGCTGGCAGCCGCTGTGCGGCGTGGACGAGGCCGGCGCCCCGGTGGCGGCCTTCCCGTTGAGCGGTCTGTGGGACGAGCGGGAAGGGGTGCCGGGGGGCGGCTCGCATACGTCGGACCCGGATTGGTTCACCTTTGCCTGCCGCGGCGCGGCCATCGCCAAGTGCGTGGAGTGGGGCTACCGGCCGTGGGAGCGGGTGCTTGGCTGCAAGGGTGGGAACTGCGCTGCCGTGTCGCTCGAGCCCTATCACCAGGCATGCACGCGCATGGTGCGCGCGGACTACTGCGGTGACGGCGAACCCTGGACGGTCGACGGCCGCGCCATCAACATCTTCGATGGCCTCGGCATCCAGACCGACACCGAGAGCTGGACGTTCGAGGCGGAGTGGGGCCCCGGGGGCGCTCGCTGCCTGACGCGCGATCGGGTCCTCCAGCTCGAGGTCGAGCTGGAGCCGCTCGGCATCAAGGTGCTGCCGGACTGCATCCTCGCGCGCGTCGACGCGACCTGCGGTGACAGGTCGCACTTCGACTCGGGCTCGCTGCTCATGAACGAGTTCCAGACCCAGTACGTCGGTCTCTCGATCCGCCTCCTCTCCCACTGAGATCAGCTGAGCCCTGACAGGTTCGGTGCCCTTTCCGCGCTTGCCGCTCCACCTCTAATTTAGAAGGTGTCAGCTTCGCTGCTAGAGGCCCTGGAGCCCCTGGAAGAGCAGCTCCAAGGCATCGGTCAGATCCCGTGGAAGTCGAGGCGCAGCGGCGCGAGCTCCTCGTTCTCGGGCGCCTACTGCACCACCGGTGACGGCGTGGCGATCGTCGCCGTGCCGACGAGCAGGGCGTGGATCGGACGGCGGACGCAGGTATGTTTCGCAGCTGCCACATTCTCGTCACGGAGACGTTGCTTGCCTCGCCCGCCACTTCACGGCATTTGGCGAGGACATGGTGGCTCCGATGTCCCTGCCATCGCGCAAGACCCTCCTCCTCGCCACGGTCGATGCCGCGCTCGGCGCCGAGCTGGCGGCGCCGCTCGAGCGTGACGGCTTCGTGCTCGAGCGGGTGGAGAGCGGCGGCGGCGCGGTCGCGGCCAGCCTGCGCCTGCGCCCCTCGCTGGTCATCCTGTCGCAGACGCTCCCCGACGTGAGCGGCAACGACGTGTGCCGCACCCTGCGCATCCATCCGGACACGCGGCAGATGGGGATCCTGATGGTGACCAAGCCTCGCTCGGAGGAGGCCCGGATCGAGGCGCTCGAGGCCGGCGCCGACGACTGCATCGCCGTCGATGTGGACGACCTGCGCGAGCTCGTGCTGCGCACCCGAGCCCTGCACCGCCGCACCCCACGCGGCAGGAGCCAGAGCCAGGAGGTGACCGAGCCGCTCGCGGCCGGCGCCATCACGCTCGATCTCTCGCGCTACGAGGTGCGGGTCGCGGGCCAGCCGGTGCTGCTCACCCCGACCGAGTTCCGTCTGCTCCAGGCGCTCCTGCAGAGCCACAAGGAGGTCTTGACGCGCGCTGAGCTGTGCGCCGTGGTGTGGGGGGAGGGCCAGGCCATCAAGGACCGTACCGTCGACAGCTACGTCCGCCGCCTGCGCGGCAAGCTGGGCCGCGCGAGCCGGCAGATCCAGTCGGTCTTCGGCAGCGGCTACCGCCTCCGCCGCGACTGATCTCGGTCGGCGGGCTTGGAAACTGATCTAAACGCGGTCCTACTGTCCAGAGGAGCCGGAGTCAGAACCCGGCTCCGACTTGGTGGCCTCATTGGCGATCACCTGGCGCAGGAGCTGGTTGACGTCGAGCTTGTTCAGGCCCACGCCCGAGGGCCCGCCGGGCACGAGCATGATCTGTTTGCCCGCCAGCGACTCGGCGATCTTGAGCTTGACCATGGCCCGTCCACCCGCGCCGCGCAGGGCCTCGTTGCGCTTGGCGATGGCCTGCGCCTCGGCGGTCTTCTCGGCGAGGATGGCGTCGGCGTTCTGCTGCTGCTGGTAGTACTGCGCGTCGGCTTCGAGCTTGGCCTGCGCGAGCCCGCCCTGGGCGGCGGCCATGTTGGACGCCACCTGGCCGCGCGCCGACTCGAGGTTGCGCACCGCCTCCTGGGCCGCGGCCTCGGTCTCGGACTTGAGCTGCTCGGCGCGCTGCTCGGCCAGCTTGCGATCGTGGATCACCTTCTCGTACTCGGGCGCGAAGCGGTGCTCGTGCAAGATCACCTGCGAGACGAGGACGCCGTAGCGGCCGAGCGCCGTGGAGAGCACGGCCTTGGCCTCCTCGGCCTTCTCGAAGCGCTTGTCGGAGTTGTAGACGGCTTCCGAGTCGAGCTCGTTCAGCACGTCGCGCACGAGCGTTCGCGTCACCGGCCGCACGAGCTTCTCCTTCACCTCCTGGGTCGAGGTGCCGACGTCCTGGAGCAGATCCGGGGCCCGCTTGGGGTCGATGGTCCACGACACGGTGACGTCCATCGAGATGTCGTTGCCGTCGGTGGTCTTGAACTGGAGATCGTCGCGCTCGGTGCGGTCGCCGCGTTTGAGGTCGGCCATCATCTCGAGGTTCTGCACCTTGGTGTCGAAGGTGTAGAAGTCGCGCACGAAGGGGGCGAAGAAGTTGGTCGTGCCCGGGGGGTAGAGGTCGCGCTGCACGCCCTTCGAGGCGCAGCCGAGCGAGACCTTGCACACGAGCACGCCGACTTCGGTCTCGCCCGTCGAGTGCGAGGTGCAGCCGCCGAGTCCGGAGAGCCCGCACAGGAGCAGGAGGGGGATCTTGGGCCGGCGCATCACTTCACCTCGAATTTCTGCAGGAGGTTCTGGAGATCGAGCGGGTTGGTGCCCTCCTTGCCGTCCGAGGACAGGACCACGGCCTGGAGCCCGCGCAGCACCTCGGCCATCTTGAGCCCGACCAGGTTCTCCGCGCCCGCGCCCTGGAGCGCGGTGTTGGCCAGGGCCGTGCCCTTGGCCTGCGCCAGCTCGACGAGGAGCTTGCCCTCGGCCGCGCGCTTGCGGCGGTAGAGGTCGGCCTGGGCCTCGAGCTTGGCGACCTCGGCGCGCCCGCGCGCGAGTTCCACCTCCTGCGCCGCCTTGCCCTCGGCGACCATGGTGTCGCGCTTGCGCTGCTCGACCGCGGCCTTGGCCTCGGCCCGGGCGCGGAACACGGTCTGGTCCTTGATCTTGCGCCCCTCGATGAGCTGCTGGTAACGCTGGTCGTAGATGTAGCGGCGCACGAGCACGGCGTCGACCTCGATGCCATAGGCGGCGAGCTCGGTCTTGAGCGACTCGTGCGCCGCGTTCGCCTTCTCGATGCGCCGCGGCCCCTGATAGAACTCCTCGGAATTGAGCTCGCCGAGCGTCTTGCGCAGGATGCGGTCGGCGCGCGGGATGACCAGCCGGTCCTCGAAGGCGCGCCCGGGCCCGGCCTCGGTGAACACGCGGTAGGCGTCCTTGAGGTGGTAGAGCACACTCACGTCGAGCTGGACGTTGTAGCCGTCGGAGGTCTGGATCTTGATGGAGGGCGCGGTGCGGGCCTCCTGCGAGGCCTCACTCGGCGACTCGGAGTAGTTGATGAGCTGCAGGTTGTGGGGGAACAGGTGCAGCCGCTCGATGCCGGCGGCGATGAAGTAGAGCCCAGGGCCGTAGACCCCCGGGCGGATGCCGGCCGCCGAGCCGTAGTAGACCTGCTTGACGCCCACCATGTCGGGCGGGACGTACGTGGTGCAGCCGGCCGGGGCGCAGTAGGCGAGCAGGAGCGCGCCGCCGAGGATCCAGGCCAGGCGGGAGCGCAAGAGCCGCCCGAGGAGACGGCCGCCGAGGTGCGAGGCGCCCTTCCATTGAAAGGGCCGGCGCGGGGTGATCAGATCCTCGTCATCCACGGGGTTCTCCTTGGTCTCGGCCCTGGCCCGGAGGGTTCAGGCTCGGGCTCTGGTCTTGCGCGGTTCGATGCTCGGGTAAGAGGAGGTCTTCGGTGCGAATGCGGCTGTCGAGTGCGGCCTGCGCGCCGCCGAGCCGCACGGCGATGGCGCCGAGCGCGCCCGCATAGCGCCGCCGGTGCCACGCCATCTGCAACGTGGGCAGCCAGTAGGCGGCAAAGGCCAGCGCGAACGGGAACCACTTCTCCCAGATGGGGATGAACGGCAGCGCCACGCAGATGCCGCCGAGGAGGAGGCCGAGGAACACGTAGGTGATGCGCGCCACCGGGTCGCCGCCGCGCCACAGGCCGAAGTCCCGCCGTTCGAGCTCGGTGTACGGCGCGGCCACCGCGTGCCAGGCTGCCGGCACCGCGGCCCGGACCTCCTCTTCGAGGCCCGTGAGGTAGGCGGGCGGCAGCTCTGCCTCCTCGTAGCTCCGGCGTACCGGCACGAGCGCGTCGGCCACCGCGGCCTGCACCTTGTCCTCGTCGTGCACGATGGCGGCGCGGCGGCGCTCGAGATGCTGGAGCACCTGCAACGTGACCCGCTCGGCGGAGAATTCGTCTTCCATCGCGTATCCGCAGTCTACCCGACCCGAGGAGAAGTCGCAGGCCGGTCTGGCCGGATTATCCTCTGTGCATGCGCTCGCGAAAGCGGATCACCGTGGCGGTCTTCCTCCTGGCCGTGTTCGCGCTCGGGGCGGTCCCGGCGCGCGGCTACCTCCGCTCGGCCTCGCTGGTGGCGCGCGCCGCCGGTATGCACGAGGGGTGGCCCGGACGGATCGCCGCCTGGGACATTGGCGCGTTCGAACGCCGTGACCTCGAGGTCCCGTCCCGCCAGGGGCCGCTCCGGGCGCGCCTCTATCTCCCCCCGGCCGGGAGCCAGACGTCGCGCCCCGTGGTGCTCACCTCCGGCGTGCACAAGGACGGCATCGACGAGGCACGCCTGGTCGGGTTGGCCAGCGACCTTGCCCGTGGCGGGGTGGCCGTCCTCACTCCCGAGCTGCCCGATCTCATGGAGTACCGCATCACCCCGCGCCTCGCCGATCTGATCGAGGATGCGGGGCGCTGGGCGAGTGAAGACCAGGCCCTCGCCCCCTGGCGGACCGACGGACGCGTGGGGCTCGTGGGGATCAGTTTCTCGGGCGGCCTGGCGGTGGTGGCCGGCGGTCGGCCTGCGCTCGCGGACCGCGTGGCCTTCGTCTTGTCCTTTGGCGGCCACGGTGATCTAGGGCGGACGCTGCGGTACCTGTGCACGGGCGTGCAGCCGGACCAGGCGCTGCGCCCGCCGCACGATTATGGCGTGGTGGTCATCCTCCTCAATGTAGCTCATCTGGTCGTGCCGCCCGCGCAGGTCGATCTCCTGCGCCAGGGCATCCGCACCTATCTTCACGCTTCGAGTTCGGCCATGGTCGACTGGAACCGGGCGCGCGCCGAATTCGCCGCGGCCGAGCGGGCGCAGAAGGACATGCCCGAGCCGGCGGCCACCCTGATGGGCTACGTCAACACGCGCAACGTCAGGGCGCTCGGCCCGATCCTCCTGCCCATCGTGGATCGGTACACGGCGAGCCCTGCGCTCTCGCCCGAACGCTCGCCGGCCCCGCGCGCCCCGGTGTTCCTGCTCCACGGCGCCGATGACAACGTCATTCCCGCGATCGAATCCACGCTGCTCGGACGCCGGCTGGGTGAGCAGGGCACGCCCGTGCACCACCTCGTCACGCCGCTCATCACCCACGCCGAGCTCAACCGGCAGGCGGGTCCGGGCGAGGCCTGGAGGATGATCGCCTTCTGGAAGGATCTCCTCGACGAGTAGTTGCCCTCATGGCTGAGGAATAGAGGATGTGCCTGCGGAGGGCGCGCGTTAGCGTCCGGTCCGCGTCCCCGCTTTGATCAGCCGCGCCGCCAGCCAGTCGAGCATCTCCTCATAGAGCGCAGCGCGGTCGGTGCGCGGCCAGCCGAGAAGGTCGAGGACCAGCTCATCGAGCTCCCGCTGCGCCTCATCCTCGGCCGCGGCAGCGAGACGGAGCGGCGGCCGGTCGGCCAGGCGGTTCCAGACGTGAGTGAGCGCCTCGAGCGCCGCGGCGCCGAGCTGGGCTGGATCCGGCAGCAGGACCTGACGCCAGGTCTCGGGCGGCACATCGAGCGCCCCTTGCCCGAGCGAGCGGCGCCCCAGGATCTCGATGCACAGCACCACCGGCTGCGCGCACAGGAGCGCGCACAGCGCCCGCGCCCACGGCAGCGCCTCGCTGGTGAGCGAGATCACCGCAAAGCGCTGGTGCACCTCCCAGCCGGCATCGTTGAGCACCACGAAGTAGCGATCGTGAAAGGCGATCGGCAGGAGCACGTGGGCCGGCGGCTGCGACCCGAGGAAATACCAGCGTTCGTCCTCGGCCCGTCCGAGCCGCACCGGTAGCTGGCGCGCGGCGCCGCTCTCCACGTGGCGACCCGCGCCCGTCCCGTGCAGGGACTCGGGCGGCGCATCGCATAGAAAGAGGAAGCTCCGCGGCGGCAGCCCTGTGGTGCGCGGCGGATGCTGGAGAAATTCCGCCGGGGAGCGCACGAGCGGCCGGGCAAACTGGGGGGCGATGGCCTGCGCCTCCACCTCCGCGCGCCCGAGACAGAAGAACTCGTCTGCGCCCGTGCGCCGTCCCCGCCCGAGCCGCCAGTGCGCGCTGGCGCCGAGCGGAACGAGGGGGACCCGCGTGCTCTCAAGGCGTCGCCACAGTGAAGGCGCGCGTAGGAGGGGGCCGCCCCAGCTGCTCCGGCTCGCCAGGCCCCCTCGGCCCTCGAGGCCCCCGGACGCCGCCGGCGCCGCTGGGGCCACGGCCTCCACCGACGCCGCCGACACGGGGAGCCCGGATCCCCCCTGCTCCTCATCGCTCGCCGCCCACGCCTCCCCGCCGCCGAGCGCCTCGCGGGCCACCGCGAGCGCCTGCACCTCTTGGGTGGCTACATAGTCCTCGAGCGTGGCCAGGCGGGCGAACACCTCCGCGGCATCGAGCTGGGCGAGCGGCTGCCGCAGCGACACGAAGCGCGCCCGGTCATCTATTCGGCGCGCGGCCGGCGGGCCGCCGGGCCGCACGGCCAACGTGATCACCGTGTTGACGTCGGCGTGAAAGGCGCGCTCGACCCGGCTATCGATCACCCACGTGAGCTCCATGAAGCCGGCCAGGAAGGCGCGCAGCTCGCGGCCATAGGACGCATCGAGCCAGGCGCTCGGCGTGAGCAGGCACAGCGTGCCCCCCGGCCGCACGAGCGCACCGGCGAGCAGGAAGAAGTACACGTAGAGGTCACTCTTCCGGTCGAGCCCTGCGCGCCGCCCCGGCCCGGATCCTGAAAAGACCTCCGGGTGCACACGCCGCATCACCTCGACCAAGCGTTCCTTGTAGCGCCGCCGCCCCTCGCGGTCGCTCCCCGGACGCGCGGGATCGCCGATGGCCTCCTGGCGCACATAGGGTGGATTGCCGATCACCACGTCGCAACCCCGCGCCTTCGCCGTCTCTCCCCACAGCGAGGGGAAGGTCCGTTCCCAGTCGAGGAGGAGCGCATCGCCCGTGCGCAAGACGAGGTCTGGCCTGGCCCTCTCCCACCTTGCCTCCCTGAGGAACGCCTCCGCCCGCAGCCGCGTCACCGCAACGGCCCAGGGCATCACGTCCACGCCACACAAGAGGATGTTCGGGGCATTCCTCTCATGAGCCTCCTGCCGCTCCTGGCCCCCCTCGCCCCCTTGGGAACAAGGCAATGGCCCGCCCGGCGCGGCCGCCGTGTGCATCGCCCGTTTAGCCCGCTCCTTCAACTCGGCCAGCACGCGCAGCATCCCCACCAGGAACGAACCCGAGCCGCAAGCCGGATCGAGCACCGTCAGCCGCCCGAGACGCCCGGCCACCGCCGGCCACAGCCCCGCGCGAGCGAGCGCCGCATCCGCCACCTCCGCGTCCGCTCCGCGCACGAGCAGCGCCTGGTAGAAGAGCGATGGCGCCACCGCCGGCAAGCCCTCCGCGAGATAGTGGCCGAGGGTGAGGCGGCACATGAAATCGATCTCTTGCGGCTCGGTGTAGAAGATGCCCGCGCCCTGCCGGTGGTCTGCAAAGTCCGCTGCCGCACACAGCGCCTCGCAGGCCTCCCCCACCACCTCCGGCGTGATCGCCCCTCGCGCGGCCTTCTCCGCCTGAACTTCCGGGCTCGCCGCGGAGTAGACAAAACCATCGAGAAAGATGCCCAGCCGTTCAACGAGCCGAGGCCCGAGCGGCGGCGCTCCCGTACGCGACGTCTCTTCCTCCACCGCGAAGCGGCGTAACAAGGCCTGCGTCATCGCCCCGAGCGCCGCGGCGCGGGCCATCTCTGCCCCGAGCCCCTGGGCGCGGTAATGCGCCGCCACCTCCGCGCCCATCTCACGCCACCCCGCGAGGAAGCGCTCCACCGGCGCTGATCGCGCGGTCTTTTTCATTTGGGAACGCCGTTCACACTCTTGGGTCCGCTCAGGCCTGCCGGCCTTCGCTCACGGCGGGCTTCGCCCGCATCGGGCCCTATCGATACGTGTGAACGGCTATCCAGTGGCGCGGCGTCCGTTCCTGGCTGCGGCAAGGCACGGTCGTATGCCGTGAGGCCTGTGCGCAGGAGCAAGAGATCGATGCTGAGACGACGACTCATTCGATCTGGATGGGCCTGAGGAGATCCATGAGCCGGACGGGCCCGAGCCGCCGGATGCGACATCACTGGGAGCCGGCCCCGCACCGCGCCGAGCAGCGTGGCCGGCGACAGCGCGCCCGGACAGACGATGTCGCACACCCCACAGCCGAGGCACGCCGCCGCTTCGGCGAGGCGCACGCCATCATCACGCCCCGTGATGAGCGTCGCGATCACCTCGTGCGGCGCGAGCCGCCCCCCGGCGAGCGCCACCGGACAGGCATCCGAGCACGCGCGGCAGCCCTCGCAGGCCGAGGCCGCACGGCGCAGCCAATCGCCTACCGGGATCCGCGCCCTTGCGACCAGCGGATGCTCCATCGGCAAGACGAGGAGCAGCGAGGACCGCACCGGCTCGGAGCGCCCCACGAGCCGCCCACCTGGGGCCCCACCATCGAGCGCTACCCAGGCCGGTCCCGTCTCCACCTCACTCCCGCCCGTGGCCGCTACCAGCGTCTCCACGGTCGGACCGCCCGTCGAAGACGTCGGTGGGGCCCCGCGCCACGCCACCACCCCAGGCCTCCGTACCACCCCTGCCACCGTCACCCGCCACGGTGCACGTTCCCGCGCGAGCGCCGCGGACTCGACATCTAGGAGCGCCTCACCATCGAGCAGCCAGGTCCAGGCAGGGTCGAGCTCCAGATCCCACGCTAATCCGAGCGAGGGCCAGAGCGGTGGCATCAGGATCACCTCGACGGCCGAACGCCCCTCCGCGCCGCCGAGCCGATCGCGTGCCGCCCGCACCGCCCGCTCAGCCGCCATCGTGCGCACCGCCACGATCGCGCGCTGCGCCCGGGCAGCGACCAGCGCCGCGCCCGCCCCTGCCACCACCCGCTCGGCGTCCTCTACTGCGATGGTGCTCGCGCTCCGACCGAGCGGAGGATCGCCCGCCAGATCGATCACCACCGTCTCCGCCCGTGGCACCGCCAGCCCGGCACGACCGAGACGCTCGCGCAGCACCTCGGCCAGGTCCTTGCCCGGGCCGGGGCCCGCCCCCTTGGAGGACCCGCGATATCCAGCCGGCTCAGTCGCCATCAGGGTGCGCGGCGAACCACTCCGCCTCGTAAGGGCAGCTGCAGTCGCGCTCGGCCGGCTCCGGATACTCCACCACCTTCCCCTCCCAGTTGCGCAGCTTGAGCCGCTCGGTGCCCCAGGCCAGGACGTAATTCGGCCCGATCGGCAGCTTGCCGCCCCCGCCCGGGGCATCGATCACCAGATGCGGGATGGCCATCCCCGAGATGTGCCCGCGCAGCTGCTCCATGATCTCGATCCCCGCGGCCACGGGGGTGCGTAGATGATCGGTGCCGAGCACGGGGTCGCCCTGGAACAGATAATACGGCCGCACGCGCACCTTGAGCAGCTCGCGAAACAGCGCCCTGAGCGTGCGTGCCGACGAATTGACCCCGCGCAAGAGCACCGCCTGGTTGCCGAGCGGGATCCCGGCGTCCGCCAGCCTCTCGCAGCCGGCCCGCGCCTCGGGCGTGAGCTCCTTCGGGTGGTTGAAATGGGTGTTGATGTAGAGCGGGTGGTAACGCCGCAGCATCGCCACGAGCTCGTCGGTGATGCGCTGCGGCAAGCACACCGGCACGCGCGTCCCGAGACGGATGATCTCGACGTGGGGGATGGCACGCAGCGAAGAGATGATCCACTCGAGCCGGTCGGTGGCCAGGGTCAGTGGGTCGCCGCCCGAGACCAACACGTCCCGGATGCGGGGGGTCCGGCGCACGTAGGCGAGGGCCTCCTCGATCATCGGCACCGAGATCACGCCGTCGTCCTGCGCCACCATGCGCCGCCGGTTGCAGTGGCGGCAGTAGAGCGCGCAGCGGTCGAGCGCCAGGAGCAGGACCCGGTCCGGGTAGCGGTGCACGATCCCTGGCACGGGTGACAGCCCATCCTCACCGAGCGGGTCGCGCAGCTCGCCGGCCGCGCGCTCGGCCTCCGCGCCCACCGGGATGGACTGCATGCGGATGGGGCAGTGCGGACTGTCGGGATCCATGAGCGCCGCGTAGTAGGGCGTGATCCCCACCGGGAAGTGCCGCTCGGCCGTGCGCAGCCCTGCGCGCTCCGCCTCCGTCAGATGGAGCACGCGCTCCAGCTCGGCGAGCGTGGTCAGGCGATGACGCAGCTGCCAGCGCCAGTCATTCCAGTCTTCCGGTGTGACCTCTTCGCGCCGGATGCGGGACGCCGTGCGCAGCTCAAGCAGCATGCCGTCGAGATAGCCGCCGCGGCCGGGCCTGTCAATCATCCCGTGCCCGCCCCTATCTCACCCCTACGCCGGAGGTGCTCAGGGAGGGGAAGTTTTGCCCTGGTTTAAGTTGTTCAAGTGACATGGAAGCGACGGAGCTGGTATCGCGCAGGGTGGCGTGTTCAGCCGAGGGCCCAGCGGGGCAGGGCCGTCAGCCGTCCGCGGGCAGGAAGTACTCGACCGAACGCAGCACCTCCTCGTACAGCGTGCGGTCGAGCCGCTCGAGCATCGCCAGATCCTCGCGCGCCGACATCCAGTCGGCGCACTCGATGTCCATCTGGACGAGCGTGCGCAGGATGTCCTTGCGCGCCTCGCCCTCGGCCAGGAAGCACGCACGGTAAAAGCGCTGCGCCTCGCGGAACTGGGCATGGCTCTCGTAGACGCGGCCGACGCGGCACAGATCCCAGCGGGCCTGCGAGGACAGCGCCGCGAACTCCTGCGCCGCCTCCTCGCGCCCTGCCTCGGCACGCCGCTTCTCGTCGATGGCGCGCTGCATGAAGCTCTGCACCGCGGCCAGGCGCGGGGATGTGGGAAACCGGCGCTGGAAGCGGTCCCCGTCAAGGAGGAGGCCATCGCGATCCTTGAGCCAGGACTCGGCCTGCACGAGCGCCAGCAGCGTCTCCTCCTCGAGCTCGTCACCGAGCGGGGGCGGTGGCAACTGGCCGAGGGTCTGACGCGCGAGCGACGCCATCTCACGATAGCGGCGGGCCACGAGCAGCGCGGCCAGAAGCTGGCGTACGAGCTGAGCACGCTCGCGCGGCTCGGTGGCGGCCAGGATCTTCTTGCGCAGCTCCACGAGCTGCCGTGCCCGCTCCGCGGCCTGCACCTCCCGCGCGCGCCGCATACGGGTCTCGAGTGCCTCGAGGTCGCGCACGGCATAGGAGAAACCGCGGTCCTCGGCCACGGCCAAGCGCAGGTACTCGACGCGCTGCTCGTCGCTCGGCGCGACCAGAGCATCGCCGTAATACTCCACCGCCTTGAAGCTCCGCAGCTGCGGCCGGGGCCGCCGCACCACCCGCTGCACGTGTTTCTGCGCGATGCCGGCCGAGCGCAGGAGCGCGGCCGTGACCTGATCCTGCAGCATGAGGAAGTCGGTCGCCGGCCCATCGACCTTGGCGGTGCCGACGATCTCGCCGGTCTCGACGCGCACGAAGCGCGCGGTGAGCCGCACGGTCGTGCCCGCGCGCTGATAGGCGCCGGCCACGAGCAAGGTGGCGCCGAGCAGCTTGCCTAGCTTGACCGACGTGGCGGGATCCACGTCCCCCTGCGCCTGCACCTTCTGTTCGGCGATGATCTTGTCGATGAAGCCGCGCTCGAGGACCTGGAGCCCGGGCACGTCCTTGAGATCGCTCGTGACCGTCTCGCGGATGGCCTCTCCCACGGAGGCCCTGGACCCGGCCAGATCACGGAAGGGCAGCACCGCCACGGTCTGGGCCGCATGGGCCAGGGCGGGGACGAGGAGGAGCAAGAAGACGGTGCGGCCTACAATGGAATGTCGCGGCATGGGTATCGCGGAGCGCCGGATCATTGTAGCCGGTCGTGCGAGGGTGTGAGCGGGGATGAGGCGGGCCGCGAGCGGGCGGAGCGCTTGGCCGAGCGGTGACCCGCGTGTAACGCCGTCGCATCTCCTCATCCTGTCCGGCGATCGGCACGGCCGCGGGTCGAGGTGGGATCTGAACTTGCAGAGTCATCCGGGCAAGCCGTCGAACACGGCACTGAGGGAGGCCACAATGGCAACCAAGGACAAAGAAGGTCTGGATCGTCAGGAATCCGAGAAGAAGGGACAGATGACCGTTCAAGAGGCGGGCCGCAAGGGCGGCGAGAAGGTCGCCTCCGAGCGTGGCCACGAGTTCTACGAGGAGATCGGCCGCAAGGGTGGCGAGAAGGTCGCCTCCGAGCGTGGCCACGAGTTCTACGAGGACATCGGCCGCAAGGGCGGCGAGAAGGTCGCCTCCGAGCGCGGCCGCGAGTTCTACGAGGACATCGGTCACCAGGGCGGGCAGCGCGTCCGCGAGCTGATCGAGAAGGGCAAGGAGACCGAGAAGAAGAACACCTGATCCATCCTCTGACCTCCCTCGCGGAGGGCTAGGACGGAGCAGGACAGTGCCAGGCGACCGGGTGGTTCAATCCACCCGTGTCGCTGGCGTCATTGGTTCGCAGGGAGATCAAGGGAGGATGAGACGATGCCGAAGAGCGGCGACAAGGGGGGAGAGGGCAAAGGCCAGATGACGGTGCAGGAGGCGGGGCGCAAGGGTGGCCACAAGGTGCAGCACGAGCGCGACCTGCGCGATCGCAAGGAAGTGCGTCACCAGGCCTATGACAAGCCCGGTCCGCCCAAGGGGGAGGCCTACGGGATCGCCGCCATCACGCAGGCGCTCCATGGCCTGGACTTCCCGACCACCAAGGATGAGCTGCTCGAGCGAGCCGGCGACCAGGAGATCGAGTACCGCAAGGGCCAGCCCGTGTCGCTGCGGCAGATCATCGAGGACCTCGACGATGAGGAGTTCCCCTCGATTGCCCAGGTGGTGCAGGCGGTGAGCGACGCCTTGAAGGAGGAAGGTCTCTCGAGCGCGAGCGAGACCGAGACTCGCCCCGAGGCCTAACGCCCCGGCGTGCCGACGGCCAGCCGACTCGTCGTCAGTGCCTGGCAGCTTCCTCTCGAGCAGGCTGCCTGTCGGCACGCCTTTTTACCCGAAGACGGTCGTTGGACGCCGTCGCGAGGCCCATCAGCGTCGGGGAGGCGAGGCCCGTGTATCGCGCGAGGAGGCATGGCCGTGTATCGCGATTACATGACGGTGCGCGGCGGAGGGCGCTCACTTTTATGATGGCGGCGTTGGGGGCGGCTGTGGGGGAGGGGTTATTGGGCGGGGGCTTGGAGGGGGGCTGGCGGAGGGGCGGGCTGTAGATGGGTGTGGCGGAGCAGGGCGATGAGGATCGCGACTCCAATCAGACCTACGAGCGTCCCCAGGCCGATGCCGAGCCAGAGATGGGTGTTGAAGGAGCGGCGCTTGGAGCGGGGGCGTCGCTGCGTGTCGAGGATCTGGCGTCGAGCTTGATCGGAGGGGGCTTCGGTGCGGAAGACCGGGGTCTCGGCGTCGCTCAGGGAGTCTGTGACGAGTGAGGTGCGGGGGGGCTCCTCGAGGACGGGGACCGCGGGCTGAGTGGGACGCAGCGCCGCGAGGGCGTCGCTCTCTTTAAGCTCTGGGGGCGATTCCACGGGCGGCTGCGCGGGCACCTCTTGGAATACGGGCAGCGGTGTGTTGGCGTAGGCGCCGAGGAGGACCGAGGAGAGGGAGCGCGAGTTGCTGCCGGTGACGCGCGGCCGGCTGACGTAGCGTCCGGGGAACAGGTTTCGCATGAGCTCGGCCATGCGGGCCGGGCCCCACCGGTGCTCGTGCACCAATTCGTCCAGATCCTTGGCGAACTGGTCGGCGGTGGCATACCGCGCGGCGGGATCGCGGGCGGTGGCGTGGAGCACGATGGCATCGAGCTGCGCCGGTACGGCGCTGTTGAACGACGAGGGCGGTGGGACCTTGGCGTCGCGCACGAGCTCGAGGGTGAGGAGCTCGGTCGCCCCCTTGAAGAGACGCTTGCCCGTCACCATCTCCCACAGCACGACGCCAGCGGCGAAGATGTCGACCCGGTGATCGATGGCTTCACCGGTGATCTGCTCGGGCGCCATGTAGGCGAACTTCCCTTTGAGGGAACGCGCCCGGCCGAGCGCCTCCGCCCCCGCGCTCGATTGATCGCGCGCCTTGGCCACGCCGAAATCAAGGAGCTTCACCGCGCCGTCGAACGACACCATGATGTTCGATGGGCTCACGTCGCGGTGGATGATGTTGAGCGGGCGGCCCTGGTCATCGGTGAGCGCGTGCGCATAGGCGAGAGCGCGCGCGACCTCCCGGATGACGTACGTGCCGAGCTCCGGCGTGGCCAGGCCCTCGTTGAGGGCGGCCCGGACGACGGAGACGAGGTCTCGGCCGTGGATGTATTCCATGGCCAGGAAGAATTCGCCTTCGTGCTCCCCAAGTTCAGAGACCTGGACGATGTTGGGGTGGTGGAGCCGCGCCGAGAGCCGCGCCTCGGCCAGGAACAACGCCAGGAAATGAGGGTCCTGCGCCAGGTCCGGCAGGATTCGTTTGATCACCAGCGAACGCGAGAAGCCGGCCGGTCCCGAGAGCTGCGCCAGCCAGACCTCCGCCATCCCGCCCTTGCCGAGCTGCTGGATGAGCTGGTACTTGCCGTAACGCATCGCTTGGTTTTGAGGGCGCGGCGCGGCCCCGGCCTCAGGTGTCATTCGTCAGGATTCTACGCCCGAGACCCGCAGACCGCTACGTGTTAGCTTGGTTTCATGCCGCGCGTCGTCTTCATCGCCGCGGGGGTGGATGCCTCGGGGGGCGCGGGGCTGGTAGCCGACATCGCCGTCGTGGCGGCCCGGGGACTCCACCCGGTGGCCTTGCCCACCGCCCTCACGCTCCAGGACAGTCGGTCCTGCCGCGCTGTGCAGCCGGTCGATCCTGGATGGCTTGAAGAGCAGCTCGGGCTCCTGCTCGAGGACTTCGCCGGTCGGGTCGGGGCCATCAAGATCGGGATGCTCGGCCAGGCGGAGATTGCGCTCGCTCTCGCGCGAGGGCTCGCACCGCTCGTTCGTGCGGGTGTGCCCCTGGTGCTCGATCCGGTGTTGCGAGCCAGCGTCGGTGCGGCGCTGGTCGCGGGGGATCCCGCGGCCGTGCTGGCCCCGCTATTGCCCCTCGTCACCCTCCTCACCCCCAACCGCGACGAGGCCGAACGTCTCACCGGCATCGCCGTGGCCGACGAGGCAGGCCAGCACGCGGCGGCCGCGACCCTGCGCGAGCGTGGTGCGCGCGCGGTGCTGGTCAAGGGGGGACACCTGCCAGGCGACGAGGTCTGCGATCTCCTCGACGATGGCCAAGGCCCCCTGCGGCTGCGCTCGCGGCGCATCGCCGGCCCCGTGCCGCATGGCACCGGGTGCGCGCTGGCCAGCGAGATCGCGGCCCAGCTGGCGCTCGGCCTGCCGCTGCGTGCGGCCGTGACCGAGGCCCACGGACACATCGCTCGCCGCATTGCCGGCGCTGTCCAGCTCGGACGCGGCCGGCCTTTCCTCGCGCCACCGGGCCTCGCATCACCGGGCCTCGCATCACCGACGGAATGAGCGAGGAGGGCGCGATCCGGCGCTAGCGCGCCCGCCGCTGCTCCAGCTTGTACTTGTCGACCTTGCGAATGAGGTTGCGGCGGCTGATGCGGAGCTGCTCGGCCGCCTTGGTCTTGTTCCACTTCGTGCGGGTGAGCACCTGGTAGATGAGCTTCGATTCCAGCGCGTCCACCGCCGCCTCGAGCGACTCGGCCTCCCCCCCGTCGCCGGCCTCGGCGCCTTCGGGAGCATGCACAACCTCGAGCTGCGCCTCGAGGAGGTGCGGTGACAGGTGCTCCTCTCCGACGAGTGATTCGTCTCCTGCCAGGACCACGAGGCGCTCGATCTCGTGCTCGAGCTGGCGCACGTTCCCCGGCCACGAGTAGCCCTTGAGGCGCTCGAGGCAGCCCTGGGTCAACCGCTTGCCCGGACGGCCCCGCTCGATCGTGAAGCGCTGCAGGAAGCGCTCGGCCAGGAGCGGGATGTCCTCACGGCGCTCGCGCAGGGCCGGCACCCGGACATTGATGACGTTGATGCGGTAGTAGAGGTCCTCGCGGAACTCGCCGCGCTCTACCATCTTGAAGAGGTCGCGGTGCGTGGCGGCGATGATGCGCACGTCCGTGCGGCGCGTTGCCGTGTCGCCGACCGGGATGAAGGTCCCCTCCTGGAGCACGCGCAGGAGCTTGACCTGCAGCGTCGGCGACATGTCGCCCACTTCGTCGAGGAAGAAGGTCCCGCGATCGGCGATCTCGAACAGGCCCGGCTTATCGGCGACGGCACCCGTGAACGCGCCGCGGCGGTGACCGAACAGCTCTGAATCGAGCAGGTTGTCGTTGAAGGCGGAGCAATTCTGCACCACGAACCGCTCCTGGGCGCGGTGCGAGTTGAAGTGGATCGCGCGCGCGACCAGCTCCTTGCCGGTGCCGTTGGCGCCCTGGATGAGCACCGTCGAGTCGGTGTCGACCACCTTGTCGAGCACGCGGCAAAGGTCCTGGATCGCCTGCGAGCGGCCGATGATCTCCGAGTAGTTGTGGCGCCGCCTACTCGCCGCCGAGGTCGCTGACTCAAGGGCGCTTACGGGCTCGGCCACGGCGGCGATCTCTTCGGCGCACAGCGTGAGGAGCTCGGCGAGGAGCTGCTCATCTACACCCGCCTCCGCCGGGGCGAACAGATAGCCGAGACAATGCGACCCCTGACGGATCGGCGCCACCAGCTCTGCCTGCCCGGGATGTTGCGTGCAAGCATGACGGAGGATGCCCGCGCTCCGCAGCGCCAGGCTCCGCGCCGCCAGAGCGCAGCCTTGGCTCTCCTCAGGCCCCGCGATCCATCGACCCGATCCGGCGATCAGGGCCGGCGCGCAACCAAAGCAGCGCTCGATGATCCGCCCCACCCGCCCAAGCACCCGCAGGCGCAGGATCTCGTCCCAGTTCGTTTCAACGATGGACATGACGAGAGTCGATTCATCCTAAACGTCCGCTTCTCGCCAGGTCAACCGGCATCTCGGAGTCAAATCGATCCGGGTTCAAGGCATGCAGGCGATCCGCAGCGCCGCCACCGCGCGCCCGAGATCTTCTTCATCGAGAGGGCGCGGCAGCTCCAGCGTGATCACCGGGAGCCCCCGGTCCACGCCGTAGCACGATCCAAAGGAACCCGGGGTCGGATAGCCGATATCCGCCACCGCGGGCCAGCCGCACGCATGGGCCATGCGCTCCGCCAGCTCGCGCGCCGGGCCGTCGAAGTTGACGCAGCGAAAGGGCTGATGGATCGCGACCAATCGTTGCGGCTCGAAGCGTTCGATCAACGCGGCCAACCAGGCCGACTCGGGCTCGGACAACGGGGAGGTCCCGGGCGCATACCCGGGCGGATGTAGATCGCTCCAGTTGATCGACGGGAAGTTCCGGTTGAGATCGACGCCGCGGGCGTTGTCCTTGGTCCCTGCCGCGAGGCCGTCGGGATTGACGGCCTCCACCAGGAGTACGTGCCCGCCCCCAGGGCCCTCGCGCAGCGACGACGCCAGGGCCGCCACCGCGCGCGGCGTGTCGAGCTCGTCGCCGTGAATGCCCCCGAATACGAGCGCGAGCGGGCGCTCCTCCATTCTTCCCAGCGAATACGCGACGAGCGCGCGCCCTTCGACCGAACGCCCCGGCGCCAACGTCCCCGCATCCATCTCGTTCACCGGAGCAGCGACGGGGCCGGGGACAGGACCCGCAGCAACCCCACGGAGACGACCGTCCCAGTCCCGAGCAGCGCGAGCCCGAGATGCAGCAGCATCTGATCCCCGCGCGTGAGGCCCGCCGCCATCGTCACGGACGGCGCGAGGAACACGACGAGCGCCGCCCACACCAGGCCAAGCCGTGTCTGCGGCCGACCGAGCGTGGTGAGCGCGAGCGACGCCAGGAGCAGCGGGAACAAGAGGTACAGGCTCGAGAGCAGGCTCGCATCGGCGCCCTCGATGAAGAGCCGGAAGGCCATGACGATGGGCAACACCCCGTCGCTCGGCAGGAAATAGAGGAGCACCGACAAGCCCACGCTGCCCCCCACCAGCATGCGCGCGAGCCGCGCTCCCCGCGACTGGACCCACAGGAGCAGCCCGGCCGGGAGGATGGCGAAGGCTACCGCCACCCCGAGCCCGTGGAGCGCTCCGAAGCCCGTCAATGAGGGCCCGGTCAGGAGCAGTCCGACTATGCCCACCCCGGCGCCCACCAGCCCGCGCCCCCGCTGCGGCAGCGGCAGCAACGAAGCCCCTAGCAACAGCACGCCGGCGCTCAAGAAATACTCGTGCAGCACGAGCGCGATGCCATGAAAGGTCATCAGCAGGGGGGCGGCCCGGGCGAACACGAAGAGGAGCATGACTCCCCCCAACCCGATCACCATCCGGTCGAGCAAAGGCCACCTCCAGGAGCGTCGTTTGGGCTGCCGAGCCGACGCATGCACCAAGGTATCAGCCAAGACCGCAGCCGAGGCAACGGCCGATGTCTCGGCCAAGGCACCGGAGTGCCTGGCAGGCGGGGATGAGGAGGACTCCTCCATCGCCGGGGGAGCGCCGGGCGACGGCGACGCGATGGCGTACGAGTTCGCGGGGACAGGCGCCGCCAGGATGACAGCGGACACGTACGGCTCGTCCTGCAACTCTGGTCTCGCGGCCGGGCTCGTGGGGGCGGAAGGTTCTTTGTCGTCTCTCCTCTCGAACACCTCTTCGACGGTCTCGATCGCGGGATCGTCGGAGGCCATGTACACCACGGGCACGTCGTCCGGCGCAGGCACCGAGACCGGGGACGCTGCAAAGGCCTCCAGGCCCATCGTCTGGGGGAGCAGGGCCTCATTTCCGCCCGCCCTCCAGGGAGCCACGTCGCGCGGCACCGTGTCCGCGATCTGCGCCAGCGCCGCCTCGATGCTGCCGGGCATCGGCGCGATGGGCGTGTAATGGACCGCGGACATGGACCGCGGTGAACGGTCGTCCGAAGAGGAGGGGGACAGCACCTCAGCCCCGGCCGGGGCTGCTTGAGCGACCGGCGCCTGCATCGGGAAGAGGGCCGGCCGAGGATGCGCAGGCGTGCTCGCCTGGGGTTGCACCCGGGCCATGCCGACCGGCTTGGCTTCGGGCCGACCCGGCGACGGTTGGCGGACGCCGCAGAAGAAACAATTGCGCGCCGCCACCGGGATCGCTCGAGCGCACCCGATGCAATGTTTGTTCATCCTCCGAGAAGTATATGGCTCCCTTGCCTTTTGCGGTCAACGGGGCCTTACCCTCACCTCCCTTCCCTCACCCCTCCCCGGCCACAAGTAGTGCGCCAGGCCCCGGAGGACGTATATATTCTGACAGGGTCCATCGCGGGCACCCACACGGAGGCATCTCGTGAAAACATCCAGTGGCTTCAAATTAGTCGTCGCCGGCTCGCTGCTCGCCTCGGGGGTCTGGCTCCTCGGCCGTGGGGGCGGCGACGTGGATGCGAACAAGGAGGCGCCGGCCTACGCCGATACCCTCCCGGGCTTCGATCCCAGCGACTCCGATGTGACCCCAGGCGAGATCGTGGTCGACTTTGCCGACGACATCGCGCCCGCGGCCATCAGCTCGTGGGAGCAGCGCCTCGGCCTCCACTTCGTGCCGGTGTCGCAGTACAGCGAGCACGACCGCGTCTACCGCGCCGTCGTGTCCCCCGACCGGGTGAGCAGCGACCTCGACGAGCTGCGCCGCGCCCCCGGGGTCGAGGCCGCCGAGGAGAACTTCATCTACGCCATCCCCGAGACCGAGCTGGCCACCACCTCGGTGCCGGCCGAGGAGCTCGCCGCCCCCACCGAGGGCAGCCAGTTCCCCAACGATCCGCGCTACGGCGAGCAGTGGCACATGCGCCAGATCCACATGGACGAGGCCTGGAAGGCGGCGCAGGGCGAGGGCGTCATCGTGGCGGTCATCGACACCGGCGTCTCGCGCGTCAAAGACCTCGCCCAGACCGAGTTCGTCCCGGGCTGGAACTTCGTCGACAACAACGACAAGGCCGACGACGATCACGGCCACGGCACCCACGTCGCCGGGACCATCGCGCAGTCTACCCACAACGGCGTCGGCGTCACCGGCGTGGCCTACAAAGCCAAGATCATGCCCATCAAGGTGCTGTCGGCGCAGGGCTCGGGCACAGTGGCCGGCATCGGCGAGGGCATTCGCTGGGCGGCGGACCACGGCGCCAAGGTCATCAACATGAGCCTGGGTGGTCGCATGTCCTCCCCCGTCCTCGGTAAGGCGGTCAAATACGCACATGACAAGGGTGTCACAGTCGTCTGCGCGGCCGGCAACGACGGGCGCGGGCGCGTGAGCTATCCAGCTGCCTACCCGGGCGCCATCGCCGTCGCCGCCACCCAGAAGGACGAGGCCACCACCTTCTATTCGAACTGGGGCAAGCAGATCGACATCGCCGCCCCGGGCGGCAACACGCGCAACGACGCCACCGGCGGCGTCCTGCAGAACACATTGTACGCAGGGAAGGACGACTACTTCTTCTTCATGGGAACTTCGATGGCCTCCCCGCACGTGGCCGGTGTGGCCGCGCTCGTGGTCGGTGCCGGTGTGAGCGACCCCGACAAGGTGGAGCAGTTCCTCAAGGACACGGCACGCCAGCCCAAGGTCGATGCGACCCCGCCCGACTACGCTGAACACTATGGCGCCGGTATCATCGACGCGGCAGCGGCGGTGCGAAAGGCGCAGCTCGGCCAGGGCGGCGCGGAGTTCGGCGTGGCCGCGGGTCTGGCAGCGCTCGTGCTCCTTGGCTTGCGCCGGCGCAACCTGCTCGGCCACTTCGGCCTGGGCGGTGCCTTCGCCCTGGTCCTGGGCGCGAGCGGTCTATTCTTCCTGCCGCAGCTCTTCGGCGGTAGCGAGCTGCCGGGCATGGCGCTCCTCACGCGCGGCATCCCGGCCTGGGACGGCACCCTGCTCGGGGCCGCGGGGCAGGGCAATCCGCTCTTCTACAGCGCGCTTCTGCCCATCGGCTTGGCGGTCCTCGGCTATGGCTGGCGGCGCGCCCGCGGCGTCATCGCCGGCCTGGCGCTCGGCATCGCCGGCCACCTCCTGGCCCAGAGCGCCCTCGGCACCGTGGACATCCGCTGGATGCCCTTCGACAGCCTCTGGCTCGCGCTCAACGGCTTCCTCGCCGCCGCCATCGGTTACGCCGTCGCCCGCAAGTAGCCCGCTTCCCCGCCCAAGCCCAACGTCCGCGCTCCCACGGCCTTCTTCTCAAGGAGGCCGCGGGAGCACATCCGAGCCCCAAAAAGCGAATGCCCCGGAGGGTCAAGCTCCGGGGCATTCCCAAGTTAGGCTAAGCCAAGTCTAAGCTAATCTTAAGGAATCTCTTAACCGTGCCACGCTCGAGCGGTCGTAGGGATTAACGCTCGAGCGTGACCGTCACCACCGTGAAACCTATATTCTCGCTCCGCCCAGGCGGTCTTAGGCTCCTTAGCGCCTGGGCGAAGCTGCCACCCTTGGATTTCTATGCCGCATCCTGCCCAGGCGGTCTTATGTGTTCCTAGCACCTGGGCGAAGACGCTGCCGTCCTCGGGAGACCTGTAAGCTCAAGAGGAGAAGGTCGCTACCTCTACACTCGACCGCTCCTGCCCGCGTGAATGAGCAACCCTTGTGCCATGCCCTCTCAAGACCCATGAACTGCTTGAACCGCTAGGAGAAGCGTGTTACGAGCAGCGGCGTTTCCAGGACCCGAGTCCTGCCCTCTCTGACATCTGTGTCACTGAGAGGGAGTAGAGCACGAAACTTTTTTCATAGAGACTGATGCTGTGCCCTCAAACCTTCTGGTGATCAATTCGGACGGCCCCGAGACCCGCGTGGCCTTGATCGAGCGAGGCCAGCTGGCCGAGCTCTACATCGAGCGCCGTCGCGAGCGCGGCATCGTCGGCAACATCTACAAGGGCCGGGTCACCCGCGTCCTGCCCGGCATGCAGGCGTCCTTCGTCGACATCGGCGCCGAAAAGCACGCCTTCCTCTACGTGGCTGACGTGCGTGGCGCCCCCGAGGACTTCAAGGCCCTGTTCCTCGACGACGACGAGGCGCGCGAGGAGCGCGACGACCTGCCCAAGGACGAGATGGCCCGGGCCGCGCGCGGCGCGCGCATCGAGGACCTGCTCAAGGAGGGCCAGGACGTCCTCGTCCAGGTGGCCAAGGCCCCCATCGGTACCAAGGGAGCTCGTTCGACCACCTACATTTCGCTCCCTGGACGCCATCTCGTCTTCATGCCCACCGTCAACCACGTCGGCATCTCGCGGCGCATCGGCACCGAGAAGGAGCGCAAGCGCCTGCGCGCCATCGTGGAGACCATGCGCCCCGAGGGCGCGGGCTTCATCGTGCGCACCGTGGCCGAGGGCGCCTCCGAGCGCGACCTCCACGCCGACATGGACTTCCTCATCAAGCTGTGGAACTCCATCCTCAAGCGCAACGACACCGCCAAGGCCCCCGCGCTCCTCTACAACGACCTCGATCTCCTCCTGCGCACGGTGCGGGACCTCTTCACGAGCGACGTCGAGAAGATGATCATCGACTCGAAGGGCGACTACGACCGCGTGCTCAAGTTCGTGCAGGCGTTCATGCCCGACTTCGCCCACAAGATCGAGCTCTACGACAACCGCGAGCCCATCTTCGACGGCTTTGGCATCGAGATGGAGATCGACCGCGCCCTCGAGCGCAAGGTGTGGCTCAAGTCGGGCGGCTACCTCATCGTCGACCAGGGCGAGGCCCTCACCGCCGTCGACGTCAACACCGGCAAGTTCGTCGGCAAGCGCAACCTCGAGGAGACCATCACCAAGACCAACATCGAGGCGTGCAAGGAGATCGCCGAGCAGCTCCGGCTCCGCAACATCGGCGGCATCATCGTCCTCGACTTCATCGACATGGACAAGCAGCAGAACCGGGACAAGGTCTCCAAGGCCCTGGCCGACGGTCTCAAGGACGACAAGGCCAAGGCCAACGTGACCTCGATCTCGGAGCTGGGTCTCGTCGAGATGACCCGCAAGCGCACCCGCGAGTCGCTCCTCCGCACGCTCACCGAGCCCTGCGGCTACTGCGACGGCAAGGGCTACACCAAGTCCAAGATCACCGTGTGCTACGAGGTCCTGCGCGAGCTGCGCCGCGAGGCCGGCGGCATCGCCGGCGAAGCCGTGCAGGTCACCTGCAACCCCGAGATCGCCGACCTTCTCATGACCTCGGACCAGCAGTACGTCGAGGAGCTCGAGAAGCGGCTGCAGAAGAAGATCGTCATCCGCGCGCGCGAGGGCCAGCACGTCGAGGAGTTCGAGATCACGGCCGTCCCCCAGAAGCGCGGCGAGACCTGACGCCGTGAGCCTGAGCCGCCGCTTCCTCAACCTCGTCCGCTCGAACCTCAACGCGCTCCTCGACAGCGTGGGCGGCGAGGAGCCGCAGCTCGAGGAGCTCTCCGACGAAGAGCTAGAGGCTGAGCTCGAGCGTCGCCGCGAACGGCGCCGCCGCGAGGAGGAGGAGCGCCGCCGCGCCGCCGCCGCCGAGCGCGCCGCCGCCGCCGAGCGCGCTGCCCGCGAGCGCGTGGCCCGGGAACGGGCCGAGCGCGAGCAAGCCGACGGCAAGCGGGCGGGCCGCGAGCGGAGCGATGGCGATCGCAGCGGCCGCCGCTCCACGCAAGGCCGCAGCGCGTCCGGGAGCACCAGCGGACGCAATACCACGGGAGGCTCCGGCGGCTCGGGCACGCGCAACGCGCCGCCCCGCTCCTCGTCATCCTCCGCGGGCGATCGCCTGGCCCGCCTCTACGCCATCCTCGAGACCCCGGTGGGCGCCGACCTCGCGAGCGTCAAACAGAACTTCCGCCGCCTCATGCGCAAGCATCACCCCGATCTCCACCCCGATGACCCGGAGCGGCAGCGCATCGCCACCGAGCGCAGCCAGCGAATCACCGAGGCCTTCGCCGAGCTCGAGCGTCACCTCCAGTCGCGCTGACCCGGTCGCGAAGCGACCTCCTCCCTTCGCCAAACTACCTCCTCCCTTCGCCAAGCTACCTCCTCCCTTCGCCAAACTGTCTCCTTCCTATGATTGAGCGCCGAAGATCCTACGGCACCATCTCATGTCCCTGGCGTCGGCGAGCTGGGCCGCACTCCCACCAGTCATGGTAGAAGCAGCCATGCTCACCCGACGAACTTTCCTTGCCGTGGCGGCTGGTGCCGCTGCCTTCGGCCGAGGTGTGCGCCGCGCCCTCGCCGGTGAGACCGCCAAGACGGCGTCCGGCGCCCCGCCCGCGCACCCCGTGGCCGTGTCGAGCGAGAACGGCCTCCGCGCCGTGCAGCGCGCGGTCGAGCGCATGCGTGGCGGCGCCGATCCCCTCGACGCGATTGTCGAGGGCGTGGCCATCATCGAGGACGACCCGGCCGACATGACCGTCGGCTACGGCGGCGTTCCCAATGAGGAGGGCGTCGTGCAGCTCGACGCCTCGGTCATGCACGGCCCCACCGGCCGCGCCGGGGCCGTCGCCGCGGTCGAGGGCGTGAAGAACCCCGCGCGCCTCGCCAAGCTGGTCATGGAGACCACCGACCACATCCTCCTCGTCGGTGCCGGTGCGCGCCGCTTCGCCGAACAGAACGGTGTCCCTATCGAGAACCTCCTCACCCCCAAGGCGCGCAAGGTCTGGCTCTACTGGAAGCAGAACCTCGCGAACGACGACAACTGGCTCGAGCCCCCGCGCGACAAGCTCGACCCCGAGGTGCGCGAGTTCATCGATAAGTACGGCGCCGACATCTTCCACGAGCCGCGCCACGGCACCGTGCACGTCTCGGGCGTCGACACCCGCGGCGACCTCGCGGGCTGCACCTCCACGAGCGGCCTGTTCTTCAAGATCCCCGGCCGGGCCGGCGACTCGCCCATCATCGGCGCCGGCTGTTACACCGACAACGACGTCGGCTCGGCCGGCTCGACCGGCCGGGGCGAGGCCGACATCCTCGTCTGCGGCGGCCACACCGTGGTCGAGATGATGCGTCAGGGCAAATCGCCCGAGGAGGCATGCCTCGAGGCGCTGAAGCGCATCGCCGCCAGCACGCGCGACACCCGGCTCCTCGACGCCAAGGGGCGGCCCAAGTTCAGCATCAAGTTCTACGCCGTGAACAAGCGCGGCGCCTATGGCTCGGCGTCGATGTGGGGTGGCCCGCCCGAGAAGCCCGCCCGCTTCTCCGTCGCCGACGGCCGCGGCGCACGCCTCGAGAACTGCGCGTTCCTCTTCCCGGGCAAGCCCGCGCGCTAGACGAGGAGCGGACCCATGTATCGCCCATCGCCACGCCTTACCGCTTTTGGTCTTTGCCTCGCCCTCGCGGGCAGCGTCCTCACGCTCCTCGTGCCCGCCGCGTCCCACGGAGCCCCGGCCGAGAAGGGCGAGAAGCTCGCCACGCGCGCCATGAACGACCTCAACTGGCGCGATTTTCAGAAGCTCGTCCCCGACAAGATCGACACCGTGCTCCTCACCGTGGGCACGCTCGAGCCCCACGGCGTCATCAATAACGGCGCCGACAACACCGCGCCCGTGGCCCTGGCGCGCGCCCTGGCCGAGGACGTCAACGCCCTCATCGCCCCCCACATCCCGTACGGCGTCACCGGCGTCCTCTCCCCTTATCCGGGCGCCCTGCACATCCCCGAGGACGCCTTCCGCGCCTACCTGCGCGCCGTGCTGGTGGGCCTCGCGCGAACCGGGTTCCGCAAGATCATCGTCCTCAACGGCCACGGCGGCCAGCAGACCGAGATCCTCGAGTCCGTGACCCGCGAGGTGGCGCTCGAGCACCGCGTGGCCATCCTCCTCACCAACTGGTGGACGCTGTGCAGCGACGTCACCATGGAGGTCTTTGGCGAGGACGGCGGCCACGCCGGCATCAACGAGACCGCCTTCATCCAGGCCATCGATCCGAAGCTCGTGCACCGCGAGCTCTACACGGGCCCCGACATGGCCACCGCGAACCCGCCCAAGGGCGCCTGGTCCGCTGTCCCCTTCCCTTCAAGCATCAGCCTCTACAAGCCGGGTCAGGGGTATCCCAAGGACTTCGATCAGAAGAAGGCCGACGAATACTTCCGCCGCGTGGTGGCCAAGGTGGGGGCGCTCATCAACGACACGATCCGGAAGTGGCGCCTGGCGGGGTTCCGATGAGCGGAGAAGGGATGATCTGTTAGAGCCCTACCCTGGCAAGGCCGGCCATACGATTCGCTCGGGTACGAAGGCGGCGGGGGCTCGGGCCGTGATCACCGGCATGAGCCGGGGATTTATCCCGCGACGGCCGAAGTATCTTGGATCGTCGCCCGCTTTTTGTACCTCGGAGTAGAGAAGGACGCGATCTGGAAGTGGCGCGGGGCGGGACTTCGTTGAGGGAGCCCGCCGAGGAGGTGATCGCTCGCCCTCCCACCCCTCCGAGTTCGGCAAGGGCCCGGTTCCCCAACAGATCGCGTGCTTGCGGAGCATGCAGGGGCCCTCGTATCCTTAATCAAGGGCCTAGGTTCTCAGCTGCGGGTGAAACTTGCGTTTCTGGCCGGTGGACGTCGCCGATGCCAGGGATTGGGAGGAGATCCCTTAGATGCCGTACGAGCAAGATCCAAAGACGGAGGTCATGCCGATATGACCCAGGGTTATCGCCTTCACTGGAAGGTCATCGATGACATCCTCATCGCCTGCTCCACCGCGGGGGAAGTGCCGCAGGAGCTCTGGAAGGACCTCATCGCCGACGTCCGCAAGCACCGCGTCACGAAGGTGATCGGGCTTAGCTTGGGCCAATCCTCCATCAGCAGCTCCCAGCGCAAGGAAGTCAGTGAGCTCGCCCGGCTGCAGGGGATCCGCCTGGTCAACATCACGGACGACAAGCTGGTCCGAGGGATCATGACGGCCCTCAGTTGGCTCGGCGTCAACGTGATCGCCTTTCCCATGAGCCAGTTGCGAGAGGGCATCGCGTCTCTGAAGCTCCCGCTCCCGCTCCAGGAGCGGGTCTACACAGAAGCCGTGGAGTTGCGCAGGCTGACCGAACGGCCCTGATGTCGGGTCCCCTCGTGGAACGAATCCATCGAGGGAACGGCGCTCTATAAAGATTCGTCCACCATCCAAAGGTCCTCCGGCGATGGCTTCCGAGACGCAGGCGTTTCGACTACACTGCGCGGGCACAGAGAGGCCAGACCCCCTATGGACCTACAACTCACCGACGAGCAACGCCTGGTACGGGAAACGGCAGCCGCGTTCGCGCGCGACGAGGTGCTGCCCAAGGCCGCAGAGATCGATCAGCACCACCGACACCCCAAGGAGCTCGTGCAGCGCATGGCCGAGCTCGGGTTCCTCGGCGTGGCCGTGCCCCAGGAGTACGGCGGCGCGGGCATGGACAACGTCTCCTATGCCCTCGCCATGGAGGAAATCTCCCGCGCCTGCGCCTCCACGGGCGTCATCATGTCGGTCAACAACTCGCTCGTCTGCGACCCTTTGCTGAAATTCGGTAACGAGGATCAGAAGCAGCGCTTCCTCACGCCCCTCGCGGCCGGCAAACAGCTCGGCTGCTTCGCCCTGTCGGAGCCGGAGGCCGGATCAGACGCGGCGTCGCAGAAGACGCGCTCGGTCCGCGATGGCTCGGGCTGGATCATCAACGGCGTCAAGAACTGGATCACCAACGGGCCGGTGGCCGACACGTGCGTCCTGTTCACGGCGTCGGATCCGGAGAAGCGCGCCCGCGGCGTGACGGCCTTCATCCTGCCCATGAAGACCCCGGGGGTGCGCTGCGGCCCGCCCGACAAGAAGCTCGGCATCCGCGGCTCGCAGTCGTGCCAGATCTTCCTCGACGACGTGCGCCTCGACGACTCGCTGCGCCTCGGCGAGGTGGGCCAGGGCTTCAAGATCGCCATGAGCACGCTCGACGGCGGGCGCATCGGCATCGCCGCCCAGGCGCTCGGCATCGCCCGCGCCGCGCTCGAGGACGCGACCGCCTACGCCAAGGAGCGCAAGACCTTTGGCCAGGTGATCGCCAATCACCAGGCGATCCAGTTCAAGCTCGCCGACATGGTGGCGGACATCGACGCCGCGCGCATGCTCACCTGGCGCGCCGCCACGCTCAAGGACCAGGACGTGAAGTTCACCGCCGAGGCGGCGATGGCCAAGCTCCTCGCCTCCGATGTGGCCAACCGGGCCGCGCGCGAGGGCGTGCAGATCTTCGGCGGCAACGGCTACGTCGAGGACTTCCCGGCCGAGCGTCACTTCCGCGACGCCAAGATCACCGAGATCTACGAGGGCACGAGCGAGATCCAGCGCCTGGTCATCGCCAACAACCTCATCAAGGAGTAGCCATGCGCACGAGGTTCGGGAGATCGCCGGGGACACTGGGCATGGGCGCCCTCCTCGGGCTCATCCTCGGGCTCGGCCTCGTCGGTTGCGGCGGGGCCTCCCGCCAGCAGCGGCAGGACAAGGCCCCGAGCGGCGCGCTGAAGGCCGTGCCCCCGGCCGAGCAGGTGTACCCGCCCGATCGGATCGAGCACATCCAGGAGGTGTTCGGTCGCCGCACCCAGCAGGTGCAGGACTGCTACCGGGAGGCCCAGGTCACGAAGGGCGCGGAGCCCCCGGCCGGCGACGTGGTGATCTCCATGACCCTCACGCCCGCGGGCCGGGCCGTGGACGTCCGCGTCGAGCGGTCGGCGCTGGCCTCGCCGCCCATCGAGTCCTGCCTGTCCACGCTCGTGCAGACCTGGGAGTTCGGTGAGCTGCCGACGAACGGCCGCTTCAGCTACACCTTCCACTTCGCCCCCAACCTCTAGGACCCGCCCATGCGCCTGGCCACCCTCGTCGCCCTTGCCGTCCTCGTAGGAGGGACACGAGCGGCCGTGGCGGGGCCACCGGCGGCTGGCCAGGGCGGGCGCGGCGTCGCCGCGGGCGCGGACGAGATCAAGGTGCAGAGCAGCGTGGGCATCCTCGACCAGGCCGCGGTCGAGGGGCCGATCGGTGCGCGCGCCAACGCCGACACGATCCAGAATTGCTACCGCGCGGGCGTGGCGAAGTTCCGTTTCCTCGACGGCAAGCTCGGGATCAAGGTGCGGGTCCAGGTGGACGGCGCGGTCCAGCAGGTGGACACCACCATGCCCATCGGCAGCTTCGAGGTGGAGCGCTGCGTGGCGGACGTCATCCGCGGGCTTCGCTTCGGCCCGCCCCGCGGCAACGCCGAGGCGGAGTTCGACTACGTCTGGGAATTCCGCAGCGCGGCGCCCGTGCAGTACTGGGAGGACAGCGACGTCGGCAAGGTGTTCGCCGAGCATCGGGTGGAGCTCAAGGCGTGCGGCCTGAAGGGCCCGGGCGGTGGCGACAAGGGGAGCGGTGGCAAGGGCGGCGACGGCAAGAGCGGCGGCGGCAAGGAAGGGAAAGCGGCGCAGGGCGAGTTTCCCGTCACCTTCTATGTCATGCCGGGCGGCAAGGTGGGCTCGGTGAGCGTGGGCGGCATTGGGCTCGAGGAGCGCCGCGCTCGCTGCCTGGCCGACCACGTGGCCAAGTGGCGCTTCCCCGATCCGCTCGGCACGGTGGCGCACGCCGTCTACGTCATCCCGGACACCCTCGGGGCTCCGAGCGGCCCTCCGAGCCATCGGCCATAGATCACAGGACGCATGGATTTTCAGCTCACAGAGGAACAGCGCCGGATCCAGGAGCGGGCACGCGAGTACGCGGGGCGCGAGCTCGCGCCCCGCGCGGCCGAGCGCGACCGCACCGAGGCCTTCCCCGAGCAGGAGCTGCGCGACCTCGGCCGGCTCGGGCTGCTCGGGGTGAACGTGTCCCGCGAGCTCGGCGGCTCGCAGGCCGGTGTAGTGGCCTACTCGCTCGCCATGCAGGAGGTGGCGGCCGTCGACGCGTCGGTGGCGGTGGCGATGGCGGTGACCAACATGGTGGCCGAGGTGGTGAGCACTTTCGGCAACGAGGCGCAGCGGCGGGCGCACGTGCCGCACCTGTGCTCGGGCGAATACGTGGCCGGGGCCTTTGCCCTGTCCGAGCCGCAGGCCGGCAGTGACCCCGCGGGCATGACCACCCGTGCCATCCGCACCGCCGACGGCTGGCGGCTCGACGGCACCAAGCAGTGGATCACCTCGGGCGACCACGCCGGGCTCATCGTCGTGTGGGCCAAGACCGACCCACAGCCCGGCGCCAAGGGCATCAGCGCCTTCCTCGTGCGCCGCGGCACGCCCGGCCTCGAGGCCGGCAAGCACGAGGACAAGATGGGCCTGCGCGGCTCCACCACGGTGCCGCTCATCCTCGAGGACTGCCGGGTGGGGCCCGAGGCGCTGCTCGGCAAGGAGGGCGACGGGTTCCGTATCGCCATGATGGCGCTCGACGGCGGGCGCATCGGCATCGCCTCGCAGGCCTGCGGCGTGGCCCGGACCGCGATCTCAGCCTGCGTCGCGCAGCTGCGCGCCGAGGCCGGCCCGGGCTCGGGCCGGATGGATCCGGGCGGCGATGACGACCCGCCGCTCTGCGAGCTCGGCGAGTTCGGCGCCCCGCGCGCCCCGCAGCAGGCGTTCCAGCTGCGGCTCGCCGACATGGCGACGGAGCTCGACGCCGCACGCCTGCTCACGCTGCGGGCGGCCTGGCTCAAGCAGAGCCAGCAGCCGTTCTCGCGGGAGGCCTCGGTGGCCAAGCTCTATGCCTCCGAGGCCGCGGGCCGGATCTGCGACGCGGCGGTGCAGCTCCTCGGGCTCGCGGGCTATGGCCGCGCCGCCGGCGTCGAGCGCCTGGTGCGCGACGTGCGCGTGCAGCGGATCTACGAGGGCACGAGCGAGATCCAGCGGATCGTCATCGCCCGGACCCTCCTCAAAGAGGGCGGCCGATGAGACGCGGCCGGCCGGTGGGCGGCCGCGCCGCCCGGGCTCTTCGAGCCAGAGACGTCAGACCTGAGTACACACCCAGGAACAGCGCATGAGCGACAAGCGAAAGATACGCATCCTGATCGCCAAGCCCGGACTCGACGGGCATGACCGCGGCGCCAAAGTCGTTGCGCGCGCCCTCTCGGACGCCGGCTACGAGGTCATCTACACCGGACTCCACCAGACGCCCGAGATGATCGCCGCCGCGGCCCTGCAGGAGGCCGTGGACGCCGTGGGGCTGTCGATCATGTCGGGGGCGCACCTCACCCTGTTCCCGGCGGTGATCGACGCGCTGCACGCACGCGGCGCGGGCGAGGTCATGGTGTTCGGCGGTGGCATCATCCCCGACGAGGACCTGCCCGAACTCCAGAAGGCCGGCGTGGCCCGCATCTTCAAGCCCGGGGCCTCGACCCGCGAGATCATCGACTGGGTCGAGAAGGCCGTGCGCCCGCGCCTGGCCGCGCATCCAGCCTAGAGACGTCGTGGCGGGATGAGGCTCGGCGTTCTCAGCTTGTTCGGTCTCCTGGCCCTCCCGCTCGTCGCGGGGGCCGAGACGCCGCCCGGGAGGGACGACGCCGAGGCCGATGCCCGGGCCCAGGAGAAGAGGCGCCCGGCCGTGGACACGGCTGAGGAGGATCCCGCGTTCGGGCGGCGGCTGCAGGAGGTGCTGCGGCGCTATGGCGCCGACGTGCACGGCTGCTATGGCGTGGCTCTGGCCGAGCAACCGGCCCTGGCCGGAGAGGTGCTCGTCCGGCTGTGGATCGAGCAGGGCGGCGGCGTCTCGCGCGTCGACGTGCTCAAGGACGCGTCCGGCTCCGGGCGGCTCACCGGGTGCCTGAGCGATGCCATGCGTCACTGGCGTGCGCCCGAGCTGGCCGGGAGCGAGGTGCGCCAGGTGGTGTTCCCGCTGGCCTTCCGCTCCACCGAGCGAACCCCGGCCCCCGAGACCCAGGCCCAGAGCGGCACGCCGATCGGGGCGCGCTACGTGTTCCCGCAGGCCACGGCCCAGCCTGGGCCGCTGCCTGGCGGCAAGCTCGAGGCGCGCGTGCTTGTCACCGGCGAGGGCGCGGACACGCCCCAGGCCTCGCTCACCCACCTGCTCCTCAAACCCTCGGCGCGCCTGGCGCTCCACCAACACCCGGGCGCCCTCGAGCTGCTCTACGTGCTCAAGGGCCTCGCGCGCGTGCGCGGGGCCATGCCGGGCACGGTGGAGAGCGCCGAGACCGGAGACCTCATCGTCGTGCCCCCGGGCGCGGTGCACAACATCGAGGCCGCGCCGCTCGCCTCGCTCGAGCTCTTGCAGATGTTCGCCCCTGCCGGGCCCGAGCGCGCCTACGTCGATCCCTCGCCAGCCGCGCGCGCAGGCACGGTGCCGGCCGTGCGGCAACGGGCCGCGGCCACGCCGGAGACCACCCCGCGCATCATCAAGGGCGCGGCTCTCCCGAGCTACGCCATCCTCGACGGCAAGGGCAGCGCCACCCTCTACCTCCACAAGAGCGGCCTCGGCCAGATCGCGGTGCAGCGGCTCGAAGCCGGCCCGGGCGCGCGCATCCCCGAGCACCAACACGAAGAGTCCGACGAGATCGTCTATGTCTTGAGCGGCCGGGGCATCATGACCGTGGCCGGCCAGCGCCTGCCCATCACCGCGGGCGACGCCGTGCACCTGCCGCGGCGGGTGTCACACGCCATCGAGGTCACCGAGCGTCTCGTCGCCATACAGTGCTATGCTCCGGCCGGTCCGGAGCAGCGTTTCACGACCGGGCCCGCACGTGTCCCGAGCCCACAAGCCGGCCCAGGGATCGGCGCAGGGCCCCCCGGAAGCAGGCGTTCCCCAAACCAGTGACCTAGCGGCCAAGCGAGCGAAGCCACCATGATGAACTTCGACTACACCGAGGACGAGCGCATCCTGCAGCAGACGGTGCGCGAATTCGCCAAGAACGAGATCGCGCCCCACGCGAAGAAGTGGGACGAGGAGGAGCGGTTCCCGAGCGAGCTCGTCCCCAAGCTCGCCTCGCTCGGCCTCCTCGGCATGACCGTCCCCGAGGAGTACGGCGGGAGCGCCATGAAGACGCAGGAGATCGCGCTCGTCATCGAGGAGCTCTCGCGGGTGGACGGCTCGGTGGCCCTCACCGTGGCCTCGCACAACGGCCTCTGCACCGGCCACATCCGCATCGCCGGCACGCCCGAGCAGAAGAAGAAGTACCTGCCGCGCCTGGCCACGGGCGAGGCGCTCGGCGCCTGGGGCCTCACCGAGCCGGGCTCAGGCTCAGACGCCGCGGGCATGCGAACGCGCGCCGTGCGGCACGGCAACCAGTGGGTCTTGAATGGCAGCAAGACGTTCATCACCCAGGGCTCGGTGGGCTCGATCTACGTCATCCTCGCCTCCACCACCCCGGAGAAGAAACAGCGCGGCATCACCGCTTTCATCCTCGAGAAGGGCATGCCCGGCTTCCGCGTGGGCAAGAAGATCGAGAAGATGGGCTGCCACTCCTCGGACACGACCGAGCTCGTGTTCGAGGACTGCGCCATCCCGCTCGAGAACCAGCTCGGCGAGTTCGACAGCGGTTTCATCGACACCTTGAAGATCCTCGACCGCGGCCGCATCTCCATCGCCTCGATGGCCGTGGGCCTCGGCGCGGGTGCGCTCGCGGCCGCCGTGGCCTACGCCAAGGAGCGCAAGCAGTTTGGTCAGGCCATCGCCAACTTCCAGGCGATCCAGTTCATGCTCGCCGATTCGGCCACGGAGCTCGACGCGGCGCGCCTGCTCGTGCGCCGCGCCGCCTGGATGCAGGACAACGGCCAGCGCATCACCCGCGAGGCCTCGGTGGCCAAGCTGTTCGCCGCGCGCGTGGCCATGCGCGCCTGCGACCGCGCCATCCAGGTGCATGGCGGCTATGGCTACACCCGCGAGTTCCCGGTCGAGCGGGCGCTCCGCGACTGCAAGCTGTGCGAGATCGGCGAAGGCACGAACGAGGTGCAGCGCCTGGTCATCTCGCGCGAACTCCTCGGGCGAGGCTAGGCCGCTCCCATGTCCAAGCCCATGCCCATGGATGACTCGCAGGCCATCGCCGACAAGGTGCGCGCGGGCGATCTCCGCACCGCCGCGCGCCTCATGCGCGACCTCGACGACCGCATCGCCGGCGCCGAGAACGTCCTCAAGCTGCTCTATCCCCACACCGGGCATGCCTTGGTCGTGGGCATCACCGGCAACCCCGGTGCCGGCAAGTCCACGGTGGTCGATGCGCTCATCGCCCACTACCGCGGCGCCGGTAAGCGCATCGCCGTGGTGGCCGTAGACCCGTCGAGCCCGTTCTCAGGCGGGGCCATCCTCGGCGACCGCATCCGCATGCAGCGGCACGCCACCGACCCCGGCGTGTTCATCCGCTCGCTCGCCACCCGCGGTCACCTCGGGGGCCTCTCGCGCTCCACCGCCGACGTGGTCACGGTGTTCGATGCCATGGGCTACGACGTGGTGCTGGTCGAGACCGTGGGCGTCGGGCAGGACGAGGTCGAGATCGTGTCCCAGGCCGACACCACGGTGGTCGTCACCGTGCCCGGCCTGGGCGACGAGATCCAGGCCATCAAGGCCGGCATCCTCGAGATCGCCGACGTGCTCGTGGTCAACAAGGCCGACCGTGAGGGCGCCGACCGCTCGGTGCGCGACCTCGTGGCCATGCTCGAGCTGCGCCACAGCACCTCGCCGACCGGCGAGATGCCGCAGATCGAGATCGTGAAGACCGTGGCCACCACCGGCGCGGGCATCGATGAGCTCGTCCAGGCCATCGAGAAGCATCGCGAGCGCAACGTCGCCGACACCGCCGGCCCGAGCGCGGCGCGGCGGCACAAGCGCGCCGAGGTCCTGCTCGGCGAGGTCCTGCAAGAGCGCATGCGCCAGGCCGTGGCCCGCGCCCTCGCCACCCGCCCCGATCTCATCGATCGCATCGCCGCCCGCACCCTCGATCCATACTCCGCCGCCGACCAGCTCGAATTGCCCGGCCCGCGCGGCTGATCCTCTCCTCTCGCCCCGAATTCCCCAGGCCCCCGTCCAAGACGTGCCGATAATGGATCCGGCGCCCGGTCACCGACCGATCCCGAGCCGTCGCATCGTTTGTCTTACAGGAGGTGCAACATGTCACAGAGGCTCTTCTCGAACTCTGCCGGACTGCTGCTCGCCGCCCTCGCCGGCGTGGCTGGATGTGACGGCACACGCAACCCAGCCTGGTACTACACCTGCGGCGACCCCGTCTGCCAGGGCTATGCCCCGAGGGATGGTGGCGTGGCCTGCAGCACCGAGCGCGCGGGCGATCCCTGCACCGCGGTGGGCCAGCAATGCGATCCCCGCGACGACTGCAACCGTCAGCTCGTGTGCGCGACCACCGACCCCACACGCGCTCCAGGCGGCTGCCCCATCTCGCGGCGCGCCGAGAAGCGCGACATCGTCTACCTCGGGCCGTCGGAGCTCGAGCGCATCCACCATCAGGTGCGGGCCCTCAAGCTGGCCACCTACCGCTATCGTTTCCAGGCGGCGGACGCCCCGCGCCGCCTCGGCTTCATGATCGATGACCAGTCCGGCAGCCCGGCCGTGGACCCGGAGCGCGACATGGTCGACCTCTACGGCTACACCAGCATGGCCGTCGCCGCGCTGCAGTCCCAGGCCCAGGAGATCGAGACCCTCCAGCGCGAAGTCACGGAGCTGCGCCAGGGACTGGAGGCGCTGCGCAAGGCGAACGCCGAGCGGCACGGGAAATAGGGACAACCCCGGGGGACCGATTCGGCCCGCCTCAGCTCAGCCGAGGTGGCCGGACTTCACGTAGAGCAAACACCCCTCCTCAGAGTACGGCGCATGACGTGAGCCCGGCGGGTTGCGCAGCCACGTGCCCGCGGCGTAGCGCCCCTCTTCATCGAGGAGCGTCCCCTCGATCACATAGATCTCCTCGCCCCCCGGATGATCGTGCAGCGGGTACCGCGTCCCCGGCTGCCAGCGCAGGAGCGCCACCTGCTCGCTGCCGAACTCATGGAGCGGCAGGAGCGTGAGGCCCGGCACCGGCAGCGGCAACCAGGCCGCCGCCCGCGAATCGATCACCACGCGGGCGGTGTCGCGCGGGTCGAACTGGCGCAGCTTGCCAAGGATCGCGCAGCCCTCCACGCTCCACGGGGCATGGCCCGACCCCGGAGGGTTGCGCACGTACGTGCCCACGGGGTAATCGCCCATCTCGTCCGAGAACGTGCCCTCGAGCACGAGGAACTCCTCGCCGCCGCCGTGCTCGTGGCGGCTGAAGCGGCTGCCCGGCGCATAGCGCACGACGCTCGTCGCGCGCGCCACCTCACCGCCGTCGCGATCGAGCATGCGCCGCGTCACCCCTGGCAGCGGCGAGGGCACCCACACCGCGTCCTCGGCGTACATCACCGCGCGCTGGCGCAGATCGGCATGGAGCTGCATGTCGTGCCTCCGTCTCCCGTCTCTTGGCTTCTCTATATCTATCTATCAGTGGGACGCCATGCGCCGCGTGACGAGCAGGTGCGAGTGCCCCCCGCTGTCCGGATACCCGAAACGAAACGCCAGCGGCCGATACGGGCTGTCCTTCCATAACCGCACGAACGCCTCGGTCTTGCGCTGCTCGCCGGCGAAGAAGGGCCCGACGAAGCGCCCGTACGTCACCTGCTCGAACCCGGCCGCGCGCGCGTCCTCGAGCGGGATCCCGGTGCTGTCCGAGACCATCCACTCCATGTGCCCGAGCAGATACTCGCGGATGCGCGTGAAGCTGCGCCACCAGAGGAGGTAGCTCGCCGCCTTGGTCATCGCCGCCACCCGCCCCTTGGCCTCGAGGTGGCGCAGCACCGCGGGATCCGCCTCCAGGTGAGCATCGTCGAGGTTGGCAGAGATGTGACGGAACACCTTGCGCGGTCCGCCCGTGGCCTGGAACTCGATCTCCACGTTCATGAGGCGCGGCGCCGCCTCGGCCCCGGCCTTCTCGATCTCGGCCCGGTCTACATACGCGAGTGTGCCGTCCGGCTTCACCTCGAAGTACCGCAGCGACACCGGCTGATATCCCGTGACCGCCATGCCCACCAGGGCATCGATGAGCTCCACCGGCACATGCCGCCGGGCGAGGTGCCGCATGTCGTCGGTCTTCGAGTGCGCGAGGCGCAGGAGATGGATCACCTGCTCCCGGATCGCCCCCAGCGCGTCGCCGATCTGGTGGCGGGGCAGGGCGCCCAGGGCGCGCACGTCGCCCGCGCGTTCGAGCGAGAGCGTCGTGTACTCGCGCGCGTTCGGGAACACCAGCAGCGCCGCCAGGAGATCGCCACCGCCAAAGGGATAGATCACGGTCTCGGGCAGGCCGGCCGGCACGAGCTCGGTGAAGAATGGCCCCGCGTGCCGCAGCCAGTGACGGCGAAACTCCTTCACCGCCTGGTCGAGCGCGCGGCAATGGGACGCCACCTCGCGCGCGTCGAACTGCGCCGGCACCGGCGCATCCCCCGCGCAGGCCGCCACCCGGGAGAGCACCTGCACATCGGACGTGAAGTCGCCCGCCTCCTCCGCTCTCGCCGAGCCCACGGCCCAAAGACAGAACCAGCACAGGACCCACCACACGGCACGCACGCGCCCATCATACCCGAGCGAGCACGGTCCCCGAAGAGGGCCAGCAATACGTGAGCGTGAGCGTGAGCGTGACCGACGAATCCATTTACCCAGCAGCGCCCGGGCCAGGCGCGAACTCGCGCGCCACCTCGGGGATGAGCGCCGTGAGCCGCTCCCGATCATTGAGCGCGGGATCCTCGATCACCCGCTCGAGCAGTTGGCGCAGCACGTCGCCCACGATGCGCCCCGGCGGACAGCCGAGCACCCGCATCACGTCCTTGCCGTCCACCGCCAGGTCCGTCACCTTGAGCGCGCGCTCGGCCTCCACCTCGCGCTCGATGCGCGCCTTGAGCTCGTCGATCTCGACCCCTGGCGACTCCCCCCGACCGCGAGCGCGCACGTCGCCCGTGCGCAGCGCAAACAGATCCGGGATGACATCGAGCCCCACCCGCCCGATGAAGCGGCGCACCGTCGCATCCGTCCACTCGGCCGAGTACCAGAACATGTGGTGCCGCACGAGCGCCACCACCCGCTCCCGGTCGCGGTTGGGCAGCTTGAGGCGGCGACAGATGGCGTCCGCCATCTCCGCCCCCACCGCGTCGTGGCCAAAGAACGTGTTCTCGTCCGGGCTCCCCTCCTTGGGCGCCGCCGTGCGCGGCTTGCCCACGTCGTGAAGCAGGGTCCCGAGGCGCACGAGCGCCCGGCTGTCTTCCGCGCCCGGCGTCTCGTCCACCGCCACCACCGTGTGCTCCCACACGTCGTAGCTGTGATAGCGGTTCTGGTGTAGCCCCACGGCCTCGCACAGCTCCGGCAGCACCTCGCCGAGGAGCCCGGTGCGCTCCATCAGGCGCAGCCCGATCGACGGCCGTGGCGCGCCGAGCAGCTTGAGCAGCTCGTCGCGCACCCGCTCCTGCGACACCTTTTTGAATACGTCGAGCGCCTGCGGGATCGCCGCTTCGGTGGCCGGGTCGAGCGTGAACTCGAGCTGGGCGGCAAAACGCACCGCGCGCATCACGCGCAGCCCATCCTCGCGGAACCGCGCCCGCGGGTCGCCCACCGCGCGCAGCGTGCGCGCCGCCAGATCCACGAGGCCCCCGAAGGGATCCGCCAGCTGCTGCCCGGGGGCTCCGAGGGGATCGAGCGCCAGCGCATTGATCGTAAAGTCGCGGCGCTCGAGGTCCTGCACGAGGTCGCGCACGAACTCCACCGAGTCCGGCCGCCGCCCATCCGTATAGGCGCCCTCGCCGCGGAACGTCGTGACCTCCACCTGGTGGCGCTCCTCGCCATCGCCGATGAGCACGGTCACCGTGCCGTGCCGCTCGCCCGTGGGGATGGTGCGACGGCGCCCGAAGACCTGCGCCACCTGCTCAGGCCGCGCCGCCGTGGCCACGTCGAAGTCCTGGGCCGGCCGGCCGAGGATGAGGTCGCGCACCGCCCCGCCCACCACCCAGGCCTCGTGACCGGCCTCGCGCAGGCGCCGGCAGACACCGACGATGGCGGCGGGGATGGCGGAGCACAGCTCGTGGGGATCGGGAGCCGACATGGCGAGGAGGTGTACCACACCCTCCTGCTGCAGCAGACCCTCTGGCGCGGCGGGCCTACGCGCCCGGCCGCCGGATGAGGCTCAGAGCGGGAACGAGCTCACGTTGAGCCGGTAGTTGCCACGCGCTCCGACGCTATAGCCATCGAGGATGACGTAGTAGCTGCCGGCCGGCAGGTCGACTTCGAGGTAGCTCGCCAGACCGGTGACCCCACCCACCCCGAGCGCGTCGTCGTTGCAGGTCAGCTCGCCCCGGGTCGCGTTGCGGATGGATAGCTTCGTGTCGAAGCTCGATCATGCCATGGACGTTGAGGAAGGCGGCATCTTGCGTGACCTCAGAGGAGGTTTTCGATGCATTCCGTGAGGCACGAGGCGGTATGCGCGAGGCTGAGACCGATGAGGGTCAGGTGCGGGCGCAGGAGCGGCAGGTGATCGAAGAAGCGATCGAGCGCCTCCCGGTGCCCGGGGTCGAGCTGGCCGTGCTTGCGCAGGGTGCGGAACGCGGCCTCGGGGAAGCCGGTGCGCGCCTGGAGGTCGGCGAGGAAGGCCGCGGACGCGGGGCGGTCCTCCAGCGACGCGATGTAGCCGAGCAGGGCCACCGGGTGGTGGTGCTGGATCCAGTAGTACTGCGCGCCCACGAGGGCCGCCACGCACGGCGCGGGGATGCGTGACAGCGCCTCGCTCCGCGGCACGCCGAGGACCTCGAGGTCCTCGAGCACCCACAGGTCATGATCGCGCTCCTCCTCGATGTGCTCGTCGAGGTACCCGACGAGGGCCGCGCACACGGGGTCGTCGGCGCGGGCGGCGGCGCAGCGCCGGGCGGTCTCCATGAGGGGGACGCTGGCCCGGATCATCTGGTGCACCTGCACGAGGTAGCGGGGAAAGAGGCGGTCCACGTCCGGCGACGCCCAGAACCGGTCGAGCACGGCGTCGAGGGGACGGCCGAAGAGGTCGAGCTTGCCGCGGAGCACCTGGCTGTGGGTCGGCCGCTGCATGGGTCCCCGTAGTTCAGTTGGCGTTCAGGAAACTCTCCACCGCGCGCTGGAAGCCCTCGGGCTCCTCGACGAAGGGGAGGTGGCCGCTCTGCTCGAAGACGACGAAGCGGGAGCCTGGGAGGAGCTTGTGGAGCTTCCACGCCGTCTCGGGGGCGATGTTGGCGTCGTAGCGGCCGGTGAGGACGAGCGCGGGGATCTTGAGCTGGGACAGCGCGGGGCCGAGGTCGTGGCGCGCGATCTCGGCCTCGATGGCCTGGTTCACGGCGTGGCTGAACTGGTAGGTCCCGCTCGCCGCCAGGAACTCCTCTCGCTTCTTCGGCGAGAGGAAGAGCATGTTCATGACCTCGCGCAGGCTCTCCTCGCCCGCGGCCCGGTCGCCGAGCAGAGCCAGGGCGTCGAGGCGGTCGCGGCGCTCCATGGCCTCGGGGTGGAGGGCGCGGAGCAGGAACACGGTGTCCGCGAACCGGGGCGCCGCGGCGTCGCAGAGCACGAGGTGTTGCACGCGCTCGGGGTGGCGGATGGCGTAGGCCATGGAGAGGTAGCCGCCCCAGGAGTGGCCGAGGAGGTCGAACTTCTCGACGCCGAGCCGGGCGCGCAGGGCCTCGAGGTCGGCGACCTCGTCCGCGAGCGTGCAGGGCTCGCCGGCCTTGAGGGCGCCCGAACGGCCGGTGCCGCGCTGATCGTAGAGCACGACCGGGCGCTGGGCGGAGAGCCGGTCCCAGACGTCGGAGGCGAGCATGTAGGTGTGATCGAAGCCGGGCCCACCGTTGACGACGATGAGCGGGGGTCTGTGAACGCCGGGACCGCCGCCGCGGACTTCGTACCAGAGCGTGGTGCCGCTGCTGGTCGTGAAGATGTTGCCCGCGCCGCTCGGGGCCGCGCGCCGGGCCAGGGCCACCGGGTCTCCCGCTGCGTGGAGCGCCAAGAGCACCAGCGGGGCCAGGAGGAAGGAGGCGTAGGCGCGGAGGCGGCTCTTCATGGAGGCGGGCATCCTCTTACGGCGGCGGCGCGGGCTGCTCCCCGCCGACAAAGAACCGGCCGAGCGAAAGCAGGCGTTTGACGTAGATCGCATGACACATGGGCGATAGCACCGTTTCGGGCAGGCCGGCAGGGACGACGTCATCGAGCGGGACCGCGAGGCTGAGAAAGCGGCCATCGAGCTCGACCACCCAGCGCCGCTCGATGAAGTCCTGGAGGACGTCGCGGACCCGCGCCTCCGTCTCGCCCACGGCGACGGCGAGGGCTCCGGCCGTGGCCCCGGCGTCGCAGGCAAGGTAGATCGCGCGCTCGCGGCCCTCCAGGCGGGCGGTGGCCCCGGTCCCGGCGCCGGTCTTCATCGTCACCGGCCGGCGGTCGAAGAGCCGCAGCGTGCCCTCGTGGTCGAGGGCCACGAAGCTCGACTGGCCGAGCGCCTCGTGCCAGCCCCGCACGGCGGCGGCCACCGGCTGCATGTAATCGAAGGACCGGTCGTCCTTCACCGGCTCGAAGTGGTAGGCCAGGCGGCCGAGCATGTCCTCGGGGAGGTCGTGGACCGCGGCATAGGCGGGCGCGGGGCGGATGGGACCGACGCCGAGCGCGGCGGCGTCGAAGTGGAGGGGGCTGAAGCGATCGACGCGCACCTTGTAGCCGCCCTGCGGGGGCATGAGGTGCGTGAGGGCGGGCAAGAGCTCAGCGAGCCGCCGGTAGTCCTCGGCCGACTCGCCGGGGAAGCCGTAGAGCAGGTTCCAGAACACGGCGATGCCGAGCTCGGCGGCCCACTTGAGGAGGCGGACGTTCTGGCACGCGGTGACGCCCTTGCGCATGAGGGCGAGGACCGGCGTCGAGAGGCTCTCGATGCCGGGCTGGATGAGACGGATGCGCGCGTCGCGGAGGAGCTGCATCTGGCGGCGGGTGAGGTTCGACTTGGTCTCGAAGAAGAGGGTGTGCGTGAACGGCTCGTTCGCCAGGGACGGGAGCAGGGTCTCGAAGTAGCGGTGGTCGAAGATGAGGTCCACGGCGTAGACGAACGGGATGTCGTAGCGGGCGAGGGCGCGGAGCTCGTCGAGCACGCGGGCGGCGCTCTTGCTCCGGAAGGTCATGCTCTCGCCGTTGAGGCCGCAGAAGGTGCAGTGGTGTTTCTCGCCGTACCAGCAGCCGCGGCTGGCCTCGAAGGGCAGCTCGAGCTCGTGCGCCGGCAGGTCCGGGTGGGCGGCGCGCAGCTGCGCGTACCAGTCGTCGTAGGCGGGGAGCGGCAGGGTGTCGAGGTCGTCGATGCGTCGGGCGCGGTCCCCGGCGGTGCGCGAGGCGCCGTCCTCGCGCCAGATGAGGCCGGGGATGTCCGCCGGCTCGGGACCTTCGCCGGAGAGTGCGGCGACGAGATCCACGATGAGCCGCTCGCTCTCGCCGCGGGCGACGAAGTCGATGAAGGGGTAGGCCTCATGGAGGGCCAGGCCCATCTCGCCCTCGCAGTGCGAGCCGCCGAGGGCGATCCGTTTGTCGGGCGCGCGGGCCTTGAGCAGGCGGGCCACCGCGAGACTCGGGAGGGTCTGGAACATGCAGCTGAACCCGACCAGCGTGGCGTCGGTCCCGGCCAGCTCCTCGGCCAGGCGGGCCGCGAACGTGGCGGCCTCGTGCTGCAGCTCGGGGAGGCGCTGCCACAGCCAGTCCGGGGCCTTGCCGAGCGCCGAGCCGTCGGCGAGGAAGAGCGGGCCGAGGTCACGCAGGGCCTCGAAGCCGCCGCGCCGCGGGCCGAGGGCCGGGGCAAAGACGAGATCGCCGAGGAGGAGCGGCTCGGGCACCTGCTCGGCGAGGACACGATAGGTCTCGACGCCGATGAGGGCGGCGAACTCGACGTTGGCGTAGCGGACGCTGCACTCGTAGCCCGCCTCGCCGAGGGCGGCCTTGAGCAGGCCGAGGCCGATGCTCGGGCGGCTGAAGTTCTTGAACGGGAGCTCGACGAGCAGCGTCTTGCAGCGGGGGCGGTCGTGCGTGCCAGCGCGCTGGCCTCGCCGGCCCGAGGCGCCACGCCTCAGCGGGACGAGCCCCATGGGAGCGCTCCTTCGGCTGGAAAGACCAGGACGTCAGGGGGATGGAGCTGGCGACCGCTACAGCGGGACTGCTCGGGGATCAAAAGGCGAAGGCCACGCGCTTGCCGGCGGCCTGCGGGTGGCTCTGCAGCTTCCGGCCGGCCTTGATGATGACCTCCACCTCTTCGTCAGAGAGCTCGCAATTGATGAGGTCCTTCTGCTGCTCGGTGAGGGAGCTGGGATCGAGCAGGCCGGCGTGCACGAGCTTGTCCACGTGGGTCATGTGGGTCATGGGGTTCTCCTTGCCGCGGCCAAGGTACTAAGGAAGCCCCAGGGTCGCAAGCGACCGGGGCCACCTCTTCACGGGTGTGCCACCCGGTAACCGCCAATGTTGTAGACCTCGAGCCGCGCGAGGAGCGGGGCATACCAGTCGAGGCGGGCGCGATCCTCGGGCCAGAGCGCGTAGAGCCGGTGCCTCTCGGTGCCGCGAAAGCCCGCCTGCGCGAGCTCGGGGGTCGGCGGCGTCACGGCGTTCCGCAGCGTGCCTTCGAAGACGAAGCCGCACTTCTCGATGACCCGCCGGCTCGCGTGGTTGGTCTCGTCGTGCAGCACCTGCAGCCGATCGCAGCCGAGGTGCTCGAACGCATAGGCGATCGCCATCCGCACGCCGAGCGTGGCCAGGCCACGGCCGGCGTGAGCGGTCATGGTCCAGTAGCCGATCTCGAGCCCGTTCGGGTTGAGCGGCACGCGCGCCTCGAGCCCGACGCTCACGAGGAACTCTCCGCCGTCGGCCGCGAAGAGGCCCATGGCGAGAGACTTCCCGGCCCAGTACTCGGCCTCCACCGCCTTGAGGCGCTCGAGCTGCACGTAGGCGCTCTGCTCGGCGTGAGACCAGGGCATGAACGCCTGGAGCTCCGAGCGGCTCCCCTGGACCGCGGCGGCGAGGATCTCGGCGTCTTCCACCGTGGTGGGCCGCAGGACGACGTGCACCCGTCCGTCGCGGTAGACGAGCTTGCGCGCCGGGTGTTGGCGCGAGACCGCCAGCTCTCGAAGACTCGACATGGGGAGAGCATACCTTGATCGTGGAGACGTCAGGCCGGGACTGTGGCCGGCTCGCTCAGACGGGGCGCCCGCTCAGGCGGGTCTCCACGAGTGTCATCAACTCGTCGAGGTCGCGGCATGAACGGACCGCGCCGCCGTCCACCAGGGGCGACAGCCGCCCCTCTTCCTCCATGAACAGCGCCGGCAGCGCCGCCTCGGTCCCGGGATGGTCGCGCAGGAACTCGTTGCGATGCAGGAACACGGCCGGATAGGGCAGCCGCTTCACGAACGCCGCCCAGCGCCGCCGCATGCCGAGGGGCCCGTAGGTGAGCGCGCACAGCTGGCAGGGGTATGTCGTGGGCGAGAGGATCTTGTGCGCCATGTCGATGGCCGTGTTGAGGAGCCCTGAGTCGGCGGCGTACACGAAGACGAGGCGGCGCGTCATGCGGGAGCCATGATAGCGCGGTGTCTCGATTACCATGGGTGCCATGCGGATCGGCGTGGACCTCGGCGGCACCAAGATCGAAGCCATCGCGCTCGGGCCCGATGGACGCGAGCTCGCGCGGCGGCGCATCCCCACCCCGCGGGAGTACCGCGCGATGCTGGCCGCCATCGCCGAGCTCGTGGCCGACCTCGAACGGCACATCGGCGAGCGCGGCAGCTTCGGCGTCGGCACCCCAGGCGCCATCTCGCCCGCCACCGGCCTCATCAAGAACGCCAACTCCACCTGGCTCAACGGCCAGCCCCTCGACCGCGACCTCGCGACCGCGCTCGGTCGCCCCGTCCGCCTGATGAACGACGCCAACTGCTTCGCGCTCTCCGAGGCGATCGACGGCGCCGCGGCCGGGGCCGGGGTGGTCTTTGGCGTCATCCTCGGCACCGGCGTGGGCGGCGGCATCGTGGTGCACGGGCGCTGCCTCGAAGGCCCGAATCGCATCGCGGGCGAGTGGGGCCATAACCCGTTGCCCTGGCCCGCGCCCGAGGAGCTACCGGGGCCCAACTGCTACTGCGGTAAGCGCGGCTGCATCGAGACGTTTCTGTCTGGGCCGGGCTTCGAGAGGGATCACGCCGCCGCAAGCGGCGAGGTGCTGGCGAGCCCGGAGATCGTCGCCCGGGCGGCAGGGGGCGACGGCATCGCCACCCAGAGCCTCGCGCGCTATGCGGATCGCCTGGCGCGGGGGCTCGCCTCGGTCATCAACGTCGTCGACCCCGACGTCGTCGTGCTCGGCGGCGGCATGTCCAACATCGGCGCGCTCTACGACCTTGTGCGGGAGCGCTTGCCACGGCACGTGTTCTCCGACCGGGTGGCCACGCGCGTGGTGCAGAACCGGCACGGGGATTCGAGCGGCGTACGCGGCGCCGCCTGGCTGTGGCCGGAGGGGGACGGAGCGTGATCGAGCGCTGCCCGATACGCGAGATTCTCAAATAATAGTTGTACACTCATCACTGCGCTGCTGTCTCAGGGGTCGGCCATCCCAGGGAGGTTGATATGTGGAACCGCATCTTCACCGGATTGATTCGCCAGAGCGATTCGAAGCAATGGGGCAACTGGAGCCTCGACCCGCGAATCAAAGTGGGCTCTATCGGCTCCCTATCGACCGATGGCGCGTTCGCACCCGTCGGGAGCCTGACCGGATACGAGACCGAGACGACCCGGCCATCGGTCGCCTGGCAAAAGAGCACCAAGAGGGTCCGTCGCAAGACGTTCGAGATCCAACCTGAAGCTGGAGTCACCCAGATCCCCGTGGGTACGACCGGCATCACCCTCGATGCGAGTGGCGGCTTCGTCGTCTCGTGGGAGTTCGAGGCGGCGAGCGAGTTGATGTCCGAGTTCAATGTCTCCCGCATCGAATTCATCAGGGACGCGGCCCAGGTCGCGGCCTCCAACAAGGCGTCGTTGAACGCATTGGCGGACAGCATCGGCCTGCGGACGGCGGGGAGCATCGATCAGGGGTTCGGTTTCATTTCCAGCGTGGTTTGGGCCAAGAGCGGCATCAACGCCGCCTCTCGGACCCAGAACTCGAAGCTCTCCATTAGCGGCAAGGCGGACGCCGCGGGCAAGCTCCTGGGTACGACCGGACTCCAAGCGGCTCTGAGCGGCTCCTATGCCGTGGTCCACGAGGAGGGCGACATCGACAAACAGATCTGGCCGGCCCCGGGCACCGCCGACGGCGAAGAGATCCCCGTCGCCTACACCTTCGCCTCCTTCGAAGGGGACATCCTCATCCCCGACTGGACCGGATACATCCAGAATATCGTCGCCGAATTCCGGAACGCCGGCAGTTACGTCGCCAAGGTCGAAGTCTCGTACAAAGACTCGAGCGGGCACGTGAACGAGACCTATGCCGGCATCAGTGGCGGCACGTCCCGGCAGATCATCATGCCCCTCGATGCCAGCGACGTCGCCTTCGACGTCACTTTTGTGGGCTACGGCAATCACGTCAAGTTGGTCGTGCCCTCGCCTCTGAGGCAGGCTCATAACGGCCGTCTTGAGTACCAGATCGCCGGACTCTGGCCCTCCGGACCCGAAGTGATCCCGATCGGCATTCAGATCGCCGATCTCACGCCCTGAGACATGACTCGGTGAGACAAGGCTCGGGACGGTATTAAAGAACCTAACAAACTACCTACGTCGCTCCCTTGGCACGGGAACGACTTGGATTCTTTCATACCGCCCCTCGGCTCCCCCTCCCTCAGCTCCCCCCTCTCACTTCTCTTGCAACGCCGGGCCCCGGAGCCTGACTCGCACGCCGCCGGCTCGCCGCTCGATCACCAAGATGAACGGGATCTCGACATCGATCTCCTTCTCGTGAGCCCAGGCAGTGGCCACGGTGGCGACAATCTCGTGCACGGGCAGGTTCCCGGGCCGCAAGAAGACAATCCCCGTGTAGGGTTCGCCGCGAGCCACGGCCAAGGTGCCGAAATCGGCATCTTGTGTCAGGACCACGCGCCCTTCGGCATACGCACGCGCGAGGATCTCGTTGTCACGTGCACCTACGAGCCCCGCCACACCGATCGTGACGACGTCGATGCCCGTGTCAAGCGACACTATTTTTGACCCCTCCAGCGACAGTAATTTTGACCCCTCCTCGCTCCCTGGTGAATTAACCCCGCTGCGAGGCGCCGATCAGGCCGGCGCGCTTCTTGTGCTTGAGGCGGTAACTCTCGCCCTGGA